>JAIRZY010000212.1 GCA_031266995.1 Tannerella sp.
GCGCGCGTCATCTGGAAGGCACGCCCGGCGTGGCTGTCCACGGGCCGTTCGCTCCGCCCGTCGGCAGGGTTCAGACCCTCTACGTGCGGCACATCGTCCTCAAAATAGAACGCTCGCAGTCCGCCGCCGCCGTCCGCACCATGCTGGAAGAGGCACGTGAGCGGACGACGCAATGCGCCGCCTTCAGGCAGATATTGATCTATTGTGATGTAGATAATTAGTCATCCCCTAAACACCGGCAAGGGTGTGTTGCCCGCCCGGGCAAGGGTATGTTGCCCGCTCGGGCAAAGGTGTGTTGCCCGCCCGGGAAAGGCGGTCTTGCCAACTCGGGAAAGGGTGCCTTTCCCGCTCGGGAAAGGCGGTCTTTCCTGCTCGGGAAAGGGTGTCTTTCCCGCTCGGGAAAGGCGGCCTTTCCTGAATCCTGAATCACCTGAAGGAAGAATCGGACTTCGCCCCTCTCCCGGTCGCGGAAGTGGCAGTAAGGGATTGTCGTAGAGGACGCTTTGCCGCGCTGTCGAACCTAGCCACGTCAGAAATACCTGACAAGCGCTACCGAATACGTCTCATACAGCGCATCTTTCATCCCGTGCCGGTATCGCAGCGACAGGGCGTTCCCCTTATATTCGAAATTGAGCTTCATGTTCACCATCGCGGGCCGGTCGCCATTATTCTCATAACCTCTCAAACCGGTATAATCGACTGCAAGCGAAACGCCGCGGTACGTCGCGCTCCCGCCTGCGGCATAGAGCAGCGCGTCATTCTGCCGGTGCACCATGTCGTTCGTCATCCAGCAGTAGAAGCCCGCCATCCCCTGCATGCGCAGGGCGAACGTCTGCGCCGCATTGCGGTAGAGCAGCTTCCCCAGCGTCAGGTTGAAACCGTATCCCGCCGCGTCGGTATACCGCGCGTCGCAGAGCCGGCTCCCGCTCGCCGTCTTGAGATGCGTATCCACGACGACGTCCAGCCACCGGTCGCTCCTGAGAAGCTGAAACCACGTGTTCACCATCAAATCGCCGTAGCACGTGATGGGCGATTCCGTCGCGTAGGCATGCCTCTCGTCCGCCGTCTCGCGCGTCATACGGTAGTCTTCGACGATGACGCCACACAGCTCGACGCCTACGCGTCCCTTCACGACCGGGATAAACAGACGCGCATACACGTCTTTCGCCCTGTCGCCGGAGTAAACGTGCGACTCTCCGCGGACTTCCACCTCCCAGCGCGCCGGCACGCCCCCGCTCAGCAGCTCGGGCAGCCGGAACGCATTCGGCCCGAAATATCGCGGAGCATAGATCAGTTCCTTCGTCGTCTCCCTCCAGTCCTGCGCGCAAAGGAACGCCGCATGACTTAATATCAGCAGGATATATAGTATTCGTCTTGAAAAGCAGTTCATATTGCAGAAATAAACGCACAAAGTTATTGTTTTTTTGACGAAAACCGGTACCTTTGCTTCAAAAGTTAAAATTTTATACCTATGAAACGATTATCAAACAAAATTCTCGCACTGCTCGCAGCAGCGCTGTTCGTCACCTGCCTATCGGCACAGCAGCCGGTAAAAGCGTTACTGATCACCGGTCAGAACAATCACAACTGGGCGGTCAGTCATGTCGTAATCAAGCAGATTCTGGAAAATTCGGGGCTTTTTGCCGTCGACTTTGCCGTCTCGCCGGCCAAAGGCGGAGACATGTCCGGATTCGTGCTCGACTTCAAGCCCTACAAACTGGTCATCGTCGACTACAACGGCGACGCGTGGCCCGAAGAAACGAACCGCCGCTTCCTCGAATTTGTCAACGGCGGCGGCGGCGTCATCATCTATCACGCAGCCGACAACTCCTTCACCAACTGGGAGGAATTTAACCGCATCTGCGCCCTCGGCGGATGGGGCGGCCGCAACGAAAAGTCCGGCCCGTGGGTCTACTGGAAAGACGGCCAGCTCGTCCGTGACACCTCGCCCGGCAACGGCGGCTCGCACGGACGGCAGCACGAGTACGTACTGAACGGCCGCAGCCAGGATCATCCGGTCATGAAAGGACTGCCCGCCAAATGGCGCCACGCGCAGGACGAACTGTACGACCGCATGCGCGGCCCGGGAGACATCGACGCCCTGCTCTGCACCGCATATTCCGACCCTGCCACCAACGGTTCGGGACGCGAAGAACCGCTCGTCTTCACCGTCCGCTATGGTGAAGGGCGCATCTTCCACACCATGCTCGGACACGCCGGCCCGACCGTCGACGACAACCCGGCCATGCAGTGCACGGGCTTTCAGGTGCTGCTGCTTCGCGGCGCCGAGTGGGCTGCCACGGGCAAGGTGACGCAGAACGTGCCCGCCGACTTTCCCACCGAAACGCAAGTCTCCATGCGGAAAAATTACAGGCCGTAAACGCGTGCAGCGCAGTCTGCATTGCCCCCTCCCCCATATCCGCAATTATAATCTATGAGAACATTTATTTGTTTCATATTCGCCTGTGTCCTGTGTCAGTTTGCGCAGGCGCAGAACCGGCAGACGCAGGCGCCATCCGCCCAGTCGCAGGGACGCAGCAGAGATGCCGTCCCTGCCACGGCGGTGGAGCGCTTCAATGCCGGGGTCGATTCGTGCGACGTCGACCTGCGTGTCCGCCGTCCGCTCATCGGCCTGTCGGTCAGTCAGAACGAAACGGCCTCCCTCCTCAAAGCCACTTACATTAACGCCATCCTGAAGGCCGGCGGCGCCCCGGTGCTGATACCCGTCACGACGGACGGGGCCGTGCTGCGCGACATTGTGGCCGGCCTTGACGGACTGGTGATGACGGGCGGCGAAGACGTCGATCCGCAGTGGTACGGCGAGAATCCCCGCCAGCAACTGGGCGCGGTCGACCCCGAACGGGACGTGTATGACCTCAAGCTGATCAAGCTCGCCTCCGACCGCAACGTGCCCATACTGGGCATCTGCCGCGGCGAACAGCTTATCAACGTAGCCTTTGGCGGAACGCTCTATCAGGATCTGCCCTCGCAGCGCGACGGGGCGACGCTGGTGAAACACGTGCAGAAGATGCCCGGCCGGTATGCCTCTCACAAAGTGTCCGTCGTTCCGCAGTCGCAGCTTGCCGGCGTCATCGGCGAGGGCGAGCACGGCGTGAACACGTTTCATCATCAGGCCGTCAAGGACGTGGCGCCGGGCTTCCGCGCCGTAGCCTGGTCGCCCGACAGCGTGGTCGAAGCGATCGAGGCCTGGCCCGAATATCCCGTCCTCGCCGTGCAGTGGCACCCGGAGGCAATCGTGGCGGGCGACGACACGACCATGCTGAAACTCTTCCGCTTCCTGACCGACCGGGCGCGCACCTTCCGCCATGCCAGAGAGATACACGGACGCATCCTGTCGCTCGACACGCATACCGACACGCCCTTCTGGTTCGGACGCCCCGGATACAGCTTCGCCGACCGCGAGCGCAACCGCGTCAACCTGCCGAAGATGGAGGAAGGGATGCTCGACGGCGTCTTCCTCGCCGCATACATCGGGCAGGGCGAACGCGACGACGCCTCGCTGCAAAAGGCCGTGGAGCGCGTCACGGACATCATCGAAAACATTCACCGCGAGGTCGAAACGCACCGTGACCTCTGCGCCATCGCGCGGACGTCCGAAGACTTTGCGCGCATCAAAAGGGAAGGCCGGAAAACGGTCTTCATCGGCATCGAAAACGGTTACGGCATCGGTCGCGACATCGCCAACCTGACGAAATTCAAGGCGATGGGCGTGCTCTACATGACGCTTTGCCACTCGTACGACAACGACATCTGCGACACGTCTACCCGCACCCTCAAGGAATGGAACGGCCTCAGCCCCTTCGGCGAAGAGGTCGTGCGCGAGATGAACCGCCTCGGCATCATGGTCGACCTCTCACATGCCGGCGAGAGCACGTTCTGGGACGTGATGAAGCTCACATCCGTGCCCGTGATCTGTTCGCATTCCTCGGCCAGAGCGCTGTGCGACCACGACCGCAACCTGACGGACGAGCAACTGCGCGCCCTGGCGCATAACGGCGGCGTGGCACAGGTATGCCTGCTCGACATGTATATACACGCGGATCGCGCCAAAGCTTCTATCGTACATGCCATCGAACATATCGACCACATGGTGAAAGTGGCCGGAATCGACCACGTCGGCATCGGCTCCGACTTCGACGGCGGAGGCGGCATACGCGGCTGCCAGGCTGACAACGACCTGATACAGATCACTGTCAAACTGCTCGAAAAAGGCTATTCCGAAGAAGATCTCGCCAAAATATGGGGTGGCAATTTCCTGCGCGTCATGACGGCTGTGCAGGCGTATCATGAATGAAATATTCACACAGACGTGACGTGGCGAAATAACAGGCCTGTCGCCGGGCAACGGCAAGCCTCCCGTTGAGTAACGGCAAGCTTGCCGTTTTTATACGGTATACGGCCTGCTTTTGCGTCTGAATAAGGATCTTCAAATATTTCAGACTTAATATTTCCGTCCTGTTCTAAAGTGGCAGGAACGCTGTGCTTGCAGGAGTTATGCCGGAAAATAAAGTCATCAGGGCAATAGTTCCGGTTGCTAAAAGTATGCCGGGCGTTTTTCTCACTATCTTAATCAGGGCGGAACGGCCTTTAGCGACAGACTTGAACTTTGCATTACTGCCATCTGTTTTGCCGCCTGCGTTTCTCCTGTAAATGCTTTCGACAAAATCTTTTATGGAGTCTATGTAATCCTTATTGTTGTCCATTGCGATCTGTACATATTCGGATTCGTCGCCGCCGCTATATTTGACTATAAATTCCGTATTATTGTTACTGACAAATGTAAATTTGAGCTGACTTAAAAACTCGACAATATCAATAGCAGGATATTTCTCGTGCAGCAATACCGCCGCGGCTGTAAAAAGCATTCCCGCTTCCAAAGAATTAAGGTAGTTGTCACTATGTGAGTATCCGGCTGCGCCGACCGCAGTTGCGTCTTCCAGCACCTTTAATGCCAGTTCTGCATTAAACGATTTGTCAAGTTCTATTTTTCTTTCAGCAGCCACTTTTTCATTGACGAATTCTGAGAACAGATTTTTCTTATGCGATGTTACGGAATATGGATTGTCTTCCCAAGACGACATTTTCAGTAAAGCATACAATCTATAGGATGCCGGCAGATTTCTGTTAAGAAAAAGGCTATGCAGCGGCAAAACTTTGTTTATACCTCCTATGTAGATATATCCTGTATTTTTAGGAATATTCATTTTAGCGATATCAGAAAGCAGATACTGTGCGGCAAAATTATCCCGTTCCGCGCTTTTCACTTCTTCAAGCTGAAACCCGGTCAATATCTTCTGCAAATATACATCCGGAACGGAGGAAAGAGTCTCTGAATATGTACCTAAAAATATCTGTTTTTCAATATCGTCAGTCAACTTAAGGTACTCGTCATTCGCTGCAAACCTCTTGCTTGAAAATAAAAACTTCAAAAGCCTTTTTTGATTATTGATTCTGTGGATCAAATTCTGCAGATCATACTTATCTTTAAAAACAACCGAATTCAGCGTATAAAAGAACTTTAGAGTTTCATATTTCTTATCATCAACAGAACTCTCCCCTTCGCTCTCTGTTGTAAAAAGCATAGATTCCTGCAAAGCTAAAGAATCTATGCTCCGGTAAAGATCATATATCAGTTCTAAAAGCGCGTCCTGAGCGCTACGGTTATCCATAGCTATTGCTCTCAGATAATAAGTTTCTATGAGTTTCTGCATCTTATCTTTAAGAATCACCCCGCCCAAATAAGCCTGCGGTTTTTTAAATAAAGAGATTATTTCATCTTTTCTATCCGCTAAAATAGACACTTCTTTATTCAGGTCGACGTTTTGGAAATTACTGACAGAATCCTGCAGTTTTTCATCCAGTTCCCTATCTGTAAGCAATGAAAACATCAGCGGTTTCGATTCTAAACGGCAGTTCTCAATAAAATTATTTATTCCATGCACTACGGCGCCGAAAAACAGTAATGAAAAAACTCCGGAAGCAAGAACCGCAACCGCCTTAATAACTATCGGAATCAACCCTGTGGCGGGAGGCATCAAAACAACTGCCGTTATTGCGGTTACTGCGGCCAGAGAATAAGCGACGGTTTTTAATATCTGTGCTCTTCTTAATCTCTTTTCATATTGGAAAGCGTCAAAATTGTCATGCAAAGCCGCAAAATATTTAGCCGGCATGAGCAGGAACCTGATTACTGTCAATCCATGCTTTTTCATATTTTACGGTGCGCTGCGCGTTCTTCTCACTATCTTAATCAGGGCGGAACGGCCTTTCGCGACAGACTTGAACTTTGCATTACTGCCGTCTGCTCTTCTGCCTGTGTTTATCCTGTAAATGCTTTCGACAAAATCTTTTATGGAGTCTATGTAATCCTTATTGCCGTTCATCGCGATCCGCACATATTCGGATTCGTCGCCGCCGCTGTAGTTGACTATAAATTCCGTATGATTGTCCCTGACAAACGTAAATTTGAGCTGACTTAGAAAGTCAATCAAATCTGTTTCCGGATATTTTTCGTGCAGCACTACCGCCGCGGCTGTGAAAAGCATTTCCGCATCAACAGCATTCGCGTAGCTGTCATTGGTCGCAGAAAAACCGTCTTCGGCAAATGCTTCCAGCAATCTTAATCCTTCTTTTGCAAGTTCGCTCTCAACATCTGCAGAGATAACTGTTTTTTCTTCTTTTACCCCGCCCAATGTATCAATAATCCTTGAAAAACTCGCTTCTACGCTGAACGGATTTTCTTCTATGGTCGCTAATCTCAATAATGCATGAAGCCTGTTTTCGACAGGAAGATCGACTGACAACATTCCCTGAAGAATAGTTTCATCTTTATATATTTTTACATACATCCGGCTTATTTGTGCCGGGATGCCAAACAAAGATATGTCATCAAACAAATATCTTATGTTTCTTGCGGATTGTAATACCTCTCCCAGATCCCGAAGCTGCTGTTGAGTCAACCGTTTATGCAGATATTGCTCCGGTATGGAAAGGAAAGTGTCAAGATATGTCTCGAGATATAAAACTTCCAGAATATCGCTGCTTAATTTTTCGCCGATCTCCTCTATGCGGGCTTTCCTGCCACAGGATAAAAACAGCCGCATGATTCTTTTCTGATTGTTCACTCTGTACGCTATGTGTGCATCGTTAAGAACGTCGTGAAAAGCGTTCCGAAACGAAATGGTGTTTTTACGGTAAAAGAACTCCAGCATTTCGTATTTTTTATCGTCGATATCCGTCTTTCCGTCTTTTTCAAAGCTGAAAACCAAAGATTCTTCCAGAATCATGGAATTGATCGCAGTGTAAAAGCCATAAATCAGATCTGACAGCGCGTCCTGCGCCTTCACGTCACTATTTTTTACCGCTATCAGGTAATACACTTCGATAAGATTCAAAACTTTCAGCTTGACTTCCTCTCCGTTTTCAAATGATTCCGGACTTTTGAACAGTCGTTCGATATGCTTTCTATTCTCGCTGCCGGTCAGAAAACCGACGTCGTTGTCCAAATCTGTCGCGGCAGAATGGAGGTAATCGTACATTTTGTCGTCGATCTCCCGATTGCTTAGCAATGGAAATGCGACGGGCTTATCACGAATGCTCATATCTTCGATCAAATTTTCGTATCCATTCGTTCCTTTGGTTCATTCGCCCTCAAAAACCTCGCCGGCGCGGGTGACGCCGTTTTCATTGAACGCTTCGACCGAGAAGTAATACCGGGAATCGCGGTTGAAAAATCCGCCTTCGTAGCGGTTGTCGTAGACCATGACGGCGTTTAATAACTGCTCCCGGTTTATGCCGGTGCGGACGATGTATCCGGTGGCGTTCTCCTGTCTGTTCCAGGTCAGCGAGTACCGGCGGCGGTCGTCGGGGTTGCGGGTGACGCGGACGGAGGTTACTTTTGCGGGCCGTTTGCCGTTGCCTTCGCCGAAGACGCGGAAGCCGTAAAGCGAGAACTTGCCGGGCAGGTCCCGTTTGTTTGTGATCTTCAGGTATCGGGCTTTGACGGGGGCGTCGAGCACGATCAGTTCGTGCACGGCGTCGCGGGTGTTGAGGCTTTTGTCGGCGAGGGTCTCCCAGTCGACGCCGTCGAGGGAGGATTCGACGAGGTACTGGTAAGCGAACGGTTCGTGCGGCGCGCGAATCGTGAAGTCCTGGTCGGCAAAGTTTATTTGCAGCGCGCGGACGGTCATGGGGGCGTTCAAGTCGACGCGGAGCCATTCACCCGGACTGCCGGTGGCGGCCGACCACCAGTTTTCGATCTCTTCGTTCAGCGCGCTGGCGGCCGGGAAGTCCGGGAGTTCGGATGAGGCCGAGACGGGCTTGCGGAACGACAGAAGGTTCCAGCCGGTCGAGCGGTCGTCGGCGCTGAAATCCACCTTCCCGTCGGGGATGACGAACGGGTAGTCGGTCCAGACCGTCTGCGTGGCGGGGATGCCGTCGTCGGTGAAGTAGAGAGGGAAGAGTCCCAGACGCCGTTCGAACATGTGGCGCTGCGATATTTTGATGGTGGCGACGTGCCAGTAATTGCCGTAGCGGTCGAGGAACGTGTGCCCGTGTCCGGCGCCGCCAGCGAAGCCCCCGGCTTTGAAGGAGACGGGGTTGCTCTCGAGGTAGGTGAAGGGGCCGAGCGGCGTGTCGCCCACGTAGGCTCCGTCGGCGTAGACGCGAAATTCGGTGCCGGGAGCGGCGTACTGGAGGTAGTATTTCCCGCCGCGCTTGATCATGCACGGCCCTTCGTTCCATCCGTCGCGGTTCCGCTCGTTGTTTTCGCCGGTCGATTCCCAGCCGTACAGGTCGGAGTGATGCTCAATCAGCGCCACGGCGTCGCCCACGGTGGCAAAGCCATCTGCCGGGTCGATTTCGACGCCGTAGATGGGGTGAATGTTCGAGCATCCCCAGTACATGTAGACCCGCCCGTCGTCGTCGCGATAGAAGGCCGGATCCTGCGAACCTTCGGCATTGAAGTGGAATTTGCTGTTGACCCGTTCCCAGTTGTCGTCGCGGTCGGGGTTTGCGGTCTTGTAGATTTTGACAGGCTCCCACGAGGCCATGAAATAGAGCGTGTCGCCGACGACGAGGATTGTGGGCGCATAGTTTTCGATTGTTTCGATCCTTTTTGAGGCGATAAATTCCCAGCGCTTCAGGTCGGGCGAGCTCCAGTAGCCGCCCGATTTGGAGGCGAAGAGGTAATATTTCCCCTTGAAGTATTCGCATACGGGATCGGCCGCCTCGCGCCAGCCGGGTTCGTCGAACTGGAACCGGTAGTTCAGGTTCATCGGGTTTGCTACGACCGCGCGGGTGTCGACCGCGACGGAGGCCGGCTCCTTCCCGGTCGAACAGGAAAGGAGCACGGCGAGACTGAGAAACATGTACTTTTTCATTATATATAATGTATAGCGTGAACAGTTATTTCTTTATTCATCCGGGTTTTGCAGCGATGTCTGCAACTGACTGACAAATGTAGCATTATTTTCGCAGACGAGCCGGACTTTTTGCGGAACAGTTTGAGCGGGGAGTAAAAACGACAGCCGGTTCCAGCCCTGTTTCAGGGGAAGGGTACGGGTGGATTCGCACGCCGCGCCGTTCAGCCGGAGCGTGATGCCTTCGGCCGGGAGAATGAGGTCGAGCTTCGGTATGTCGGGCTCGATCAAAAGGTTGTCGAGGGGACGCGGACTGAAGATCCACAGCGTATATTCGCGGCGATTGTTCACGCTCCGGGCGAAGAGATTGTTCATATCCACGTATCCCCGGGCGTCGATCAGCGATTCGGAGAGCGTTTTGCCGCGCACGGGGATGCCGGCGGCGGCGATGAGCTTTGCCAGCGTGCGGTAGCCCTTCTCGGTGCTGCCGAAATCGTCGAGCGTGCTGACGTAAAACGTGTTTCCGTCCGCGGCGTATCTCACGAACATGGCGTCCGGCCCTTTCGCTTCGCGTTCGCTGCGGACGACGGCGGCGGTCTTCAATTCTTCCGGCCGCTTGTTCCATGCGCGCCAGTTGGTGTTGCACGCGCGCAGCAGGACGTCGCCCTCGCTCACGAAGCGGCCGGTCATGCCGTAGGTCGAAGCGTCGCCGTTCTGCACTTCACTGAAGTAAAAGTCGGAGTTGACCATCGCCGCCATCCACGATTTGCGTACGGGAATGAAGGAAGAGGCCGCCCTTGGCTCGAGCACGGGCGCGCCGGGCAGGATGTCGCGATACGCGTCGAGGGTTGCGGGCGTGGGCGACCAGAGCCAGACGTCGGCGCCGCGACGCAGGTCGCGTTTCAGCCCGGCGGCGTCTTTTTCCGTCAGGGAATAATTTCCGTCAATCAGTATGAGCGCACGTTTCGCGTCGCGGACGCTACGGTCGAAGATGATGCCGTGGCGCTGCATCAGGTCTTTGAGCGCGCTCGCGCCGTCGCCGACAAAGAGGATTTCGCCGTACGTCTTCGCCGGAAGCGGACTGTCCGCCGCCTGCAGGCCGGGCATCGTCGCCCATTCGCTCCAGGCCGGCGCCTCGCCCGCGTTGGCCGCACGGATGGCGTCGAACATCGGCCAGGTGCGGTAGAGCGGCAGCGAGGGGTCGTAGCCGGGGTTGAACGTCGAGCTGTAAGGCCCCATCCTTTCGGGCTGCACGCCGGGCACGCCCTCGCGATAGGCGGCGAAGTGTATGCCGTCGTCGAGCGTCGGGGCGACGGTCTCGTCACGCTTGCCGAACGCGAGGGGCTGCAGGGCGTACCACGCGATGTTGAAGACCGAGACGTACGACGCGCCGCCCGCGCGCTGCTGCGCAATCAGATCGTAACATTCGCGCGCAAGGCCTTCCATCCGCCCCTGCTGGGACTCGTATGCCCGCTCGCCGTTGTAGCGCGCCACCTGTTCGGGCGTGCCGTAGTAAGCCATGCTGTGCTCGCCGATGCCCCAGGGCTTTCCGATCGCGATCCAGCGCTTCATCGCCCCCGCGTCGCCATAGTGTCCCATCGTGGCGGGCAGGATGCCGTCGCCATCGTCCTCGCCGTCGGCCGTGACCCAGGGCCGCGTCGGGTCATTTTCCTTCACGATGGCCAGCCAGTCGGCCCACGCCTGCGTTTGAAGGGGAAGCCATTCGGGGCGATTGAAGACGTGCAGAATCACCGGCTTGTTTTCGTTGCTGATGCTCCAGCCGAAGATCGACGGATGGTTGCGGTCGCGCAAAACCATGCGTCGCAGGTGCGACTTGGAGTTTTCCCAGAAGAGGGGAGAGTCCAGTTTCGGCCCCCCGTCGCTCGCCCAGTTCGCGGTCTCGGCCAGCACGCAGATGCCCATCTCGTCGGCCACGTCCATGTAGAAGCGCGGATAAACCTGGGCGTGGAATCGCACCGCGTTGGCGTTCGCATCGCGCAGGGCGGTGAACCATGCCCATGCGTAGCGCCGCGTCAACTGCGGCACGCCCATGAAATGCCACGAGTCGCCCTTGAGCTGTATTTCCTTTCCGTTCAATAACAGTTTTGTACCCTCGAAAGTCCATTCGCGCCAGCCGAAGCGCTCGTAGCGCACGTCCGCCGCCACTTTTCCGTTCGCCAGGCTCAGCGTGAGACCGTAAAGGTTCGGCCGGGCAGGCGTCCATTCGTTCAGCCTGCCGTCGACGGCCACCCTGACGGTCGTCCGCGTCACGCCGGGGGCGAGCCGCAGCGTGCGTGCGGGCACGTCGAGCGTCGCGCGGGCATCAAGATCCCAGTCGGGCACGGGCGCCGACAGCACGTCCGTCCCCGCGCGGTTCAGCCATGCCCGCACATCGCCCGCGAGCACGCGCTCCACCACCCCGCCGGTCGTGTTTTCCACCTCAATGTCAAGCTCCAGCACGCCCTCGCCGACCAGCGGCCGGACATACACGTCGCTGATGTTGACGCGCGGCATCGCCAGCAGATAAACGTCCTGCCAGATGCCGTTGACAAGGTATCCCCACATCGAGCCGGCCGGCACGACGCGCCGCCCCAGCGTCGAACGGTCTTCAAAAAGCGCCTGACTGCGCACGCCGACGAGGATTTCCGCCCGCTCGCCCGCCCGCACCGCGTCCGTCACGTCGGCATCGAAGGGGAGGAAAAGGTCGAAGTTTTCGCCCACCTTCCGTCCGTTCACATACACCTCCGCAAATCCGGCCACGGCCTCGAAATGCAGCACAATCTTCTCGCCCTCCCACGCGGCGGGCACGTCGACCGACCGTCGCATCCACGCCATCCGCACGCCCTCCCACGCCGCCGGATAGGACGGATAGTTGCGATGGTCGGGGCCTTCGAGGTCGCGGTTGGCGAAGGCGTTAATGTTCCAGGGCGAAGGGATTTTGATTTTTACGGCGTCCCACTTCGCCGCGTCCGGCTCCGTCAGCGCCGGCGCCGCGTCGCGTCCCTGCCGGTAGCCCTCGGGAAGCGCCACGGCCTGGAAATCCCACCGGCCGTTGAGACAGATTTCGCGCCTGAACTGTCGCTCCGGACGGGCGGTGTAGCCCTCCGACGGAGCGAATACATGGTTGAACAGCAGCTTTCCCCCGTCCGTCTGCGCGTGCATCTTCGCAGTCGAAAAAAGGAGAACAGATAAAGAAAAAATTACACAGATACGTTTCATGATTTGAGTTATTAAGTTTAGTGGGGCCAAAGATATTTCGCCGTGCTTAAAAAAAGGCTTAATAAAACGCTTAATGCCGAAAAAAAATTTGCAGAATATCAAAAACAGGAGAAAGTGAAAGCGAACCGGCTGACGGACTTTCGATTTGCATTTCGCGGATTATGCGCGGAGGTCGTCCCCCGACGTTTCGAGGTCGTCCCCCGTTGTGCAATGTCATTAAATGAAGCCGTCGCAACCTGAAAGGTTAGATTTTCATAACCGCAGGTCGACGACCTGCGGAGAAAGAATGCGCGCCGAATCTGCTACCTGAAAGGCAGGACGCAACGCCGGGCTGCCATGTCCTGCCTTCCAGGCAGAGAGGGATGGGGCGGGCTGCCTGCCGCAGGTCGTTGACCTGCGGTTATGCAGATTCTGTCTTTCAGACTGTTATGGTTTTATTTAATGATATTACTCCCTTGCGCCGGGATCGTCCTCAATCGTTTTGAGGTCGTCCTCAATTGAATTGAGGACTTCCCCAATTGAATTGAGGACTTCCTCAATTGAATTGAGGACTTCCCCAATTTAGTTGAGGACTTCCTCAATTGAGTTGAGGACTTCCTCAATTGAGTTGAGGACTTCCCCAATTGAGTTGAGGACTTCCCCAATTGAATTGAGGACGTCCTCAATTGAGTTAAGGACGTCCTTTATTGAGTTAAGGACGTCCTTTATTGCATTAAGGACGTCCTTTATTGAGTTAAGGACATCCTTTATTGAATTAAGGATGTCCTTTATTGAGTTAAGGACGTCCTTTATTGAGTTAAGGACGTCCTTTATTGAGTTAAGGACATCCTTTATTGAATTAAGGACGTCCTTTATTGAGTTAAGAACATCCTTTATTGAATTAAGGGAGTCCTTTATTGAGTTAAGGACATCCTTTATTGCGTTAAGGACGTCTCCGGTTATTCTGTTTATACTTTTCACAGCATGTTTTCGTGTCCGAAAGCCCCCTTAGTAGCCTGCGATATATCCCCTTCCTTCTCTTCTCTTATTCTGCCGGTTTTACCCCTGTACTCGCAGGAAAAATAAGGGCGCGGAGCGGAGAGAAACACCCTCTGCTACCAAGGGATCTTTGGGGAAACAGGTTTCGTTTCAATACACAAAACCGTGCCCTGTGCAGTATACAAAAAAAAGCCGGAACAGATCGAAAAGTCTGTCCCGGCATTCCGCGTGTGTCGAAAACGGGTGTGCGCCTTTCGCGCGTCACGGCGCCCCGCCTGCCCCGTCTGTCCATTCGGCCCTGACGGCTACCCAGCCGTTCCGTTCGGCCACGGCGCATATCGCAAGGCCCTGCTCACGGCACGCGCGGTCGACGGCCGCCGTGTCGCCGACGTAGAAACCGCTCATGCAGAGACTGCCGCCGCGCTTCAGGGCCATCGCGTAGCGGCGGATGTCGTGCAGCAAAACGTTGCGGTTGATGTTGGCAAGGATATAGTCGAACGCGCCCGCGCGCGCGATTTCGGCCGCATCGCCGCGTACGACCCGGATGCCGGTCGTGCCGTTCAGCGCGCAGTTTTCGAGTGCGTTGGCATACGCCCATTCGTCGACGTCGATCGCCACCACGCGCCCCGCGCCCCGCCGGGCGGCGAGGATGGCCAGCACGGCGGTACCGCAGCCCGCGTCGAGCACCTCCCGTCCCGCCATCGGGAGCGCAAGGATCGCTTCGATCATGAGGCGCGTCGTCTCGTGGTTCCCGGTGCCGAACGCCATTTTCGGGTTAATCACGATGTCGATCACCCCCTCGCCGCCGGCGGGATGAAACGGCGCGCGGATCAGGCATTTGTCGCCGATGCGGACGGGGCGGAAATAATTGCGCTCCCACACCTCGTTCCAGTCCCTGTCCTCGATCAGCGTCCGGTCGTAACCGATCCGCACGCCTTCGAGCGGAAACGCCTGCAGGCACGCATCCAGCGCCTCGACGCTGCAGAGCGGCGCCGGGATGTAGGCCCTCATCCCCCCTTCGTCCGCCACAAAACTCTCGAAACCGATCTCCGCCAGCACTGCGGCCAGCACGTCGCCAATTACCCCGGCATCAGCCGCGCCGTTGCCGCCGTACGTCATCTTAAATTCGTAATAATCCATCATTCTGTCCGTTTATGCCGCGCGCCGTCCGGCGGTTCGCTCGCTCCTCCCCTCGCCCCCGGCGCCGCAGCCTGTAATATATTAATGTATGTCGCCGCGCCGCGCACGGCCGGCAGCCCGCAAAGATATGCTTTTTTGCATCCGCGCGCCGTCGCTTTGGCCGAAAATGATTATTTTTGCTCCGTATTACTTTTAGAACGGCAAAAAATGAAACTGACCTATCTCTTTCACAGCGGCTTTGCAGTCGAAAGCCCGGCGGCGACCGTCATCTTCGACTATTTCAGAGACACGGACGAGGCCTTCGTCCGGCTCCACCTCGCTTCCTTCCCCGGACCGATCTATGTCCTTGCCTCGCACGGACATCCCGACCACTTCAGGAAGGAAACGCTCGAATGGAAACGGCTGCGGACAGACATTCGCTACATCTTCTCGCACGACATACTGCAAAACCGTCAGGCCGCCGCTGCCGGCGCCTTCTTTCTGGCGAAAGGCGACACATGGTCCGACGGACTGCTCACCGTCAGCGCCTTCGGCTCTACCGACATCGGCGTCTCCTTCCTCGTCGAGACGGCCGGGCGGCGCATCTTCCATGCCGGCGACCTCAACAACTGGCACTGGAAAGAAGAATCGACCGCCGACGAAGCCCGGCAGAGCGAAGAATGGTTCCTGCGCGAAGTCGACGACATACGGCAGGCCGTCGACAGCCTCGACCTCGCCATGTTCCCCGTCGACCCCGCCCTCGGCCCCGACTACATGCGCGGCGCCATGCAGTTTGTCGAACGCATCCCCTGCCGCCTCTTCGCCCCCATGCACTTCGGTCAGAAATACGCCGCCGCCGCCGCCTTCCGGCCCTTCGCCGAGCGCGCCGGGTGCCGCTTCACCGCGTGGAACGCACGCGGCCAGCAGATAGAATTTTAATCCACATCATGAATAATAAAGAAAATGGAACTGAATGTCAGATTTGATCACTGCAACTTCAACGTCACCGACCTCGAACGCAGCATCGCCTTCTACGACGCGGCCCTGGGTCTGAAAATCGCCCGCCGCAAGCAGGCGCCCGACGGCTCGTTCGCAATCGCCTTCCTCACCGACGGCACAACCGGTTTCTCGCTCGAACTCACCTGCCTGCGCGACCATCCCCAGCCCTACGAACTGGGCGAGGGCGAATTTCACCTCTGCGTCCGCGTCCCCGGCGACTATGCCGAAGTGCGCGCCCACCACCGGAGGCTCGGATGCATCTGTTTCGAGAACCCCGAAATGGGACTTTACTTCATCGAAGATCCTGACGGATACTGGATTGAAGTCCTGCCCGTAAAATAAGTACAGGTCGCGCCTTTGATAATTCCATAAAAAACCGTTCATTTGTAGTCCGATAAAACAAAACGACAAGAATATGCGAACCTCAGCACTTCAGTACCTTTACCTGCAAAAACCGGTAAGCACCGTCATACTGCTCTGCCTCATATCCGTGTTGCCGTGGACTGCGGCGAACCGGTTTTCGACCAAGGGCGAGCCGCGCGAGGCTGCGGTTGCCGTTTCGATGCTCAAAACCGGCGACTGGTCGCTGCCGAAAGTCTATGCGAACGAATTTGCCTACAAGCCGCCGATGATGCACTGGATGATGGCCGTCTTTTCGCTGCCGAATGGCCATGTGACGGAGTTTACGTCGCGCCTGCCCTCGGCGCTGGCTTACATGGCGATGCTGACGTGCGTGCTGCTGTTTTTCGGGCGGCGCGTACGCTTTCAGGAAGCGTTCATTACGACCCTGCTGCTGCTCACCTGCGTCGAAATACACCGCGCCGGCATCACGGCGCGGGTCGACATGCTGCTCACGGCCTTCATCGTCACCGGGCTGCTCCAGATGTACCGCTGGGAAGACAAACAGGAGATACGGGGACTGCCGCTCCAGATCCCGATTCTGCTGAGCGGCGCGATACTGACGAAGGGGCCCGTCGGGCTGGTCCTTCCGCTGCTCGTCTTCGGCATATACCTGCTTGTGCTTCGCAAATACAGCTATTCGCGGATAATCAAATCGCTGGCCTATGTGGCGATTTCGTCCGTGCTCGTGCCGTCGGTATGGTATATTGAGGCGTGGCAGCGCGGGGGGAACGATTTTCTGAACGTGGCGCTGGCCGAAAACTTCGGGCGCTTTTTTCATCTCGAATCTTCGGACATTCACTATCAGCTCGGGCATGAAAATGGCGCCTGGTATAATCTTCTCACGCTGGCGGCCGGTTTTGTTCCGTGGACGCTGTTGTTGTTCATCTCGCTGTTCGGCCTGAAAATCTCCAGGCCGTCCGGCCCCCTGAAGCAGTGGATGTCGAAATGCCGGCATGGCATACTTTCGATGGACAAGGTGCGTCTTTTCAGCCTCGTAGCGGCGGCAGGCATCGTGTTTTTCTACTGCCTTCCCAGCAGCAAGCGGAGCGTATATCTGATGCCGGCCTATCCGTTCATCGCGCTGTTTATATCGCAGTATATCCTGCACTTTGTCGAACGCCGTTCGGGCGTCATGCGCGCGTTTGCATGCGTGATGGCGACGGTGACGGCGTGTGTTCTTGTGCTTGCCGCGCTGCATCAGACCGGGCTGATGGACATTTACGGACTCGTGGCGCCCCGTTTCTCGAAAGAATCTGTTCTCGAGACGATTCGTGCGGTTTCGCTGGCACTGTCGCCGTCGGCCGTTACTCTTTCCGTCCTTGCGCTGATGCTGGCGGCGCTGATTACGCTTTGCTATCAGATGATGAAAAAGAATAATATCAAGATGCTGTATTCTACCATTTTCCTTATGTTCACGGTTAACCTGTTTATCGACGGCGTGATCATGCGAACCATCCATCGCGAAGGCTCGTCCCGGCCTTTTGCGAAAGAGATACGGCGCGACTTCCCGCTGGACGACACGAACGTGTATGTCGTGAACAATCTTCTCCGCTATCCCAACCTGTACGGGATGAATTTTTATATGGGAAACTGTTTCCACGATTTGGCTGTCGAGAAGCCGCAGTCGGGCTACTTCCTTGCGTCCGAAAAAGACTTCCCGGCGATTGCCGGCGAGTATGCCGATGCGTATACTTTTGAAAAACTGCGTGTTTCCGATTTCATTCCCGAAATAAAAAGCCGGATCGTTTTGACGCGCCTGCAGGCAAAATAATTTTCTTTCGATTTTTGTGTCATTTTTTTTGTCGTTTCAAAAAAATGTCTTTCCTTTGCGACGTAATACTTGGATAGTACACTAATTTTACAGGATAATGATACATATTGAAGATTTGAAATTTTGCTACGGCAAGCGTGCGCGGCTGTTCGACGGGTTGAGCCTGACGATGGAGAGCGGCCATATTTATGGTTTGCTTGGACGCAACGGCGCGGGAAAAACGACTTTGCTGAAGATTATGACAGGCATGCTCTTTCCGGAAAAGGGCACATGCCGGATGATGAGCTTCGAATCACGAAAACGCAATCCGTCAATGCTCTGCGACGTGATATTCGTGCCCGAAGAATTTTATGCGCCGTCGGTGAGCATCGGGTGTTATGCCGATCTGTATGCGCCCTACTACCCGAAGTTTGACATGACACAGTTCGGTGTCTGCCTCGACGAGATGCAGTTGCACAAGTCCGACCACCTTCATTCGCTCTCGCTGGGGCAGAAGAAGAAGGCGGTGCTTGCCTTCGCGCTGGCCGCCCATACGCGCGTACTGATTCTCGACGAACCGACCAACGGGCTGGATATTCCTTCCAAGACGCAGTTTCGCCGCATGGTAGCGGCGACGGCGACGGACGACCGGTGCATCATCATTTCCACGCATCAGGTGCGCGATGTGGACAAATTGATTGATACCGTCATCATTCTGGACGACAGCCGGATCGCGCTCCATCAGGGCGTCGGCGAAATCGCGGCGAAGCTGACGTTTGGCGCCGCTTTCGAACTGACGGGAAATGAAGTGTATTACGAGGAGGCTATCTCGGGTTATCAGGTGGTTAAGCCATGCGACGACCGGACGACGCCTGTCAATCTGGAGCTTCTGTTTAATGCTGTCATGGCCAACAAACCGGCTTTTGAACAAATGTTTCACGCTTAAAATCACATTGCTATGAATCGGATTTTTTGTTTTAAACGCTACGGGCTGCTCATGAAGCGGCAGTATGTGGAAAACGCGACCCTTTACAGGTGGAGCGTGCTGGTACTGATATTGTCTGTTCCGTTTCTGAACTGGCTTTTTATTGACTGGAACAGCGTTTCTTCCCTGGGTAGCGGCAACGGCTCGCGCGAGGTTATTTTTGTGATTTCGTGTGCCATCTTTCCCGTCATATTCGGCGGTACGTTTTTCGAAAACATTGCGTCGAAATATAAGGGAATGTCTTATTTTTCGTTGCCCGTCTCCGTGCCGGAGAGGCTGACGGCGGCATTTTCTTATACGATGATACTTTTTCCGGCGGCTTGCTTTACGCTTTTTTCCGTGTGCGACGCTTTTTCGATATGGCTGTACAACACGAAGTTTGATACGGATTATGTGTCTTTTGTTACGTATCTGGATTTTGAACTTGTATATCTCATTGTCACAATGATTTCCATGTTTGTACTTGGCTCGTTCATGTTCGGAAAAATCAGCATTGTCAAGACAGGGGCGGTGCTGGCCATCCTGTTCGGGCTTTTTCAGGGACTGATCAAACTGATATACCCGCTTATCATCCGGGACGAGATTAAGAATGTTGAATTTGACAGCCTTATGTTCAAAAGTGAGGCGGGGATATGGGAATGGGTTCAGGTGGAGACGTTTTTCAGCCATTCGTGGTATTTCATTGCTCCGCTTTGCTGGATTGTCCTGTATTTCAAATTGAAGGAAAGGGAAGTGTGATGGAATTTAAGGAAAAACAGGCAATTTATCTGCAGATTGCAGATTATGTGTGTGACCATATTCTTTCGGAGAAATGGCCTGCGGGAGAGAAGATTATCTCTATCCGCGAACTTGCAGTCAGACTGGAGGTGAATCCGAACACGGTCATGCGGACGTATGACTACCTTCAGCAGCAGGGTATTATCTTCAACAAGCGCGGAATCGGCTATTTTGCCGGCGAAGATGCTCCGGCCACCATCCGCGAATGGCGTAAGCAACAGTTCTTTGACACGGAACTGCCTGCCTTTGTCCGGACAATCCGCATGCTGGACATCAGTTTCGAGGAGGTTACAAAGTATTACGAACAATTTAATATCAAACAGTTATGAAGACATCCAATATAATCTTCACGGTAGCGGCGGCATATCTTCTTGTCGGCATGTGCTATAATGCGATACGACTCGGCGCGTTAGATAAAAATCCGCAGGACAGGGATCCCTATTTCGGCTACGTCGTGCAAAATGTGCCCGCAAAGACGTCGGTAATTATCCTGCGCGCAGAATCGTTTGAAGGCCGGAGCGTCGACGTCCGGATTCTTCGGAGTGAGCACGGCCTGTTTGCCGTGGAAGACACGAGCTGCGCGCGTATCCTCGCGACCGACAGCGGGTTAGTGATCAGCCTCACCCGTAACGTGCCGACGATATATCTCGAACTGCCGGCCCTGAGCCGGGTTAAAACGGCTGATCATTCCAGGGTTAGCATCGACGGCTTCGAGAGTGATTCATTGACGCTGTGTGTGACCGAAGAGGCGAGCGTCAGCGTGCAGCGCTGCCGTATCGGAACTTTGCAGGTGTGGAACGACAGTGGGAATGTGGACTTTGGCTCGTCTCAAAACGATGAGTCCCTCAATTCCGTCGGAATGGCCGACGTCCATCTGCGCGGCGGGACGATTTCGTTCTGCCACCGGCTCGACAGCCTGAGGCTGGATGCCGACCGCGCTTCGGAAATCCACCTGAGCGGGGAAGCGACGAGGGCGATTGGGCGAATTTAAGATCTAAAATTTCGAAATACAGTTATTTATCAGTTCTAACCGGTGTGGTTTTTCTTTTGCAGAGGCAGGCGCGCGCCCTGTCTCTCGCAAGAGAACGCGACGCGACGGGGTTTTGTGGCGCTTTATTGTGATGATTCATTTTTCCTTTGCCGGACTATTTATCTGTTTTTCCGCAGAATAATTGTTCCATTTTATGAAATATCCTGTTTATACGTTTTATTTTGCATTCGTTTGCAACAATTCCACTATCTTTGCAGCGATATTTAATTCTTGAACTTAACGCATAACACTATGGCAAAATTATTTAAAGTAATTGTAGAACTCTATGAGTTGCTGATCACATCACGCAAAGACGACCGTTCGGGTCGGGTAGTAACAACGGGGTCGCTGAAAATTGACGACCTGATTGCGATAGCGGTTGCACGGCGGTCGGACATTAACGCCGTCACGATGAAAGCCGCTTATGAAATACTGAAAGAGGTAGCGCTGGAAGAAGTATGCAACGCCAAACAGGTGGAGTTTGGACTGTCGCACTACGGACTTAAAGTCAACGGCGTTTTCA
>JAIRZY010000233.1 GCA_031266995.1 Tannerella sp.
ACCGTCATCGAGGAAGCGCTCCGGACAAACTACATAGACGAATCCGAAGTCGCCATACTGCAGGAATGGCGCAAGGATCCGGAAAACTGGGACCCCGATAAATCACTGTAAAATATGACTGAATTTACAAGCGACATCAAAACCGTTCCGCACAGCGACGAGTCCGTTTTCTCCATGCTCTCGGATCTGACCAATCTGGAACGCGTAAAAGCCCTTATAACGACCGACAAGGTCAAGAACCTCACGTTCGACCGCGACAGTTGCTCGATGGAGATCAATCCCATCGGCAAGGTCGTGTTCACGATCGTAGAACGCGAGCCTAACAAGACGGTGAAATTCGAGGCTACCAGCCTGTCCGTTCCGCTGAATCTCTGGATACAGGTGAAATCCGCAGACACGGAGACCACGAAGATAAAAATGACGCTCCGCGCCGACCTGCCCCCCTTCCTGAAACCGATGCTTTCCGGACGCATCCAGAAAGGTCTGGATGAATTCTCCGACGTAATTGCAGCTCTCCCCTACGAATAGACATGGCGCAGAAACTTTGGGAAAAAACCACGGAAGTAGACGGCCAGGTCGAACGCTTCACGGTCGGGAAAGACCGCGAAATGGATCTGTACCTGGCCGAATATGACGTGCTCGGCTCGATGGCGCACATCGTCATGCTCGAATCGGTCGGGCTGCTCTCGTGCGACGAACGACAGGCGCTGACGTCCGCACTGAAGGATATTCTCCGGCTCGCCGGAACAGGCGGGTTCGTTATTGAAGAAGGCGTTGAAGACGTACACTCACAGGTGGAACTGATGCTCACGCGCCGGCTCGGCGACACGGGCAAGAAGATACACAGCGGACGCTCGCGCAACGACCAGGTGCTGCTCGACCTGAAGCTCTTCACGCGGGCGCAGATACGCGAAATCGTCGCCCTTACATCCTCCCTTTTCGACGAACTTATCGCGCAGAGCGACCGCTACAGAGAAGTTCTCATGCCCGGATATACGCATCTGCAGATCGCCATGCCATCGTCCTTCGGGCTGTGGTTTGGTGCGTATGCGGAAAGCCTGACGGACGATCTGCAACTGATGCTGGCCGCCTACCGGATATGCAACCGCAACCCGCTCGGCTCGGCAGCCGGCTACGGCTCGTCGTTCCCGCTCAACCGCACGCTGACGACGGAGCTGTTGGGTTTCGATTCGCTGAACTACAACGTGATATACGCACAGATGGGGCGCGGTAAGATGGAACGCACCGTTGCCTTCGCCATGGCCGGAATCGCCGCGACACTCTCCAGGCTTGCGATGGACGCCTGCCTGTTCAGCAGCCAGAACTTCGGCTTTATCAGCCTGCCCGACCGCTACACGACCGGCTCGAGCATCATGCCGCACAAGAAAAATCCCGACGTCTTCGAGCTGACGCGCGCCAGATGCAACAAAATGCAGTCGCTCCCGCAGCAAATCACGATGATTGCCAACAACCTGCCGTCGGGATATTTTCGCGACCTGCAAATCATCAAGGAAATCTTCCTGCCGTCGTTCGACGAACTGAAGGACTGCCTGCAAATGGTCACGCAAATGATGCGTGAAGTGAAAATCAACGAATGTATCCTCGACAACGACAAGTATTCGCTTATTTTCAGCGTCGAAGAGGTGAACCGTCTTGTGCTGGAAGGCGTGCCTTTCCGCGACGCCTACAGGCAGGTCGGGCTTGCAATCGAACGCGGACAGTTCAAACCAGGCAAACGGGTCGCGCATACGCACGAAGGGAGCATCGACAACCTGTGTCACGAACAGGTGACGCAACAGCATCGTGAGATGGTGCAGGCGTTTGATTTTGAAAAAGTCGACACGGCCATACAAAAACTGCTGGCGCTATGAAGCGATACATTCTTATATTAAGCTTGTGCATGTTTGCCTGTGAAAAGGTGGAAAACCCGATACCGAACTATCCCGTACACATCGAGCTGGACTTGACGTACGAAAGAGCGCTTCGCGCCATCCCCAGCAGCAAGGCCTTTACGCTCAAAAACGTCAATCTGAATACTACGCGGGTCGGTTTCGGTGGCGTACTGGTCGTGCACGCATCCGACGGGCAGTTCTATGCTTTCGACCTCGCCTGTCCGCATGAAGCCAATCGTAGCGTACTGGTCGAGGCGGATGCGAATACCGTCCACGCTGTCTGTCCAAAATGCGGTACGAAATATGACATCGGTTTCGGTTCGGGTGCGCCCAATGGCGTCGGAAAGGATTATCTGAGACGATATACCGTCATGGGTTCCGACCCGCGGCTGACGGTTAGCAATTGATATTCAACGATTTTTAGATACACTATTTGGATCTGTCCCGAATTGGCACTGTGTACGTTTCGGAACAGCAGTCGAATGACGGAGTAACTGAATAATCGAATTTTAAAATCCTTGAATATTAGAATTTTCGAATATTTATCTGCAATTATTTGTAGTATTCAAAAAATGTATTTCTCTTTGCCGCATAATTTTTGAGAGCACTTCACAAGAAGGATTATTCCGTTGTGAAAACATTCAAGACGGGAGTCACGTCTCGCCTTTTCTTCGATTCAGAACGCTTCGCGATATTTATTATTCTCCTTGTCTTCTAGGATATTAAGGTAGCTTTTGTAGCGCGATTCGCTGATGTAGTGTTCCTCAAGCGCCTGAAGGACGGCGCAGCCTGGTTCGTTGCGATGCGTACAGTTATGAAAGCGGCAATTGGCCGAAAATCGGAATATTTCGGGAAAGTAATGCGCTATCTCTACGCCTTCCATCTCAATCGTTCCAAATCCCTTAATTCCAGGAGTATCAATCAGATAACCACCTTCCGGCAATGGTATCATTTCGGAAAAAGTCGTCGTATGCACCCCTTTCCTGTGATATTCGGAGATGGCATTTGTCTTTAGATTGGCATCTGGAATCAACTGATTGATAATAGTCGACTTGCCTACGCCCGAATGGCCGGAAAACAGCGTGATCCTGTCTACAAGCAGTTCGCGCAGTGCAGGGATGCCATCGCCAGTCAGCGCACAAATCGACATACAGGAGTAACCCACCGTCGCATAGAGATTTATCAGCGCTTCCAGATATGCCGTGTCGTCCACGTCGTAGCGGTCTAATTTATTGAAAACCAAAATGACAGGTATGCAGTAGGCTTCGGCGGTCGCCAGAAACCGGTCGATGAAAACCGTCGTCGTCTGCGGATAGTTAACCGTCACGACCAGCATGGCCTGATCGATGTTTGCCGCGAGAATATGCGCCTGCTTGGACAGGTTGGATGCACGCCGAATGATGTAGTTCCGACGCTCCTCGATGGCTGTAATAAATGCCGTCCCTACGCTGTGAAATTCTATTTCGACGCGGTCGCCAATAGCCACCGGGTTGGTATTCCGTATCGCTTTCAGGCGGAAACTGCCTTTAATTTTACTTTCGACCACCCGGCCGTCGTCCGTACGGACGGTATACCAGCTCCCGGTATTTCTGATAACCAGACCGTGCATGCACATTTTTTATACGGTCATGATTTCCTTCTCTTTAGCGGCATAAAGATCGTCGACTTTCCTGATATATCTGTCATGACTTTTCTGGACATCGCTTTCGGCATCCTTTCCCAAATCCTCGGGCACACCGTCTTTCACGCTCTTCTTCAGCGCTTCGATGGCGTCGCGACGCGCATTGCGGATACTGATTTTCGCATTCTCCGCTTCCTGCTTTGCATGTTTGGCCAGCGTGCGGCGACGTTCTTCCGTCAACGGCGGGATGCCGAGGCGAATCACTTCACCATTGTTTTCGGGCGTGATGCCCAGATCGGAATGGAGAATAGCCTTTTCAATGTCCTTCAGCAGGTTTTTCTCCCACGGAGTAATCAATAACGTCTTGGCATCCGGCGTATTGACAGATGCCACGTTGGAGAGTGCCGTCATGTCGCCGTAGTACGCCACCTTGATACCGTCCAAAATCCTCGGATTAGCCTTGCCCGCGCGTATACGCGCCAGATTTTCATCTAAAAAATGGATGGCTGCATCCATCTTTTCTTCTGCCTTTTTCTGTATCGGTTGTATGTCCGTCATGGCTTTACAATATTTGAGTTACTAATTTCAAAAAGCAAAAATAATATTTTTTTAATTACGACGATAAAAAATGATGCTTAAATATTCGCCAGCCGCCGTATATGCCGGTTCAGGATATTTTCATAAACCTGTTTTCCAACAATCTCCCTGTGCGTTTCCAGCGCGCGGATATACTTTTCGCCGTATTCGGCTGCCACCTTGTAGCCTACATGTATCAACTGGCGGAAGTTCGGATTGTAGTCGGGATGTTCCGGAATATGGCGCAGGGTATTGGCGAATTTTTCTCCCGTCCATTCCTCAACGGTCTTTTCGTCAGGCAACTTTGCCCGTTCGATGTCAATCACCGTAGCATACGGCGCGCATAGTTCGTCGAAACGGCGGAGCGCACCCGTGTAGATAGCCCTGGCAAGTGCGAGCGCCTCGTCGTCGTGCGCCTCCGCCAGCCCGATAATCTCTTCGAGCCATGTCGTACCGGCAGTCTTCACGTGGATGCCCTTATCGTATTTCTTTATTAATCTTCCCATTACAGGGTATATAGAGAATTTGTCGCTGCCCGAATGGATGCTGAGTTTGAGATTTTCGGGCAGTCCAAACTCTTTCACGGCAAAATCGATGACCAACAGGTCTTCTTCAAATTCAGATGCAAACCGGTCAATGTCGCCGACGTAGTCCACTCCCTTGTTGAATCGACCCGTAAATTTAGGCGCAACAGTCTGAACCGGAATCTTCTCTTGTGCGATGGCGCTCAGAATGAAAAACATTTCAACGGGTGACTGAGCATCATTGACTTCGTCCATCGACACCTCGGCGACGAAATTTCCTGCCCCTTTCGTATTTTCGATATGACGGTAGATACGCCCTGCCTCCTGCACAGCCAGCAGAAATTTTGCGGCAATGCTTCGCAACGCATCTTTGGAGACATCGAACGGTGCGATGCCCGGTATTTGCAATCGACCCGCATATTTCAGGTTCGCAGACACAAAGGCATCGATATCAGCCTGAGAGGCTTTTCGGCCGATATAATCGGCCACGTCGATGGTAAAAAAATCCGAAACGTCGACAAATCTGTCCACATTTGTCAGGTTGATATGGTCGGCGTCAACAAAATAGCTCCCTTTATAACCAAACGCCTTAACGGCATCGTCGGCTTCCTGACGCACTCCGGACGGTTCGGAATGAACGATGGTATGCTCACGGTTCGACTTGTTCCACACAGGGACAAATTCCATCCCAAATATCTTACCTGCGTCTATCAGCGCTTTTAGCTGGGCTTCGCCTTCGTGAGCAAAACGATCACCCGTTCCAAATGAATATTTTCCGATTTTCATATGATTACATTTTTCAGTTACGATTTTCAGTCTTTATACAAGCTTTTCAACATTTTGATCTCCGCAGCGTAGCCATCTATCTCGTTGGGTGTTTCCAGATTGAATGGCAAATGGCGCAATGCGGGATGGTTGATGATGCGCACGATAGCCTCAAGCCCGATATTGCCTTCACCGATTCTGGCATGGCGATCCTTGTGGCTGTCTAATGTGTTCAGGCTGTCATTCAAATGGATGGCGTGAAGTCGCTTCAGTCCGACTACCCTGTCAAACTCTTCGATGACGCTGTCCAAATGATGAATGACGTCGTAGCCTCCATCGAAAATATGGCAAGTATCAAGGCAGACGCCGAGGAGGTTGTCCAGTTCAACCCTGTCAATGATGGCGCGCAGTTCGTCGAAAGTCCGCCCCACTTCGCTGCCTTTCCCGGCCATCGTTTCCAGCAGGACGATGGTTGACTGCTCGGGCTTCAGGACACGGTTCAGCAACTCGGCAATCAGTTCGACGCCCTTCTCAACACCCTGCTGCACATGACTTCCGGGATGAAAATTGTAAAAATTACCGGGAACATATTCCATCCGCCGGAGATCGTCCGTCATCGTATCGAAGGCGAACCGGCGTATCGACGCCTCGGCGGCACAGGCGTTTAGCGTATAGGGTGCATGCGCCACAATCGACGAAATATCATTTTCTTTCGCCAGCGCCAGAAAAGCAGCAACGTCATTTTCACCGATATCCCTGGCGCTTCCGCCACGGGGATTGCGCGTGAAGAACTGAAACGTGTTTGCACCAATGCGCACCGCCTCCCTGCCCATCGCAAAAAAACCTTTTGACGCGGATAAATGACATCCTATTCTAAACATGATTGCTACAAAATCTTTTTAATTCAACAAAATGCTCACAAAGTTAAGTATTTCTTTTGAAGAATACGCTTAGTTGACGGCGATTTTTCAATCCTCAGCTATCCTTTTGAACGGAATGATTACGTGCGTTGACACAACAGTCGTTCACACCGAAAACCCCAAATTTTTGAATTTTCGAATCTTTGAATACTGAATCTTGAATTTTAAATACGATTGTCCCGAGCGGCATAATTTGCGGAAATATATCGCATTAACGCGCAGACAGATCCCTTACAAAATAAAAATAAGAGCGCTTCCCCTTGCGGAAAACACCCTTTCTGAAATATCTGTCAACGAAGAACAATTACAAATCAATCGCCTTCACGCGAAAAATCTGGCCGTTTCGGGCAAACACCAATTCTCCGTTTTCTTCTTTTCTTTTCTTGACCAAGCGTTGAAAAGCCAAACTTGCACCTTTTACAACACTTTCCTCAAACTTGCTTAGCTCTCGTTCATTCATAATTTTCTAATTTATTATAAATAACAGCATTAAAAATTTCTTTCTTATCGTTTCTGAAACCTTTTGCGATGATTTCAATCGGCGACAAAGAGTTATCCGTGATCATCCAGTAATCGCATATCGGCATATACAGTTCGAAAAGATTCTGAATACCCGTTCTGTAACGCCGACGAATGGTTGTTTCGGACACATTGTGGCCGCCCGATGCGACCCTGTTCTTCACCCTTTCTACTGCCAGATCCGGCGTGTTCAGCCAGAAATACAGCAACGTTACGTAATACCCCTTGTCTTGCGCTCCCTGCAACAGTTTGGCAATCGAACGACTGGCCAAAGTAGTTTCCAGAGCAAACGTTTTTCGCGCCACGATCAGCTCCCTGATTCTTTTATACATGATACGGCTTGCCTCCACCGCCACGGCGATACTGTCCGCGTTAAAGGGCGACAAACCCTTTGCAATTTCATCAGAATTAACAAACTCCCTACATCCTATCATTTCCGGCAGAATCGTATACGAAGCAGTTGTCTTTCCGGCTCCATTGCATCCGGCTATAATGTACAAATTCGGCACAATCCAATATTTATTCGCTGCAAATATATTGAGAATTTTTGTGTCGGCAAGGCTTTCGCCAAAAAAAATGTGTTAAATGTACGGCAATCCTGCAATTTTGTCCCTGGAAACGGCAGTTTCGTCCTCGAATCAACATTTATTCACAGTATCAGTGCCCGCAAAATGGCGTCGGAAACGAACATTCCTTTCTGTGAAATCCGGACGACACCGTCCGTTTCCAAAAGCAGTTTCCGACGGAGATATGGATCTGCTCGACGAATGAAATAATCTGCTTGCTCCTGTCCGAAGGTCTTATGCAGATCGGCACGTGAAATCCCCCACATCGTGCGCAGACGGGTGATAACATATTCATTATACAGCTCTTTCATGGTTAGCAATTCTTTCTCCACAACCGGAGTACGGTGGAAGCAACCGTTGATGTAGTCCGCCAGCGACGCCACGTTCCACTGTCGCGAGTGCAGATCATATGAATGTGCAGCAGGTCCAATGCCGATATACTTCCGTCCCGTCCAGTAGGCCGAATTATGGCGTGAAAAACAGTCCGGTTTGCAGAAATTGGAAATCTCGTAATGCAGGTATCCAGCTTGCGTCAATACATTAATTAATGTATGAAAAAGCCGCACGCTCGTCTCCTCGTCCACAGGACGGATGATCCCGGCCTGCATCTGCCGATGAATCGGCGTACCCTTTTCGTATGTCAAATGATAGGCCGAGAGGTGCGGCACATCCAGACGGACGGCTTCGTACAAACTCCTCTCCCACCGCTCCTCTGTCTGGTCGGGCAGTCCATACATCAGGTCTATGCTCAAATTGACGAAACCCTTGTCGCGGCAGTGACGGATGGCGTCGATAGCCTGTCTACTACTGTGCCGACGGTTCAACTGCCGCAAATCTTCGTCGTCAAAACTCTGCACACCCACACTGATACGGTTAAACGGGGAGGAAAGCAGGGCACAGAGATATGCCGGCGTGATGTCGTCGGGATTTGCTTCCAGCGTGATTTCCGCCTCGCACGAAACATCGTAGTAGCGCCGGATAGCGTCGAAAATTACGTCAAAATCCGCAGATTGAAGCAGCGACGGCGTGCCGCCTCCAAAATAGACCGTCTCGATGAGTTCGCCTCCTGCGTAGTCTTTCCGCAATTCCAGCTCGCAAACAACAGCCTGGACATAGGCGGATTTATATTTCATATCCGTCCGGGAAAAGAAATCACAATATGCACACCGTCGAGCGCAAAAAGGAACATGAATATATAATCCTGCCATGCGTTTGCTGTTTTGGAATCCGATTGCCTGACCCGGAAATTCGACCGGAAGGCGTTGCGAAAGTACGAAATTATCCCGAAATGTCCATTAGCCCTCCCGGAAATTCCAGCAAGGTTGCCACTCATGGTGGCAAGTCTCCCGGAAATTCCGGCAAGGTTGCCACTCA
>JAIRZY010000234.1 GCA_031266995.1 Tannerella sp.
AACAGGACGACGCCGAGCAGTGTGCCGAAGATGACCATCGGGTGGAGACGGAAGACGCGGCGTTTCAGGAAATTGCCGACGCTCATCCCGCCCTTCCCCCAGCGGTCGTCGTAAGCGTAGCCGACGACGAAGCCGGAGAGGACGAAAAAGAAATCGACCGCCAGGTAGGCATGGTTCAGCAACTGTTCGAAGGGAGAGTTCGTCGCATACACTTCGAGGACGTGGAACGCCAGCACCATAATGGCCGCCACGCCGCGCAGTCCGTCGAGTATCTCGTAATGAGGCTTTGCCTGCAATGTATTTTCCGCTTTCATGAGGTATGTAAGATCTTATATATTTATCTGCAAGGAAAATTTTCAGACGCAAAAGTAGAAAATATTTTTTAATAACGGAATGAAAAACACCTTCCCGTCCCCCGGAAAATCCGGGAGGCCGGCAAGCATGCTTTGTTTCTTCCCGGAAAATCCGGCGGGCTAAAAAGCATGCTTTTTCCCTTCCCGGAAAATCCGGCGAGCCAAAAAGCGCGCTTTTTTCCTTCCCGGAAAATCCGGCAGACCAAAAAGCGCACTTTTTTCCTTCCCGGAAAATCCGGCAGGCCAAAAAGCGCGCTTTTTTCCTTCCCGGAAAATCCGGCAGATCAAAAAGCGCACTTTTTTCCTTCCCGGAAAATCCGGCGAACCAAAAAGCGTACTTTTTTTCTTCCCGGAAAATCCGGCGAGTCAAAAAGCACGCTTTTTTCCTCTCCGGAAAACCCGGAAGGCTGCCGCGCGTGGGAAAACCTGCCAGCGGGCATTCCGGGATAATGTGAAAATGAATTGCCTCATTCCCGCATGATTCTCCGTGTTAATATGTATTCTCAATGAATGTCCAGGCACAAAATCATGCCGCGCACAGGAGATACGCGGAGGGCGACGTGAGTTATTTAACCTCCCACGTCTCTCCGCTCATCAGAAGATCGCGCAGCGTGCGGATGGGACTTTTCGCCTGCACTTCGGCGATTTGCCGCGCAACGGATTCGTCGTAGGTCGGCGCGTCGACTTCGCGGATGACGCCTACGGCAATGGGCAGGTCGTCCTTCATGAGGGCGAGCATGTTGTGCAGCGTCACGTCCTTTTCGTGCGCATCGTGAACCAGGACATCGTCCATCGTGTATCCGTCCTCGCCGACGGTGACGGCCCTGATCCTGAGTCCGTCCAGCACGAGGCCCTTTTCGCCGTTCTGTCCGAAAAGCATCTTCTCGCCGTGGCGGAGGGAAATCGTTCTCCCGGCGCGATACGCCTTTTCGGAAACCTGGCGGTGGATGCCGTCATTGAAGATGACGCAGTTGACGAGTACCTCCACGACCGACGTGCCCCTGTGCTGCGCCGCCGCGACCATCACCCGGTTCATGACCGGCAGGTCGACGTCGATGGCGCGCGCGAAGAACTGTCCCCGTGCGCCCAGCGTCAGCTCGGCCGGCACGAACGGGTCTTCTACCGTCCCGAAGGGCGAGCTTTTGGACACGAAGCCGCGGTCGGACGTGGGCGAATACTGCCCCTTGGTCAGCCCGTAAATCTTGTTGTTCATCAGGACGATGTTGATGTCCACGTTTCGCCTCACGGCGTGAATGAAATGATTGCCGCCGATGGCGAGGCAGTCGCCGTCGCCCGTAATCAGCCAGACGCTCAGGTCGGGGCGTACCGTTTTGACGCCGGTGGCGATCGCCGCGCCGCGCCCGTGAATCGTGTGGAAACCGTACGAGTTCATGTAGTAGGGCAGGCGCGACGAGCATCCGATGCCCGATACGACTGCAATCCGGTGCGGGGGTATGTTGACCTCCGCCATAGCCTTGTGAAGGCAGTTGAGGGTCGCATAGTCGCCGCAACCCGGGCACCAGCGTACGTACTGGTCGCTCTTGTAATCCTGTGGATTGTATTTTATTTCCGTATTCATATATATCTCTCTCTTAAGCCTCCATTATTTTCGTAAATTCTTCGACCAGACGTGTGACGGTGAACGGCTGCCCCTTGATGCGGCAGAAGCTGTACGGGTTGAAATCGTCGATCCGGCTGCGCAGGTAGTTGGCAAACTGTCCGCTGTTCTGCTCGGCTACGATCACTTTCCGGTACCGGCGGAGCGTCTCCTCCGTATTTGCCGGCAGGGGATTGATGAAGCGGAAGCTGGCGAGCGCCACCCGCCGTCCGTTCTGCTGCATGATTTCCATCGCCTCGTACAGGTGTCCGCAGGTACCGCCCCAGCCGACGAGCAGCAGGTCGGCGTCGGCATCGCCCTCGACCTCGAGTGCGGGGATGCAGCCGGCAATCCGCTCCACCTTGGCCTGGCGCGTGAGAACCATTTTCTGGTGATTGGCCGGTTCGGTCGAGATCGAGCCGGTCTCGTAGTCCTTCTCCAGCCCGCCGATGCGGTGCGCAAAATGCTCCGTGCCGGGGATGGCCCAGTAGCGCACGAGCGATTCCTCGTCGCGGCGGTAGGCTTTCCACGGCGCCTCGCCCCTGTAGTTCGAGACGTAGTTGGGCCTGATGTCGGGATATTCGTCCAGATCCGGTATCCGCCATGCCGCGGCGCCGTTGGCAATGAAGGCGTCGGTCAGCAGGATGACGGGCGTCATGTGTTCGACGGCGAGCTTGCCGGCCCAGAAAGCCATGTCGAAGCAGTCGGTCGGCGTGGTGGCGGCCAGGACGACGGCCGGACTCTCACCGTTGCGGCCGTAGAGCGCCTGCAGCAGGTCGGCCTGCTCGCTGCGCGTCGGCATTCCCGTGGAAGGCCCTCCGCGCTGCACGTCGATCACGACCAGGGGCAGCTCGGCGATGACGGCCAGTCCGATGGCCTCGCTCTTGAGCGCCAGCCCCGGCCCCGAAGTCGACGTGGCGGCAAGGCATCCGGCAAAGCTGGCGCCGATGGCCGTGCAGATGCCCGCGATCTCGTCTTCGGCCTGTATCGTGACGACGCCCATGTCCTTGCGCCGGGCAAGGTCCTGCAGGATGTCGGTGGCGGGCGTGATGGGATAGCTGCCGAGGAAGAGTCGCAGCCCGGCCTTTTCGGCGGCGGCGATCAGTCCGTAGGAGGTAGCCGTGTTGCCGTTTACGTCCGTATAGTGTCCGGGCGGGATCTTTGTCGGCTCGATGCGGCAGGTCGCAACCGAGGCCTGGACGTTGTTGCCGTAGTTGTATCCGTCGGTAAGCGCCTTGATGTTTGCCTGCACGATGGCCGGCTTCTTTGCGAACTTGTTTTGCAGCATGTGCATGGCGTTGTCGAGCGGCCGGTCGAAGAGCCAGCACGCGAGGCCGAGCGTGAACATGTTCTTGCATCGCAGGGCGGACTTGCTGTCCAGCCCGAATCCGGCCAGCCCGTCGCGTACCATCGTCGAGATGGGTGCGGCGACGACCTGCACGGTCGTCAGTCCCAGTTCCGCAAAGGGGTCGTCGGTGACAAACTCCGCCTTTTCGAGATCCCGCTTCGTGAAAGAATCGGTGTCAATGATTATGGTCGAATCCGGATAGAGCCGCCGGGCGTTGACCTTGAGGGCGGCGGGATTCATCGCGACCAGTACGTTCGCCTTGTCGCCCGGCGTGTGGATTTTCTTTGAACCCAGGTGTACCTGATATCCTGATATTCCGCTCAGCGAACCCTGGGGGGCACGGACTTCCGCCGGATAGTCGGGGAAGGTGGAAATGTCGTTTCCGAAGATGGCGGAGAGGTTGGAGAAAATCGTCCCCGTCAGTTGCATGCCGTCTCCGCTGTCGCCGGAGAACCGTATCACCACATGCTCCAATACTGTTGTTACTCTTGTTTGTGCTGTCATTTTTTTTCTGAAATACTTTCGTGTAAAAAATCACGCAAATATAACTCTTTTAAGCCGGAGAGAAATCATTAAAAGGCTCAAATAATCACAATTATTATTTCCCCAAAACGATGAGTTTCTTCGCTTCCGTGGCTTCGGCCGACGAGCCGGTGCGGATGGCGGCGCGGTAGACGTACACGCCGGGACGCACCCTCGTGCCGCTGCCGTTCGTCAGGTCCCACGTGACGGAGTAGGCCTTGAAGAGGTCGGACGAGCCGCTCTCTTCGTGTTCCCACTGCAGGCGTCCCGTCATGTCGTAGACGCGGATGTTGACTTTCATCTGCGATTCGGGACGGTTGTGGTTGAGCGTGAAAGTGACGTTGTCGCGCGCCGGGACGGGAGACGCCGTCAGCGCGGAGATGAAGGGCTTGAGGTTTTCGACCACCTCGAACGTGAACGTCCGCGTCGTCGACTGGTTCAGTACGTCCCATGCTTTGAACTCTGCCGTGTGGCGTCCGGCGGACAGCGCGGGGATGGAAAACTTCACGACGCCTTCGCCCGCCGCTCCCTGCGGAAGGGTTCCGTAGTAGGCGTTCAGGCTGTAGCTGAGCGACGGGTTGGAGTCGATCGTCAGCGTCACGTCGTGTCCGAGGCTGCTTCCGCCGATGTTGACGCCGCTTTTGTCCCAGAGTATGGCGATGAGGAACGGCGTTTCGTTGACTTTGCCGCCTTCGACAAAGGTCGTGTCGTTCAGATAGAGGGCGCGTATCTCAGGCCCCTCGGTGTCGTCTACCGCCTGGTCGGCCGTGCCGCCGGCGCGGAATTTGCGGAAGGCGCCCTGCGCTTCGATGTTCGCGTTTTCGTCGAGGGCGTACAGGCTGATTTTGCCCGGGAGGTTCGAGTACGAGATGTCTTTCGGCACGACGAACGAGAAGGAGAAACTGCCGTCGCTCACCACGTCGTTCACCTTTTGCAGCACGTTCGGATAATCCTGGTATTCGAAGGGGTATCCGTACGCGTCGCCCCGCTTGTTATTGTCGAGCGTGCGCATCGTCCGGCGGCTGTCGAGGATGGTGGCGGACAGGGCGCCGCTGAAGCCCGTCGCCCTGTTGCCTGCCGGGTCGAGGATTTCGCCCCTGACGGTGATGCGATCCAGCGCCCTGAAGTCGACCGTATCGCCGGAGACCGGCTGTCCGTTGATTTCCGTAATCTCGACCCGGTGGTCGGGGTAGGCGAGCGTCAGGGCCGGGTCGCCGATCAGGGCGAACCGCACGCGGTCGTAGTCCATGATGTCCTGCTTCGTCGTGCGCAGCACTTCGCCCAGCGTCATCCGGCGGCCGTTCGTTTTGTCGAACAGGTGCTGCATCAGCTTCATGTTGATGTCGCCGTTTGTAGAGACGAACGCGACGCGGGTGGTCGAGAACAGCCCGATGCCGCCGCTCCGCGGATTGAGGAATACGTTTTCGCCGGCCGAGGTCAGGAAGCCGTCGAACGGCGCGAAGTCACACGTCGCCGTGATCCACAGCGGCAGCGCCGTATAGGTGGCCTGCTGTATGGTGGTTTCGGTGATGACGAGTTCGTCGCTCAGCGAGCGGTGGTTGCCGTGGCCGGTGTAGTTGAAGACGAGCGTGCCCTCGCGAAACTGCTTGGCGATGCCGGCTTCCACGTCGGGATAGGTCGCCCGGCCGCCCTCGTTCGATTTCCGGAAGGCGTCGAAAAACAGTTTGTTGTTGATAAATTCGGGATGCTCCTGCTCCATCGTCTGGCTCATCTGGTATGACTGCCGGACGTGCGTGACGAGGTATCCGTCCGTCGCGTTGCCGTCGTCCGCCACGTAGCAGATATTGTTTTTCCAGCTTCCGGCATTTTTATTTTCCATGTATGCAATCTCCTTGTCTACGACCGTCCGCGCCTGCGCGACCGTGCGCACGGGAAACCGGCCGATGCCGAGGAGCACCTTGTCGGTCGTCAGGTTCGTCCCCTCGTTGTCGGCGAGGAAGCCGAAATAGTCGTCGATCACGACCGAGTTCCAGTCGAGCGAGTTGTGCGTCTGGAAGGTCGGGAGGAAGTTGTCCATCGAGACGTTTTTCCACGTGGAGGTCAGTTGCCGGTTGTCATACGAGCCGTCGCCGAAGAGGAGCAGAAACCGCGGGGCGTCGGCGTCGGACGTACGGCGGTCGTAAAACATCTTCATGAAGCGGCGTATGGCGGTGGCGTCGGGCGTGCCGCTCGAAAATTCGTTGTATACCTGTTCGGGTGTTACCACGCGGACGCTTATTTTCGTCTGCGTGCGGTGTTTCTCTGCGAGCCGTTCGGCCTGGGCGACGAAGGCGGGCGGGGCCAGAATCACCATCTCGGTCTGCGGGAGGGCGTGCAGGTTTTGGGTCGTTACGTCGTGCACGGTTTCGGGCGCGGGGAAGGCGGCGGCGGGGTCGACCAGCGCAAATTCGCGCAGCCCGGCGGCGGCGGGGATGGTGAACGACAGCTCGGAGCCGTCGAGCGCAGTCTCCATCAGCGCGGGATGCAGGGCGTCCGTGACGTCGAAGACGCGCATGCCTGCCGTCGCGTTCCGTATCGTGAACCGCGAGACGTTGCCGCGCGCCGCCAGACTGCGGAAGAAGGTGTACGGCTCGCCGTACGATCTGAGTTCGCGCTTCGCCTGGAGTGTGATGTAGTCGAGGAAGCTCTGATGGCCGGCCGGGCTGTAGCTGACGGTCACGCGCGGGTTTTCGGACTTGTCGCCTTTCCACGTCGCGTAGTGGTTGGCTTCGAATCCTTTCGTGTATGCGGCATAGGTGCCGCTGTTGACGCGGATGGTCGCCTGTATCAGTTGTTCGCCGTCGACGTCGAGCGTGACCCGTCCCTGCGTGGCGGTGGGATTGGCGATGAAGCGGAGGGATACGAGTGCGTCGTCGGGCGTGACGCCCGGCAGGCTGAAGGTGAAGTTTCGCGTGGTGGTCGCTTCGAAGCTTTCGCCGAAGAGTTCGCGGCCCGAGCTGTTGACGGAGGTTTCATCTTTTTCGTATACCGCGTAGTCGTCGAACGCAGTGATTTGCAGCGAGGCGGTGTTGCCGGCGGAGGAGATGACGGACATTTCGGCCGTCGGCGTGGCGTCGGTCACGAAGTAGTAGCCGTGGGTCGAGTAGGGGTTGTTTTCGTGCACGAACTGCGGAACAGTAGTACTTCCGTAGAATTTCGTGCCGTAGGTCCACTTGACCGGCCCCCGGGCGTAGAAGAGGAGGCAGTCGTCTCCGCGCCAGATGTCCGTGGCGGGCACGTCGTCGATGTATGCGGTCGAGAAGTCTTCGTTCAGTATCCATCCGCCATAGCCGTGTACGGAGACTTTTGCCGGGTCGCGAAATCCCATTTTGTTCAGCTCGGCGTGCGTGATTTTATATATACCGGTGCGGTCGACGCGAATCTTCACCCACCGGCCTTCGGCGAGTGCGGACTGCGCCGCGTAACGGCTGCCGTCGGCCAGGGCCGGCGCCGCGAGCAGGCTCAGGAGGAGTGCCGATATGTATATTTGCTTCATCATCTGAAAAAAGTCTTTTTCCTATCGAACGTAAAAGTCGAGCAGCATCCGGTCTCCGAGGTATCCCTGCAGGCGGTCTCCGACGTGTACCGTCCCGACGCCTGCGGGTGTGCCGGTGAAGATCAGGTCGCCCGTCCTCAGCGTAAAATAGCGGCTCACGCGGGCAATGATGCTGTCGACCGTAAAAATCATGTCGGCCGTGCGTCCCTGCTGAACCGTCTGCCCGTTGATGTCGAGATGGAAGGTCAGGCTGCCGATCCGGCCTGCCTCCGCGAGCGGGATGAAGGTGCCGACGGCGGCAGAACTGTCGAACGCCTTGCTCAGCTCCCACGGCAGCCCGCTGTCGCGCAGCCGGGTCTGCAAATCGCGCGCCGTGAAGTCGATGCCCGCCGTCACCTCGTCGTAGTAGCGGTATGCAAACCGTTCGGAAATGCTCTTCCCCAGCCTGCAGATTCTGATTACGACCTCCGTTTCGTACTGTATGTCGGACGAGAAGTCCGGAAGGAAAAACGGCTTCCCGTTTTTCAGTACCGAATCGGCTTTCATGAAGATTGCCGGCTCCGTAGTGTGTAACGGATGATGCATCTCTTTATTGTGAGTAGCGTAGTTCATCCCGACAGCAATAATTTTCATTGTCCCGTTGTTTTGCAGTTATATCGGAGGCAAAATTACGCAAAAAATATGCGCAAATGCAGTTCGGGGGCGAAATATTTGTCCGGACGGTGCCCGATG
>JAIRZY010000029.1 GCA_031266995.1 Tannerella sp.
TACCATCCGTCAGACCTGTCATACCGCAGTTTGCTTAGCGACACATTGTCTATCAGTATCCGGTATACCATCTCAGGCTTTATGCCAAGAATTCCCCGCAACAGGCATCGGAACGCAACACCGTGGCCGATAAGCAGAAAACAGCCATCGACATACGGACGGATAATATTTCGCTCGATGAAAATGAGCATCCGCTCTTCCGTTTCCTTTTGCGATTCCCCGCCCGGCGCTTTGAAATGCCACGGGTTGGCCTTGATTTCGGCAAGACGCTTGGGAGTATAGATTTCATTTCTCGGCCGGCCTTCCCATTCGCCCTGCGAAAGTTCCTGTAATTCGTCGGAATATGCAACGACGTTGTCTGTTATATGCGCCCGGTCGGTAATCAGTTCGAGTGTTGACTGCGCGCGGACGGCGGTAGAGCAGAAAACGCGGTCAAAGGCGACATGATTGTCCTTGAAAAACATACCTGCGCTCAATGCCTGTCGCCGTCCGTTTTCAGACAGCGGAAGACGGTTCGACCTGCCGCCAACAAATTGATTGTGGGCATTATATTCCGTTTCGGCATGACGGAGGAAGTAAAGTTCTATCATTGTGGACTGAATTTATAGTGCAAATATATGAAAATTTGCGAATGTGTCCAGACAAATGTAACTGCTACGATTCGGCGCATTGACGGTATAAAGCCCGTCGCTTGAAAAAGTCCGGTTCTGCAATCGGGAAAACAATATATTAAACGGTTACAAATTAATTAATTGCAATAAAGCGGGCATTTTATTTAATTTTGTCAGTTGACAGCGGCGCTTTGGTATAAAATATTTTGTACATTTGCGGGTCTATGAAATCACGTATGTACTGCTTCTTACGGGAAACGGTGCTGGAGTAGAAGATGGAAAATTTATTAACTTTTAAAATACAGAATATATGATTCATGTACTTGCAGGGAAATTGGCAGCCGAAGAAGATGCCGCTGCACAGAAGATTAGAGAACTGCTCGCAAAAAAACTGAAAGACGGGAAGCCGATCGAACTGGGTTCCTCGGGTATTGTGACGGATCAGACCGGCAAGCAGGCCGATTTAGTTATTCAGCCTGCAAAACTGGCTGCCGAAGAAGACGCCGCCGCGCAAAAGATCAGGGAAATGCTCGCAAAAAAACTGAAAGACGGGAAGCCGGTCGAACTGGATTCTTCGGGCAATGTGACGGGTCGAACCGGCGAGCAGACAAAACTGGTTACTCAACCCGGGAAATTAGCCGATTACCAGTGGTATGAAAGAGAGCCTCAACTGTTCAGAGATGAAAAAGAAGGAATGAACCGCTTTTTTCCTCAATTCAAGCTGGGGAAAATGGACGACGGCCGCTATTTCTGGCATGGGACGCTGCGCCCCGGAGTGTTGCCCGATGGCTGGGCCTGGGAAATTGCCGCCATATATAATAACGATCACCCCAGGCCTGCAATGGGCGGTTCGGTAAGAGTCGTTTTATTGAAACCCAGTATTGACAACGTGATAGAAGCACTGGGCTGGAGGCCTCATCATCTTTTGTATAACGAAACGGACGGGACCTATCTCTGCACTACGAGAGCCGACGATATGAGCTACAGTACCCACGCCGTAACGACTGCTGTTCAGACTTTGACATGGGCCGTAAAATGGCTGACGGCGCTTGAACTGGTCATGAGTGGCGACTTGAGTAAGGAACTGTTTAACAGACCTGACGGGATATAAGATTATGAACACGCGGCATATTGTGTTTACAAAGCGTGCATTCAATGCAATTGTGACGGAAACCATTGACAGGGACCCTCTTGAGACTGGAGGCGTTTTTATCGGATACATACTGGACAACGGGATATGGATTGTTGTTGAAACAATTCCGCCCGGAATCGAGACCACCAACCGGCGAGCTTATTTTGAATATGATACAAAGTTCATCAATTATCTGTCCAACGTGATAGCCAGACAGTATAAGGGAAACTTGCAGGTTTTGGGACTTTGGCACCGTCATCCGGGCAGCATGGATACGTTCTCGTCGACAGACGACGGGACAAATGTGACGTTTGCAAAGGCAAATCCGCTGGGTGCCATATCGGGGCTGATTAACTGGGATCCAAAAATGAGATTGACAATGTATCACGTAGACAGTCAGTGCCATTATACGAAGACAGACTGGAGCGTGGACGACGGTATGATCCCCGAAAATTTGCTGGCATTAAGATTTACGGACCCGTCCGGGCTGCCCGTGTCAGGATGCAGCGCAGAAACAGAATTCGACGATAAACTGCCTGTTACTGAAGATCGAAAATGAACAGTATAATAACAAACAGGAAGCGGGAGCCTCAAATCATATTTCCGGCACAGATTCCGGAGGAAAAGTATGTTGGCGAATTAAAGGGCTATTACGTGGAAAATACGAACAGCTATAATGTGTTGCCGTTCGACGGCACCGCCGGTATCAATGAAAACAAAACATATCCCATCGGTTTTATCCTGCCCGCAAACCCCTTTCATTTCGTGGATAAAGAAATCGCCTCGCTAATTCAATACCTTAAAATCGAAGAGTCTGCCCCGGACGAAATTGTCGGTAAAATGCATCGTATTCTTCAATCTTCCGGGGACATATCTCACAAATATTTCAATAAAGAACATTTGCATGCAGAAACGGCCGGGCTGATCAGCAAATTTCGACCCGCAATGATGCGTGCGATGGCTTTAAACCGGTATGTCGGCGATTTGGCGGATGACGCGCAGCCTCTGCCCGGCGACGCATTTTGCGCTCACGCCGTGTCATGGATGGAAAATGTCTTTGTAAACCTGCTCTATCTGCATCCGGGCGACACGAAAAATAACAGCGATTCGCATGCCGTAGCGGGATACTGGGAAAATGGTGAACTGCATTTCGTTCAACTGACATCCCGCAAAGAGTGCAGGCAGGAAAAATATTCGCTCAAACTGGATGTTTTTTCCCGAAATGCCGGCATACTGGAATCCGATATTATGCTCGGGAAAGGCGCCGTTTTCATCGGATGCGGCTCTGTCGGAAGCCTTTTTGCGCTCGAGCTGGCCAAAGCCGGCGTTGGACACTTTCTGTTGATAGACAATGATATTTTTGGCTATCACAACATCTGCCGCCATCAATGCGGCATATACGACGTCGGGCGATATAAAACCGATGCCCTTGCAGAGCGCATATTGCAGGTGAATCCGTATGCAAAGGTTGTGACCCGAAACAGGATTGTCCAGGACGTACCTGTAGCCGAATTACTGGAGTTTTGCGACAAAAATACGATCGTAATCGGAGGAGCCGACAACCGGGACGGAGATTTATATGCAAACAATATCGCCCGGCAGATAGGAATGCCATTTATGTCGGTCGGATGCTGGGAACGCGCTTTTGCAGGAGAAATTTTTTACTGCCTGCCTCGCACCATGCCGGACTATCAGGATTTCATGGAAGTCTCCGGCCTCCTTTCCGCACGGGTCAGTCAGAACAGGCGGTTTTACACTACGGAGGAAGAACTGGAAAAAGTTTCTTTCGAACCGGGCATTTCGGCCGACATAAATTTCGTAACAATCATAGCGGTAAAGATCGCGCTGGACATTTTGAATGTGGATAATGAAAACTATACTCAGAGGCTCCTGCCGCATCTGACGCAGTATACGCTGGTGTGCAACACGAATGACAGGCGTATCGGCGGAGAAACGGCAGAGATATTCTCCTACCCGTTGCAGGTAACGACAAGCATCATCGTGCCATATTCAAAAAAACAGCATTGTGGCGACGTATGACAAGTATGGCCGGCTGATAAATCCCAAATTTCGCTCGCAGCCCGTGACCGGCTTTGGCCCCGCTTACCACAGCGCTTTGAGAAGGCGCAGCTACAATACCTGGGGCCGGATCAACGATTTTATAACCGATATCGGAGACTGGCTTGACGATAACGGAGAGGCGCTCGCAAACAACCTTTCGTTCTTTTTCTATGCCGGCGTCTGGGTTTTACTGGCCGTTGCCGTAATTGTCCAACTGTTCACATCCTTCTGGAGCGCACTGCTAATCGCCGCAATCGGCGGAGTCATTGTTTACTACGCGGCCACGATCGGAATGGTTATACTTATGTACGTCCTGCGGGTTTTCTTTTATGTGGCGAGATACATTTTTTATAACGTCTATACACTGCTGCTTTCCATCGTAATAATAGCAGGCATCTGTTTTACAAACCGGATAAACATGCCGGACGACATGGAAACGCATGTCTCGGCGCCGTCTCCGCCGCTACAGCCTAATTATTACTGCAACGTAAACACGGCACTGAACGTACGCGAGCATCCGCGCCCTGACGCACCCATAATCGGGCAGCTAAAGCGAAACGAAGGCGTCTATGTCTATTCCATAGACGGAAACAACTTTGCAAAGATTGACTTCAAAGGACGTATTGCCTACGCAAGCGCCGGTTACCTGAATCCGAAAGAAGTCTCAGCCGCGGCCGGCAGTGCAAGCCAAACCGTATCCGCCCGAAACACGGAAGAGGCAGGGATAAAAATCGGCGACCTGATCGGACGGAATTTCACGGGATATGACGACCGGCGCGCATTGCAGGACAAACTCGGATTCTGGTGCGGAAATCAGCTTGGGTATGGTGACGGACGTTTCGACATCGAAAGATGGGAAAATAAAAAGGCGCAGAAACTGTGGCTCGTTCTCGTCGAAAAAAACGGCGGCAGCAGCGAATCCGTCATTCGCGACATACTACCCTTTGAGAGAAAGTCCGTGGGAGACATAGGCACATTTCCGGTTTATAACAAAGACACAAAGCAGTGGTCCGACTACATGATGGTGCAGGTTTCCGCCAATAATGAACTCGTCAAAATATATGACGTTGACCTGCAAAACGGGAAAATCATCGCCGTAAATCCCGAAGCCTGCTGGGGCGAAGTCCGTACGGAATGGGATTCTTACTGAACCACCATGGGTTGCAACCTTCCCGCACGGTGCGGGAGACTTTCCACCATGGGTTGCAACCTTCCCGCACGGTGCGGGAGACTTTCCACCATGGGTTGCTACCTTCCCGCACGGTGCGCGGGACTTGCCACCATGGGTTGCTACCTTCCCGCACGGTGCGGGAGACCTGCCACCGTGGGTTGCAACCTTCCCGCACGGTGCGCGGGACTTGCCACCATGGGTTGCTACCTTCCCGCACGGTGCGGGAGACTTGCCACCGTGGGTTGCTACCTTCCCGCACGGTGCGCGGGACTTGCCACCATGGGTTGCTACCTTCCCGCACGGTGTGGGAGACTTTCCACCATGGGTTGCTACCTTCCCGCACGGTGCGGGAGACTTGCCACAAACTGCGGGAGAGCCAATGGACATTTCGGAATTAAAAAACGTACGCCAGCCCGACGCGATTGCCGTAGAGGTTGAGCTGCAGTCGCGGCGTATTCGCCTCGGCGACGTTCCGGTATTCCCTCAGTGTGCCTTTCCTTATGCTTCCGATGATGAAGGTCGGGACGCCGTAGCCGACGCATCCTGCTCCGGCGATGAGGCTGATACTTCCGGCGACGGACAGGGCGTCGTCCGAGGTATCGCGGGAAGCGTATGCAGCGGCGCCGACGCCGATCAGCGCCGCGCCGGATATCAGCACGATGAGTCCCCTTTTCGAATGCTTTGCGGCGTGCAGGTACTGGCGGTGAAGCTCCTCGCGACGGTCGACGGCGGGTTTCGGATCCGGCGTCGAAGCCAGCGTCGGGGCGGGATCCGTTTTTCCGTACTCGGCGGCGAAGTCTTTGCGCGCGGCGTCCAGCAGGCGCAGGCTGGGGAAGAATACGTATTTGAAATCTTCGGCTGAGCGGGCGTACTGCTCGACCTGAAGGATGGCCGACGTGTCTGTGCAGTACACTTTCATTGCGTTCACCTTCAGGCTTACCGTGTCGCCGCTCCGCCGGGCGCGGACGGGGTCGAACGCGCCGTCTTTTTCGGGGTCGTATCCGTTGCAGCCCGTTGCGACGAAGAACGGCGATTCGCCGCTGACGGCAATCCAGTGCGTTTCGCCTTCTTTTTTGAACGTGATGCGGCCGGCGGCGCTGTCGAGCGCGGGCGTGAAGCCTTCTTCGCCGAGGAAGGTGACCAGCTCGTTCATGAATTTCCTGTGCGCTTCGGCGGGTTCCGCTTTTCCGGCGGCTTCCTGTGCGCGGGTGCCGGCGAACAGGCAGAGGCCGGCGATGACTGACAGAATCTTGTTTTTTGTACTCATAATGGTTTGAATTTAATTTGTGATACGAAATAATTCTCTTTTGGCGCGGTCGAGGCCGATGACGGTCAGCCGCGTGCCGGACGGCATTTTGGATTCGCGCTTCTGACCGGCGGCGAGCTGCGTGGCGATTTCTTTATACGTCTGCAGCGTTTCGTCCGGGAGGTCGTATTTCGAGACGTCCACGAACCGGAGCGTGATGTTGCATCCCCGTGCGGTCAGCGCGATGGACGATATTTCGATTCGGATTCCGCCCTCGCTGTCGAGCACGGGACATTCCGGCATCAGGCGTTTCCAGTACTGCCGCCATTCGTCGCCGGCGTCCGGGTCGGTGGCGGTGGCGGCGGCGGCGGCGGGCTGCCATTCGCCCGTGTTGCGGTCGTACGTCATTGCGCCGTGCAGGCGGCCGTTCGCCGTGTAGTATCTGACGTCCGACGGCTCGCCCTGCGCGCCGTAGCTCAGGATGTAGCGGTGCCATCCTTTCACGTCGACGGCCCGGTCGTGAGGGTCGAAGTATGCAAACTCCAGTTCCCGTCCCCGCCCGTCGTAGGCGGTGCGTGCGATGGCGTACGGGCTTTCGCGCAGCGCGCCGTCGAGGCCGAAGTAGCGCGCTTCGGTGCGTTTCCCCTGCCGGCTGTAGACGTATTCCGTACGGTGCGCCCCGATGTCGCGGTCGAGCGCCGGGAGGCTGTCGCGGTCGAGGAAGACTTCGCCGACGATGTTGCCCCGCGCGTCAAATTCGCGTCGCTGGACGGCCCAGCCGGTGCGCGGATTGTCGATCAGCCGTCCGTAGCCGTCGGCCGAGGCGATGCGGTTCATGTTGCCCCGGCGGTCGTATCCGGCCAGTCCTTCGGGTACGAAGACGGAGGGGCGGGTCGGCGCGCCGCGTTCGTCGAAATACGTCTGTCGGGTCAGGCGTCCCGTCGCGTCGTATTCGTTCCGTCGCGAGGCGTAGCCTTCCTGTCCGGCGCAGGGCGAGCCGGAGGCGTCGAAATAAGCCGTTCCGGTCTCGTTGCCACGGCTGTCGTAGCGGTAGGTGACGGTGGCGTAGCCTGTCGATTTGACGACGCACGGCTCGTCGCGGCTGTCGTAGTAGCGTTCTTCCTGCAACTGGTTTTTGCCGTCGTAGAGGGAATTTTTGCGGTGATAGCCGTCGCTGTTCGTCGCCCTGTCGCCGTCGCGGGCGTATACGGCAAACGAGGTCTGATTGTCGTTCCGGTCGTATCCGTATTTTGCGGCGAGGCGGCCGGGCGCCGGCGTTCCGTCTTTGCCGACGGAGACGTACTGCGTCATGTTTCCCCTTTCGTCATATTCGCAGTCGTATCCGGCGCCGTCGCCGGTCGTCACCGGCTCGCCCTGCGCGTCGTAATAGCGCACCTGCCGCAGGTTGCCGTTCGCGTCGTAGGCGCTGGTCATGCGGGCGTATCCCGACGTTCCGGCTACGGGGCTTTCCGTTTCGTCGAAAAATTCGCGCTTCGTTTCGTTCCCGTTTTCGTATTCCGATTTCCATCCGGCGACGCCCCGGTGGTTGGCCTTCAGCGTCTGTCCGTCGGCTGCGCAGTAGCTTACCCGGACGAGTTCGCCGCCCGTGCCGTAGTCGCATTTCCAGACCGTCACGCCGTTCACGTCTTCGGTCGGCAGCGAGTCGGTGCCGTAACAGGTCTGTTTCGAGACTTTGTTTTTGTCGTTGTATTCGGTGCGGAATCCGGCCACGTCGCCGTTGAAGAGGCAGAGCGAGTCGTTTATGCCGTATACGAAGGTCGAGATGCTGTTTCCCGCAGCGTCGTATCCGGTGACCGTTCGGGCGTATCCGTCGACCGTTTCGCAGGCGTTGCCGTCCGCGTCGAAATACTGCACGGTCAGCACGTTGCCCTTCGCGTCGTTTTCCATCGCGACCGAGGCGTACCCGCCGGGAAGCGTGACAGGGTTTTCTTCCGGGTCGAGGAATGTCGTTTTGGACATGTATCCGTTGGCGTCGTATTCGCGCGCCGTCGAAGCGTATCCTTCCGAGGGCACGTAGCAGACTTCGCCGTCCAGTCCGAAGGTGGTCTGGCGGACGACGAAGCCTTCGTCGCTGATGGCGTATGAGAATCCGGCCGTCCGGGTGTCTTTCCGCAGCGACAGGTTGCCCTCGCCGTCGTAATAGGTTTCGCGTATCCGGTTGCCATACCGGTCATAGTCGAGCATCACGACCGGGCAGCCGTTGCCGTCCGAACTCAGTTCGCCGTTGGCCGCGCTGTAGGTCACTTTTATCCAGTCGTCGTTCGCGCCGTATTCAAATTTCTTGATTGCCAGCCCGGCCTTGTTAGCCTTGGGCGCGCCGTCGTATCCGAGGTAGTGCGCTTCGACGACGCGGCCTTTTTCGTCGACCGCGTATGCCCTGCCGTACAGTCCTTCGCTGTCGCAGACCGGTACGTTCTGGAAGCCGGCGTATTTGAGTTGCGCCAGATAGCCCTTTTCGTCGTAGGCAAGGAGGTATCTCGATACGCGGCTTTTCTCGTCCGACGTGTTGTCGAAGGCGTTGGCGAACAGTTTCGTCGTGCTTGCCGCGAGGTTCATTTCGGTGCCGTTCTCGTCGTCGTGGCGGAAGATGACCGTTTTCAGATTCTCGTCATAATCCTTTTTGTACAGTACTTTCCCGTTTGCGTCCAGATGTTTTACGTAGTCCACTTTCCCGTCGTCGCTGTAGAAGAGCAGCATGTCGTCTGCGCGTTCGGTATGTTCCGAGTCGTGGTGCTTCACGATTTTCCCCCTGCTGTTCACGTAGGATACGCGCAGCGCTTTCCCCCTGCGCCTTTCGAAGCGGTAGCTCGCCTCGCGGTGACGAAACGCGGAATGGCTGAGCCTGTGAATCCCTTCGGGCGCGCCCCATCGCTCCGCGTAGTCTTTGTAGTAGTCTACTTTCGTCCTGTTCCAGTCCCACAGCCACCCGCCGCCGCCGAGCAGGAGGAGGATGACGGCCGCCGCGATGTATTTCACCGTCGGGGGAACAGGGTCGGGGTTCAGGGCGTCTTTCCATGCCCTGCGAAAGTCGCTGCAACTGTGGAAGCGCGCGCCGGCGTCTTTTGCCGTCGCGCGGTCTACGATCTTCTGCGCCCGGTCGGAGATGTAGGGATAGTATTCCTTCATGCGCAGGAGCGGTTCGCCCGTGACCTTGTCCCTGATGGCCGGTTCCGACAGCGTCGTGGCGTCGTAGGGCGCCTTGCCGGTCAGCATCTGATGCAGCAGCACGCCGAGGGAGTAGATGTCCGAGCGGGCGTCTGCGGTTCCGCCCGTGATCTGCTCCGGACTCATGTAGGCGGGTGTGCCGATGACCCAGCCCTTCTCGTCGTCGGCGGATTCGGAGAGGATGCGGGCGATGCCGAAGTCGAGCACTTTCACCACGAAGCGGCCGTCGCGGTCGCGTGTGAGGATGATATTGGCCGGCTTGATGTCGCGGTGCACCACGCCCCGCCTGTGGGCGCAGGCAAAGGCGTCGAGGATTTGCGCGAAGATGTCGTAGGCGCGTTTCTCGACGATCAGTCCGTTCTCGCGGCTGATGAAGTCTTCGAGCGTGATGCCGTCGGCATATTCCATGATGAGGAAGATGCCGTCTTCGTTTTCGACGAAGTTGAGGAAGCGCACAATGTTCGGATGGTCGAGCGAGCAGAGCAGTTGCGCCTCGTCCCTGAAGCGGCGGCGGACGGATTCGCTGCCCGCCCGGTCGTCGTTGAGCACCTTGATGGCGACCCGCTGGTTGATGTTACGGTTGACGGCCAGGTAGACGCTGCCCATCCCGCCCCGGCCTATCAGACCCTCTATACGGTAATTCAGTATTTCTTTTCCTGTCATGACTGCAGATATTGATATTTATTGATCGTATGTCCGGCATTATCCCGAAATGTCTCTGCCGGAAGTTCCGGGAGACTTTCCCCCACGCGGGGAAAGCGTAAATGAGATGTGATTCCTGAAATCCCCGCGTGGGGAAAAGGCAAATGAGATGTCAAACATGGCGTCCACGGCTGTGGATTTTGCAAATGACATGTCTATCGTTAAATCCACGACCGGGGATTTAACGAATGACATCCCAAAGGTTAAATCCCCGGCCGGGGATTTAACAAATGACATCCCAATCATTAAATCCCCGACTGTGGATTTAACGAATGACATGTCATTCATGAAATCCACGGCTGTGGGAAGCGTAAATGACATGTGATTCCTGAAATCCCCACGCGGGGGAAGCGCAAATGACATGTGATTCATGAAATCCCCATGCGGAGGAAGCGCAAATGACATGTGATTCATGACCGGAAATTCCGGGAAACTTTCCCCTGCGGGGGACACCTTGCCGGCATACATTTCCGGGATCATAAAATACGGATCAGTTGCCATGTGATAAATGAAAGGCACGACAGCAGGGCGCCGGCCTGCGCCGCCGTGCGGTGCGATTCGCGGTAGCGGTACACTTTCCGTCCGTCCGGCAGCGTGATTTTCGAGCGATACACATGCGTGCCCAGAATGATGCCCACGACTCCGCCCAGCACGGCGAACGTGTATATGGCCACCAGCCAGCCGGTGGCGTCCTTTCCGGATACGGACGGCGGCGGGGGTGGGGGAGGGGGAGCCTCGCCGCCCCCGCCGCTTTTCTTCCCGAAAGCGGCTTCTATTTCCGTCCATTCCAGCCCGGCCGTCCCCGCCAGCAGAATCGACGGGCGGCGTTGCGCGTTTTGCAGCACCGGGATTTCCTTCATGGCGAGATGTATTTTCTCTCCGTCGATCGTCGTCCCGTTGGTGCTCCGGTCCATGAACCGGTAGATGATGCCGTCCGGGCAGCGCACGGCTTCCATGTCCGCATGATGGCGGCTCACGCTGGAATGGATGATGACGATGTCGCACTCCTCGCGGCCGATGGAAATCACCGCGTTCCCGCTGCGGCCGGTCACCGCCGTGGCGCCGGAGCGCAGCTCCATCCCGAACTCGCGGCACGACTGGAAGCGCATCAGCATGTTCCGGTTCATGGCCCTGTCGAGAACGGCCTGCAGGGCGTCCGACACGCAGGGATTGAAGTCCTTCGCCTTCGGGAGCGCGTTTTGAATGACGGCCTGCCGGGTGTCGTAATCGCTTTTCTGCCGCGGAATGGCGTGGCGCCCGGTCAGCATGTAAAACAGTACGCACCCGAGCGAGTAGATGTCCGAGCGGCGATCGACGTGATAGCCCTCCGCCTGTTCGGGACTCATGTATCCGTCCGTGCCGATCACGAGCCGGGCGGTGGTAAGGCTGCCGTCGTTCAGATCCTTCACGATGCCGAAATCCAGCAGGCAGGCGGAGCGGTCGGGCCGTATCATGATGTTGCCCGGCTTGATGTCGCGATGCACGAGGCCGTTCGCGTGCGCATAGTCCAGCGCCGAAAGGACGTCGCTCAGCAGGCGCACGGCTTCGCTTTCGTCGATGATCCCTTTCCGCTTTACACACTGCTCGACGGTTTCGCCTTCCACGTATTCCATGACCAGATAGAGGCAGCCCCGCTCCTCGAACGAGGAATGCATCTTCACGATGGACGGATGCTCGAGCTGGGCGAGCGTGACGGCTTCCTTGTGGAAACGGGCGCGCATGTGGGCGTCGGTCACAAACTCGGCGCGCATTTCCTTTATGGCTACCGTGTTTCCCCTCGGGTCGATGCCCTGATAAACCCGTCCCATTCCGCCGTATCCGACGGGTTCGTCCTTCACGTCGTAGATAGAGATCTTCATGGTATAAATCTAATTCAATAATTCAATGATTCGGGGGATGCTTCCGTGAACCTGACGGGGATCGTCAGGATACATTCTCTCTTCTTCTCCTCGAACGTGGTGATGCACCTGATCCGGATCTGCGGGGCGTCGAACGGCGCCTTCGTCCACTTTATCGTGATGCCGTTGTTTCTGTCCAGCGTCGCACTGAAGCAGCCTTTCGGTACCGCGGCCTCTATCCTGCTCAGTACGCCCGCCCGGTCATAGCCGATGCGCAGAGTCGCTTCTTTTGCATACCGGATCGTATCGGTGGTGATTTCAATCCGGTCGATCGCGGCCGGGGGCGGGTTTTCCGGTCTGCCGTCCGGCGGCGGCGTGCGGCCGGGTGCACCCGCCGGCGTGACGGGAACCGTCAGGATGCATGTCTCATAATATCCCGTTTCGCACTCGATTTCGATCTGCTTTCCGCTGAACGCTTTCGTCCATTCTATGGTGATGCAGCTTCCTTCGCGCTGCTTTTCCACCGTGAAACAGTCCGCCTGCGCCTCTTTCACCCGAAGAATCATATCCGTGTCGCCCGGATTGACGCATACGGTCTGCTTTATATTGGCGGCATACAGAATCGGTTCGGTTTCGATCCTGAGCGTGTCGGCATGTTTTGCGACGCCGTCTCCGGGCGCTGTTGCCGGCGTGTCCGGACAGAAATATTTCCACGCAAGGAAAGCGGCCGCGCCGGTGAAGAGAAGCGCCGCGACGGTGGCGATCCGTCTTTTTGCGCGTTTGCGTGCCGGCCGGTTCGCGAAGTCGGAGACGATGTCGGCCGTTCCGAGCGTAAATTCGACCAGTTGCACGGTGATGTTGTCCGCGCCTCCGGCTTCGTTGGCCATCTGTACCAGTTGCGTGGCGCGGGTCCGGATGTCGGTGTCGTGTCTGCCGGCGATGCGCATGATCGTCTCGTCGTCGACCATGCCCGTCAGGCCGTCGGAGCAGAGGAGGAAGCAGTTGCCGGCGTCCGGCTCGACCGGTGCGCTGCATATCGAGGGCAACAGCGTGCCGGCCATTCCGAGGGCGCCGGTGATCTCGTTGCGGCGGGGATGGCGTATGGCCTCGTCGCGCGTGATCTGCCCGGTGTCGACGAGCATCTGTACGAAGGAATGGTCTTTCGTGAGCTGCGTAATCCGGTGGCTGGCGATGATGTAGATACGGCTGTCGCCCACGTGTCCGTAGCAGGCCCTGCCGTCGGGCGTGACGAGCAGCATGGCGCAGGTGGCGCCCATTCCGGCGAGTTCGGGCTGCGTCTGTGCGCGGTTGACGACGGCATGGTTGGCGGCGACGAGGGCGCTGCGAATGGCTTCGCGCGGGTCGGCGACCGTGTTGTTGGAGAGGAATTCGCCGATGGCGGCGACCGCCGTGCGCGAAGCGACCTGCCCGCCGGCGTGGCCGCCCATGCCGTCGCAGACGACGACGACTTTGCCGTTCGGCGTGTCGAAAATGCCCGTGCTGTCTTCGTTGATCCTGCGCACCCGGCCCGCGTCCGAACAGCCGCCGATGAGGCAAAATCCGTAATTCGTGTCCATCTAAACGCGCGGTTACTGTATGGGCGGAATGGCGATGAAGAGCAGGCGCGTCGAGCCGATGCGGATGACGTCGAACGTGTTGAGTTCGCCCGTTTCCGCCAGCGCGCCGTTCACGTATGTGCCGTTGCTCGATAGTTCGTCCTGAAACTTGAATACTCCTTCCAGGTAGCGGATGACGAGGTGCTTGCCCGAAATCTGGCTGTCGCCCGGGATGCAGACGGTGCTGGCGGCGTCGCGTCCGATGATGTTGCGGCCTTCGTAGAGTTTGAACACCTGTCCGTCGGGGGTCGCGTCGTAGGTCACCAGCAGTCCGGTCAGTTTTCTGCCTGCCGCGGGGGTTGGCGTGCCGCCGTCTACCGGGCGGATGACGGTGCCGCCGGGCGCGTTTCCGCCTGTCGCCTGCGCGTCGCCCATCAGGATGGTGGGGATGTTTGTCGAGGCGCCGCCTGCGTGTGTTTTACCTTCCGGATGGACTTCCGTTTTGCCGGGGATTCCTGCGGTGTTTCCTCTGCCGTCGTTGATTACGGTGTCCGTCCCCTGCGACGGGCAGTGAGGACATTTGTCTCCGTAGAGAGACGAGTCGTAGATGTGTCCCCTGATACATGTTTTTTTTGCCATGATTATGAGTGTTTGGGTGTATTTGTGTTTGTTTTTCTGTTTCCGGTTTTTGTAGAGACGCGATGCCTCGCGTCTCTACGGTCGGACGGCAAACGGTTCATACTGTACGTCTCGTATTATTGTCCGGTATTATTTTGCCAGCTCCGCAGCATATTTTGCCTTCATTGCCATATTAAACCCCTGCGAAGAGGAAAGTCCCCTGTGAATCACACCAATCAGCCTTCCGTACTCGTTGAATACCGGCGAGCCGCTGGCGCCTCCCAGGATATTGATGTTGTGTCCGAATTCGTATTCGCCGCGCGTCTGCGTGATTTTGCCGTCCTGATTGTTGGCTTCTATCCCCTGAGATGTGGATGCCAGAAAGTCGCCGGTCGGGAAACCGATGGTATATACCGGCTTGCCGACTTCGATCACGGCGTCGTCGATCACGGCTGTCGCCAGATCGACGACGGTGCTGACGCCCGGGGGCAGATCGTGCGAGCTTGTCTGTATCACGCCGATGTCGATGTGATCGTTTCCGCTTTCTTTCAGTACCGTGCAGGGTATTCCGCTTCCGTAGGTATGCGTATCGTTCAGAAAGATCATCATGCCGGTCAGCCGGCCTTCTACTTTCACGTCTCCGGTGTAGGTCTCCAGTACGGCAGAAGCCACTTTGTCCTTTCTGTCTATTATCTTGGCACTCATGGCTATTTTTATCTGAACATTCTTTCTGACGGCTTCCATCTCGTCGTCCTCCCACGGGCAGACAATATGCCGGTTGGTCACGATTTTGCCGTCGTTCGAGACGAAGAACCCCGTACCGGTACCACCCATGGAATTTTGCCCGTTATACTCCAGTATTTTGCCATCCCTCACCACGTACCGTCCTTCGAGATCCTTTCCTATGCTTGCTTCATAATAATATGCGACGGCGATCATCACTACCGACTTCTTGTAGGCTGCGTAGATTTTTTCCGGCGGCCAGGGCTTTTCTTCCCGGGGCTTCAGGACGAACAGCAGGCCGATGACAACCGCCGCCACCGCCGCGGCTGCGACGGTAATCGACACGAGTCCGGCGCGTTTCCGCTTCTGCCCGCGCTCCGGTTTTTTGTCGAACACGTTTTCCCACTGCAGCATGTATTTGTTGGCAATCAGTACCATGTCGCAGTGTCGGAGGGTATGCATATCCGTTTTGCGTCCGTTCACGTAGGTGCCGTTGCTCGAGTTGCAGTCCACGATCACGATCTCCCCGCTTTCCGTTTCGACAAGCTGCGCGTGCAAACTGCTCACGTCGCTGTGGGGCATCACGATGTCGTTGCTTGCCGTGCGTCCGACGGTTTTCTTCCGTCTGGTGTTGGGAACGTCGCGCACGGGCATGGGCGACGGCCTGTTTTTGCTTTCGTTCAGATACTTGACCCAGTCGACCGTATAGCTGCCCACCTTCACCGCGTCGCTTGCCGTAATGACGGTTTCCGCCGAAATGCGCCGTCCGTTCACGCAGGTTCCGTTCGTCGAGTTTAAATCTTTCAGCCGCACTTCGCCGCTGTCCGCAACGGTAATTACGGCATGTTGGGCTGATACGGTCACGTCGTTTGCAACGATGTCGCTGGCGGCGCTCCGCCCAATTGTTAACGTTTTCATACTGTATAATTACTTTTTTTACGTTTTTGCGAATGTGCCTGTCCTTCGCTTATCCTATACTTATCTTATACTCATCCTCTGCATATATACTTTGCCCGAAATGGCGTCATAAATGCAAAAATTAGCAAATTAGTCAATGTGAGAATGAGCAAATAAAATCTTACATTCTCACATTTGCATATTGTCTCATTTTCACATTGTCTCATTGACATATTCTCACATTGAAATATCTTCCTGAGTGAGATTTCCGGGCCGGTCGGAAGCCAGCACGGTGATGCGGTCGCCGTCGAGGCTTTTGTTGTCCTGCGTGGCGGTGTATGTCCACTCATACGCCGCGGCGTCGGGAACGGCAGCACCTTCTTCAACGAGCGAACCGTCGGCATTGGCGATGCGGACGTGTACGGACTTGACGGCGAAATCGTCGGTCACACGGATGCGGATGACGTCGCCTGTCTGTCCCGTGTAAGCCGAGAAGTCGATCTGCTCGATGTCCGGCGCACGGAGGAAATCGGCGACGGCGATGTTGAAGACCGTCCGTTTCTTCTTGTGAGCCACCGTTCCGTACTGTTCTGACAGCTCGGGAGTTGCCATCGCCGCTTTCCCGTAGAAGACGGCCTGCTGGAACCGCCGGCGATGCGCCTGCTGTGCTTCCGTTACTTTGTTGCCCACTGTCGGCGTTTTCGACACAATCGTCTGGCCCGACCTCTGGCGAAATACGAGCAAATCGCCAATTTTTCCACTTAATCCGTGGGTCACTACGTTTCCTGTCTGTTTTGCCATAGTTTTATATTTAGTAATTCAAAAATTCAGTCATTCGGTTATTTTTCCACGATTTCGAATCTTGTCGCGCGCGAATCTTTTGCGATCCTGCTCTTGAAGGCGTAATATTCGTCGGCGGATATTTCTTCCATGCGCTTTACTTCTCCGTTTCCGTCCAGTTCCAGCCGGCCGTAGAGGGGTATTTCTCCGGCGTTTTCCGTCAGGCTCGGGTCGATAAGCGGCAGTCCTTCGACGGTGGCGGATTGCTGACCATAAATAAACGGGATCCACCAGAATCGGGTGTAAATCACGCCGTCCAGCAGCGCTACGCAGCCGGGTGTGGCTTCGATGGCTATGTCGAGCGCTTCCTTGATATTGACGGAGCCGGTCGGAATGAAGATGATCATGTGAATCCGGTCACGTCCCTGCATCCGGCTTTTGCCTCGCACAAAAGAGGCTCCTTTTGTCAGATCCACGTTTTTCGACGAAATCAGCGTAAAGTCGAGCATCCGATGCGAACATCCGCTCGCCACGATGCCGAAAATCAGTAGTAACATAAACGTTTTAATCTTTTTCATAATTGATGTAATTTAAATATGGGTGAAATTAAATAGATTTTGCTGTAAATATTCGTTGCCCTTTCCCCTGACCGGGACGGATTGGGTAGCGGCAGGCATGTCCGACGGTTCGGACGCCGGAAGCAGATAAAGACAGGTTAAGGAAAGCCAAAGATGGAACGCGAATGCACGTTCAGGCTCGCCGGGACGGCAGAAACGGAGAATGAAAACCGGGAAATAGTACGTTACCGGCGCAAATAAATAATTGATTATATTATATTTAGAAAGCGAAAACGTCAGGTGTGACACACACACACACACACACACACACACACACACACACACACTAAGAAATTCCGATTATTCGCCAAAAATATATTGTTAAATAATCGCAATCCCTCCGCATATTTCTGTAATCTGTCGTACATGTACGTTCTTTAAAAAATTTCGACGCCAAAAGTAAATGATTCCATAAAGAAAAGCAAAATACCGCTCAACTTTTTCCGTTAAAAAAATACAAGATTATAATAATGTGGCAGATGCGTTTCCCGAAAATGCGAGAATGAGGTAATTCAATTTCACATATATTCATTCTCACATTCCACAGGCTGATGGAAATCCGGAAAAGAAGAAAAATCGCTTTCCGATGTTACGTTTCCCGTTCTGATTTGTCATACGATTGAAACATGGAACCCGAACAGTTTAAAGAAAGAATATTGCCGTTGCGCGGGCAGTTGCTGTCGTACGCGAAACGACTGCTGGACGATCCGGCGGATGCGGAAGATGTCGTGCAGGATGTCTACCTGAAACTGTGGTACATGCGTGCCGAGCTGGGCGGTTACCGGAACGTTCCGGCGCTGTCTACGCAGATCACGAAAAACCTGTGTCTGAACAGGCTCAGAGAGCGCCAGCGCGAATACGGGTGGCCGCCGGACGAACCGGAGACGGAAAGCCGGATGCCCTCGCCCGATACGCAACTGGAAGAAAAAGACAGCGTGGCGCACCTGATGCGGATGATCGACCGCCTGCCCGGGATTCAGAAGGCCGTGTTGAGGATGAAGCACGTGGACGGTTTCGAGGTCGACGAGATCGCCTCTATCACGGGCAGTGCACCCGAGGCCGTCCGCGTAAACCTGTCCAGAGCCAGAAAAAAGATTAAGGAGTTGTATTTCAATATGGAAAAAAGATGATAAACGAACTGGGAAAAATAGAGAACCTGCTGAACCGCTTCTTCGAGGGAGAGACGTCCGGCGAAGAGGAACAGGCGTTGTACCGCTTCTTCCGCCGGGACGATGTCCCCGAGCATCTGGCGTGCTACAAGCCTGTTTTCGAATATTTTGAGACAGGCCTGGTCGAAGAGTGGGCGGCAGTTCCCGCTGTGGAAGGTCGCACGTCGTTGCGCATATCCCTGAAGCGGCCGGCCATTTGGGCGATTTCGGCGGCGGCCGTACTGGCCGGATGCATATTCGGCTTTTCGCGCTGGCAGGCAGAGGCTTTTGACCCGTACGAAGGCAGCTACATCGTGCGTGGCGGTGTCCGCATCACAGACACGAGGCGAATCCGTTCCGAACTGGAAAAGACGCTCCGCGAAGCGCTCGAACGGCAGGCCGACATGGAACGCCTGATAAGCGACCCGGCGGGACCGGATGACGTGTTCGACCGCTACAGGCAAGTCCGTGAACAGCAGCAAAACGCGATACTCAGCGGCTTTACCGACCCGTACGCAAGGAAGGCAGCCGAAAAAATATTGATGACAGACTTTGATTAACTTAATAAAATTATAGAAGATGAAAACAAAAAGTAAATTGACAGTATTATTAATGTGGCTTCTCGGAAGTCTTTCGTTCGAAGCCTATGCGCAGGAGGCCATCAAGGCTCTGATAAGCAAGTGTGAAACCCTGGAATCGGTCGATATAAACATCGTTCGTACGAGGGATAGAGACACAAAGGAAGTGACTCATTCCGTCATCAATATTCAGATACACACGAATCCGTCGCTGGTAAAGGAATTTCAGGATGCTTTCCAGAAAATTTACGAAGCGGATGCTACAATGTCGAAAGACCTGGGAGACAGGGAGATTATAACCCGAAGAGGCGGTAAAATCGTGAATCTGCTGTACAAGTACGGAAATGTCAGTTACAGTTTTTCGGTAGAAGACGGCGGGCAGAGTGCGAATTTATCGGTGATTGAACGGGCAAAAGGCGACGATATGAAGCGTAACGGAAAGGAAGAAAGTTTCATAATTCATCCGGAATTCTTTAACGGGCTGAACCTGCCCGGCGACTTGAACCTGTTTTTCTCAATACCCGATTTTAACTTTCACGAATATTCGGCAGACATGTTCAATTAAAATATAGGATACAGACTCATATTTCTCATAATAAATAACTTGAATCATAGACATTCAACCGCATATCCCAGCCTGTGAAAGGTCGGGATATGTTTTTTTATGCAGCACAACATGGAAGCGCAGAAGAGATGAATCACTGAATTTTTTTTGGAATCTATGAATTTTTAAATCTCATTATTCCGTGTATTGCAAAAACTTTGTAACTTTGAGGCATCATTTTCGAACAGTAAGATAGAAGCGATTGGTCAAATGGAAAAACAGACAGGTGTCAGCGGCGTGTACCTGAATCCGCGCACGGACTTCGGATTCAAGAAGATATTTCTGGATAAGGATTTACTCATCGATTTTCTGAACGTGATCATCAACGAGGAGGCGCGCATTACCGATGTGGAATACCGGCCGTCCGAGATGCCGGGTGAATGGGATACCGACCGCAAGGCCGTGTTCGACCTGTACTGCAAAAACAGTAACGATGAGCATTTTATCGTGGAAATGCAGCGATACCGGCAGACTTATTTTATTGACCGGTCGCTGTTTTACGCCTCTGCCGCTATACGCAGTCAGGCGCCCAGGGGAAAATGGAACTACGAACTGAAGGCGGTGTATTTCATTGCCATACTGGACTGCATTGCATTTGAGGAAGAAGAAGTGAGGGATACCTGCATCGAACGGGCCTTCCTGTACCGCGAACAGGCACGGAAAAGGCTGTCAGACCGGCTGAGCATGATATTCGTCGAGCTGCCCAAATTCACGAAGACGGCGGTGGAACTGTCGACGAATACGGAGCGGTGGCTGTTCCTGCTGAAAAACCTCGAACGGCT
>JAIRZY010000081.1 GCA_031266995.1 Tannerella sp.
CTCGACTTTCGAGACCGGCCGGTCGCTGCGGACGTACACGTCGTGCGTGGCGGGATTGGGATAGAGGACGACCTCCGGGAGCGGCATTTCCGGCGACAGAATCCCCGCGGGTTCGTCCATGCCTTTCAGCACCGGCCATCCGCTGCGACCAATTGTCCAGACCGTCCCGAAATCCCACTTCAAAGAGGACGTCAGCCATGATCTGTTTTTAAAATCCGCCTCTTCGCTATCGGCCCCGTCTTTGCTGTCGGCGTTCATGCTGCGCCTTTCCAGGCCGTTCAGCTTCATGGAAATCAAGGCATGGCAATTTGTAATACGTCCATAACCTCGACCATCAATTCTTCCTGCCTGACTGCTATGGATAGTTGTAATTGTTGCATTGGCAGCAAAACAATTGCTGATAATCCTTGCATCTCCGCAAATGCTACCTGCATAAGAATACATACCAGACGCATCAGAAGAAATATTCCCCATATTATAACAATTGCTGATAGTACTGCTATATCCGCAAATACCGCCGACATAAGAGTAGGAAGAAGCAGAAGAAGAAATACTTCCCGTATTATAACAATTACTGATAGTACTGCTCTGTCCCCATCCGCAAATACCGCCTATATAAACATTAGAAGAACCAGAAGAAGAAATCTTCCCCGTATTATAACAATTACTGATAGTACCATTCCTTCCGCAAATACCGCCTGCAGAAGGAGCAGAAATACTCCCCGTATTATAACAGTTGCTGATAGCACCGCCAGCGCCGCAAATACCGCCTGCCCAAGAAGAGTTAGAATTAGAAGTAGAAGAAATATTCCCCGTATTATAACAATTGCTGATAGTAGTTCTATTTGCATATCCACAAATACCACCTGGCGTAAGAGAAGAAATACTTCCTGTATTATAACAATTACTAATCGTACTATTATCTGCACTTCCGCAAATACCGCCTGCATAATAATTATCAGTAATAATCCTCCCGCTTACTTTCGTGTTTTTAACCGTAGCGCCGGAAAGATATCCAAAAACACCTGCATGTCTTTCGGTAGTGTTTATGTTCAATTCTATCGTATGTCCGTCGCCGTCAAAAACGCCTCTGAAAGGGTAATACTCATTCTTACCAATAATGGTAGTTATTCCGGTCAGATCCGCTGTCAGCTTGAAATGATAGCCTTCATAAGTTGAGCCGCTACTTATCATCATGGCCAGTTCTTCCATGTGGGCGCGTGAGGAAATCAGGACGGGGTCGCTTTCCGTGCCCCGGCCGCCGCCGAAGCTTTGTGCAAATGTTGCGCCTGTCGCCAGGGACAGACACAGGGTCGATAAAAAGATAATTTTTTTCATAAGTCTGATTGTTTTGTTTATAAAATACATTTTTATATCGTGTGATATTCGTATTGAGTTTATTCACGATGGTCAGTCTGATTCTTAAGATTTTCATTTCGGTTATGTTTTAGTCAGTGAGACAACATTTATTCACTTTTCTATATATATAATGGGTCGAAAGCTCCAAAACGGACATTTTGAAGGTTTCGACCATGGGTAGAAAGTCCAAAATGGGTATTTTGAAGGTTTCGACCGTGGGTCGAAAGCTCCAAAACGGATATTTTGGAGGTTTCGACCATGGGTAGAAAGCTCCAAACGGATATTTTGAAGGTTTCGACCATGGGTAGAAAGTCCCAAAAAAGTTTTTTGGAGGTTTCGACCACGGGTAGAAAGTACAAATGAATTATTTTTGAAGGTTTCGACCGAAAGTCTTTTGAAATGCTCTGCAACCGGCAGAGACAAAATATAGAGGTATCTTTTGTTTATACTGCGCGTGAGGCTTGTGTGTGCTGACAAAATATCCATAACCGCCAAAATTTTAGCAGAAAAAAGCGCTGTGAATATAATATTTTGCAAATATCCGTTCATGTGAATATCTATTATAAATCGTACCAAAGGTAGGTATTATTTTAACGTGAGTTCGAAATAACTATTAGAAAAACATCAGTAGTTTATCATCAATGAAATCAACCTTAATAGAAGGTTTCTTTGGCAGGAAACTGTATGCTAAAAGACCGGCTATAAGGTTTGTAATGAAGTTTGTAAAACATCTGTGCCTGATATGTCTATCCGGCAGATGTTTTTGAATTCTTCATTGACAGATTCAATCACAGCTCTTTTTCGAAGCATTAATCTGTCTTGCAGAGGAAGTTCCCCTCCTTTCATACTGTTCCTCATTTCAGTAACAAAATGGATTCCGTCAACAAAGAGTATTTCAGCCGGTTTCCTGGATATATAACCCCTGTCTGCATATAACTTTCCCAAGACACTGCGGATAAAACTCTCCGGGGAAAGAGGCCGGCGATCATCCACATTGCCCCGGGTAATAACATGTGCTCCTGCCTTTTGTTGCAATACCATCAATTACCCTGTTTTGATGCTCCCTTTTGACATGACAGACTTTCAATGCGGTTGAATCAATGAAACTGATTCCGGTACAGCATCCCATGCGACAGGCTTTAAGAAACAAAACCGAATCTATCGAACCGTGATGCTTATCGCAAGCACATTCCCCTCGCTGTCGACCGCCGTCAGGACATGACGTCCGGGCGCGGGCATGAGCGTAATCTTGTGTAAGTCGCGCGTGGCGGCGAGATACGTCTCGTCGAGATGCCAGAAGACGGTTGCATCGGCATGACTGTGCGCCAGTTCGAAGGTCGCCTCGCCCGGACTGCCGTCCAGTTGCCGCGGCAGGGTGACGACGGCGCCGCTTCCCTGCGGATAGATGAACTGCATCGGCAGCCGCGCGTCGTTTCCACAGCCGGGCTTGAAGGGCGGGAGCGGACGGTATTCGGGATGCCGCCTGCGGTAGTACCATTCCCACGCGGGCGGCAGCACGAACCAGTCGCGGTGTACGACCGGCTCCGCGCCCGCGCAGTGCTCGAACACCCGAAACCGTTCGTCCGCGCTCAGCGTCACGTGCGTATGATACGGACAGGCCTGCGTCTTCAGTCCGACGGGCAGGACGGTCTGCGTCACCGCCCCGTCGCAGAATCGCCCCTTCAGGTGTCCAGACAGGGGGCATATCTCCGCGTCGACAAACTCGCCCTCCGGCATTCCGAACCAGCCCGCCGCCGGCAGCATATTGAAGATGTCGAACATGACAGGCCCCGCCGTGCGCGCCCCCACCAGTCCGGGCTTCCCCTCGCCCGAAGCGTTGCCGACCCACACGCCGACGGCGTAACGCGGCGTGACGCCCACCGCCCACGCATCGCGAAAGCCGTAGCTCGTCCCCGTCTTCCACGCCACCGTCTGCATCGACGGAACCATCCGCCGGTCGATTTCCTCCGGGCGGTTCACCTCCTTGATGGCTTCGAACGTCTGCCACACGGCGCCCGGTCGAAACAGCGGCGCGAGCGTGCGACCGTCGCCTTCGTTCGCGACGAAGCCGGGCACCGTACGCTCCAGGCCGCTCAGCGCGCGCGCCATGCCGGCATAGGCCGCGGTCACGTCCCAGAGCGTCGCCTCCGCACCGCCCAGTATGAGCGACAGGCCGTAGTGCGACGACGGCTTCGACAGGGTCGAGATGCCCGCACGTCCGAGGAAATCATGGAAACGGGGTACACCGTAGCGGCGCAGCAGTACGACCGAAGGCACGTTCAGCGAGCGGGCGATGGCTTCGGACGCGGGCACGGCGCCGTCGAACTGCAGACTGAAGTTCTGCGGTGAAAAGCCGTTGATGTTGACCGGGATGTCGGGCAGGAGCGTGTGCGGCAGTATTTCGCCGTCCTGCAGCGCGGCGCAGTAGAGCAGCGGCTTGAGGATGCTCCCCGTACTGCGCGGCGAACGGATCACGTCGACCTGGCTGCCCGTCCGTCCGTCGCCGAAATGGACGTTCCCGCAGTAGGCCAGCACCTGATTGCTGCGCACGTCGATCACGATGGCCGCCAGATGGCGTATGTCGCTCGCGGCAAACTCCGCGTTCCATCGCTCCAGCAGGCTTTCGACCTGCGTCTGCATATCGCGGTCGACGGTCGATACCGTCTGCCGCCCGCGGGCGTGACCGAAGAAATAGCTTACCAGATGCGGCGCCGTCTGCGGCAGCGGCAGCGGCTCGGAAGGCAGCTCCTCGCCCAGCGCCAGCGCGTAATCCATGTCGTCGACGACGCCGCGCCGGTGCAGTTGCGCGAGCAGGCGGTTGCGCTTCGCCAGCAGCGCGTCGCGGTTTCGCGAGAGATGAATCATCGACGGCGCGTTGGGCAGCACGGCCAGCGTCGCCGCCTCGGCCCACGACAGGCGGTCGGCCGCATGACCGAAATAGCGCCACGCCGCCGCGTCGACACCCACCACATTGCCGCCAAAAGGCGCATGTGAAGCATACAGGGCCAGAATCTCACGCTTCGAACAGCGCAGTTCCAGACGGGTTGCAAGTATCGCCTCGACACACTTTTCGCCGAGCGTACGCCTGTTGCCGCGCGAGAGGCGCACCGTCTGCATCGTGAGGGTGCTGCCGCCGCTCACGACGTGACGCGACCGCAGGTTCTGCCACAGCGCCCTCGCCAGCGCCAGCGGGTCGACGCCGGGATGGCGGTAGTAGCGGCGGTCTTCGAACTCGATCAGGCAGGCGGCAAACCGCTCCGGCACGGTGTCGCACGGCGGGAAGCGCCACTGCCCGTCGCCGGCGATGCGCGCGCCGAGCAGTTCGCCGTGGCGGTCGGTCACCACCGTGGCGCACGGTGCGTCGAACAGCCGCCGCGGCAGGCAGAAGGCGTACCACGCGAGCAGAAGAACCGTCGCGCCGAGGACAGCCCGCCTGCGTAACGACATATTACGAAAACCCGTCTTCACGCCGTACGGACACACTACCGTTCTACCGTCACGCGCCCGGCGCCCGTCCGTGCATATATCTCCGGCGCATACATCGCCTCGCACTGTACGGCGGGCAGGACAAACGAGCCGGCATAGGACGCCATCAGCTTCACCCTGAACGTGCGCGACGTCCCGCGGGGCAGGTCGAAGTACGTCAGCACCCGGTCGTCGCGTATGTCCTGATAGGTGAAGCCGTCCGCTTCGGCGGAATAGATCATGCGCTCGTTGTATATCTCCCATCCCGAGGGGATGATGTGCGTAAGCGCCAGGTTGGTATAGTCGTCGATGGCGCTGTTTGCGACCCGGATGACCGCCACGAAGTCGGTGCCCTGCTTCAGTCTCGCTACGTCGATAGCCGTGCCGTTCGCGTCGGTATACTGCACCTCCATCCTGATCCGGTTGTCGGCAGGCGGCATCAGGTCGACGAGCGGACGCGTTCTCGTCACGACGTTTACGTAGAGCAGCCCGTTGCCGGTATTCGTCACCGACACCTGTCCCGAAGCCGGACGCACCGGGATGTCGGTCGTGAAGACGGCGCTCGTCGACTTCACCGCCTGGCGGGTGGCGCCGTTCAGCGTCCAGCCAAAGTCGAGCGAGCCGGAGGTCTTCTGCGCCAGGCGTCCCATCGCTACCAGCGCGTATGCAACCGTCTGCGTCGTGCTGTAGCGGTTTTGCGACAAGCGTGTCGCCAGCCTGCGCGCCTGCTCGAACGCCTCCCGGTCGCGACCCATCAGAGTCAGCGTCTCCAGAATCATGGCCTCGTCACGCTCCGGTGAGCCGTACGACGTGTTGTTCCATGAATAGCCGTCCACGCTTGTCGGTACATTATATATAAGCTCTCCCGCCACGTCGTTCTTGCCGGCCAGCGCGTAGGCTGCCGCGAGCCGCCACCGCGCCTGTATCGACAGCGTCTTCACCTCCCTGAGGCGATTCATGGCGCCTGCTTCGGGCGCACCGGCCAGCGCCAGCGTGTAGAGGCGGTAGGCTTGATCGAGATCATACTGCGCATAGCCGTAGCGCCGGTTGCTCCCGGAGTTCAGGCTGAACGCCTGCGCCTGCCTGCGCTGGTAGTCCTTCCAGCGCGACAGCACGCCCGGATTGACTTCGTAGCCTTTCTCTTTCGCCAGTATAAGGAAATGTCCGGCGTAGGACGTGATCCAGCGGTCTTCGTAGGGCTGCCCCGGCCAGTAGGCAATGCCGCCGCCGGCCACCTGACGGCCGTAGAGGTTTGCGATGGCGTTGCGCACGTTTGTCCTGACCATCGCGGCTTCGCCGTCGCTCAGCATCTTGAAGTCTTCGAGGAAGAGCAGGGGCAGCGCGCTCGAGGTCAACTGCTCGGAGCAGTAGTGCGGATAGTCGACGAGGAAGTCGAAACGGCGGTTGATCTCGATCGACGGGATGCGCGACACTTCCATCGCCACCCGGCTGTCGCCGTCGCTGTCCGTCACGCTGTATGCGATGTCGGTCGACTCGCCCGCATCAATCAGGCGGCTTTCGGAGCGCGTGACCGGCGGGTTGGGATTGCGAACGTCTATTTCTATGGTTTCGCTGGATGTATGTCCGTTGCCGGTAGCCGTCACGGTGACGCGCTCGACGCCGGTCGACGCGCCGGTCTTCAGGTTGAAGTATACCATGCGGTCTCCCGGCTCCTGGAATGTGACCGCTTTGCTGCCGGCGTCGGCAAGCTGTATCAGCCCGCCCGTTTCGACTTTTACGGAGACATTCTTCACCTGATCTTCCATTGCGAAGATGTTTACCGGCAGCGTGATCTCTTCGCCCGCGCTGACGACCCTCGGCAGCGAGGGCAGAATCATCAGGGGCGTGCGCACCGGCACGGTCTTCTCGGCATTGCCGTAGGCGCCGTCCTGCCCGGCCACGACCATGACGCGCACGGAGCCGACGTAGGCGGGCAGCTTGAGCCGGTGTGTCTTCTCCTCGCCCTTCTTCAGTGCAACGGGACCGACGAACTTGACTACCGGCTTGAAGCGGTTGGCGCGTGCGTTGGGCGCCTGGCCTCCGGCGTCGCCGCCGACGCTGAACAGCGAGCCGTATTTTCCTCCAAATGCTCCCATTACCATGTCATACATGTCCCACGTGCGGATGCCGAGCGCTTCGCGCGTGTAAAACTCGTTCCACGGGTCGGGCGTCTTGAAGTTGGTCAGGTCGAGCAGGCCGTCGTCGACGATTGCCAGCGTGTATGTCATCGGCTTGCCGTTCGTCTCCCTGACGCGGACGGAAAACTCGGCTTCGGGGCGCAGCACGTCGTCCATCGCAATGCGCGGCTCGAGGACGGAGCTGCGGTCGGTGACGAAGACCGGCACGACGCCATACATGCGTATGGGCAGGTCGTTGAGCGTCTGCGCGTGCGGCTGCAGGAGGCTGATATGGAGGTATACGTTCGGCGCCATGTCCGGCGTGGTCTTGAAGCGGTATTTCGTATCGCCCGAGCCGTCGGCCTCGATCCATTCGCGGCTGACTACTTCGGAGCCGTTTTCGATGGCGACCAGCGCGCGGGCGCCGGCTGCGGCGGGGATGGTGACGGTGACTTCCTCGCCTGTTTCATAAGATGACTTGTCGGTCGAGAAGGCCAGCATCGTGATGCCGTCGGGGTCGGACTTGGCAGAGCGTCCGCGCCAGTCGGGCCAGTCGACATAGATCACGCCTCCCGTCGCATGTCCGCCGTCGCGATCCTTCACAAGGACGAGATAGCGCCCCCAGTCGGGATAGTCGACGCGAAAGCGTATGCTTCCCTTCCCGCCCGAGGTGGCGAGGGTGCCTTCGGCTACCGGCTTGATGGAGGTGTTGTTGAGGTACGAGGCAAACGACTCGCTGCTGTGATCCCACCACCAGCTCCAGCCGATGCGGTATATACGGTACTCGAGGCCGGAGCGGTCGACGTGCCTGCCGTCGGCATTGACCGTAACGATGTCGAAGACATTGTCTGCGTCCGTCTCGAGCCAGTAGGTCTTGGGATCGAGGTTGAAGCGGATGCCGACGTAGGTGTCGAAGGGGGAGCACGGCACGGTGCGGTTGAATATGCTCACGTCGCCACCCGGTTCGGAGACGAGGCATGAGAAGGTGGCCTGCAACATGCCCGGCGCGCTACGCATGTCGGAGAGGCTGAGGTCGAACGAAACGTTGCCGTTTTCGTCGAGCCTGCCGTCGAAGACCTGCCCCGTGGAAGGCGCGAAGTCGGAAGCCGGGTTTTCGAAAATGTAGTCGTTGAAGCCTGCAAACCGTGTCGCGCTTCGCGACATCCTCATATCGACCCGTGCGCCGAGGTTGCGGGCGATGGCGCCGGTCAGCCACGCCGAGCGCAGGCGGAGAGACGACGAGCGCCCGACGGAGAGTTTCTCGCCGGGTATGTCGAGGTCTACCTTCAGGCGGTTCGGCTTGACGGTTTCGATGCGGAGGGGCTTGTGAAACGAGGCGCCGCCGACCTTGACGTATGCATTCCAGAGGCCCGTGGGGTCGTCGGGAGCGGTCGGGACGCTGAAGGCATAGAGGCCGTTCGTCCCGCCGGTGGCGATCTGGCGGAAATAGAACTGTCCGCGCGGGTTGTAGAGTTCGAGCGTGACGGGATGCGTGTCGGGGATGCGCGCTTCGCGGTCTTCCATCATGAACGAGACGTGCAGCGTGTCGCCGGGACGCCACACGCCGCGCTCGCCGTAGATGAATCCCTTCAGCCCGCGACGCAATTCTTTCCCTCCGACGTCGAAGCGGCTGAGCAGTTTCTCCTCGCCGTCGGCGACGCGCAGGTAGGTCTTCTGCCGGTCTTTGGAGGCGACGACGGCAAACGGCTTCTGGCGCGTCTCGAAGACGGCAAAGCCATTCGCGCCGGTGCGCGCCGAGCCGACGGGCTGGAGCTGGTAGTTATAGGCCGTCACGTCCGCACCCTGCACGGGCGCAGCCGTCGTGATGTCGGACACGGCAATCCACAGCCGGCCCTCGGCATTGCCCTTGACGATGAGTCCGAGGTTCGAGGCAAGCACGTTCCTGACCGCCTTACGCTCGGACAGCATGTAGTAGGTCGCGTGGCACGGGTTATCGCGTTCCTCCCATTCATATTCATCCCAGTTGTATCCCTCTCCATAATAATATGGTTCGGCGACGTCCCACGGCGCCTCGTCGTCGTCCGACGGTTTGCCGCTGCCGGTTGCCGTCAGCAGCGGCGCGCTCACGAGGTCGGAAGACGACGCCCCGTCGCATGGAAAGGCGGCAAATTCCTTGCGGAACGAAAGCTCCACGCGGTAGAGCGCGCCCTGCTCCTGACGTATGAGGCGGCTGAGGTCGATGCTGTAATTTTCCCACGTGTGTATGTCCTTCGCCGGGTCGGTGTCGAGGCGGAGCGTTGTGCTGTATACCAGCCGTCCGGAGCGTCGCAGACTGTTCGAGCCTGTTGCGTCCATCCGGTTGTCCTGAAGAAACATCAGCACGTTGCTTTCATATATGCGAATGATTTTCAGTTCGACGGCGCGCAGGCTGATCGCGCGGAAGGGAAGCGTCATGGCGCTGGAGGCGGGCATGATGGATCCGGAGGAGAGAAACTCGACCTGCGGCGAGGGCGAGGTGACGTCGAGCGAGACGGACACGGCGCTGCCGATCGTTTCGCCGGCCGAGTTTTTCAGTCCTCCGTCAACAGACAGGTTCAGCGTATAGGCGCCGTGCCTGCGGGTGAAGAAGATGAACATTTTGTTGTCCTGAATCTGCGTCGTATATTCGGTCTCGGCGTCGCCCGGCCGGACGAGGCCGGTCAGGTCCTGCGTGGCCGACAGGGGGTCGGAGAAAGTGAGGCATACGCCGTATCCGGGCGATTCGACGATGGCGGCGTCGAGCAGGCGGAAGGGCCCGGCGGCGGGTATGTCGACGTGCTCGGTCAGCGTCAGGTCGATGCCGGCGGGACGTCCCGAGGCAGTGATTTCGAGCTGCGAGTCCTCGCTGCGGCGCGCGATGCCGCTGAGTGTGAACAGAAATGAATGTGCGTCTCCGCCCGGCTCGACGACCGGCGTGAACGACTCGCCGCCCCGCCGCGCGGCGATCATGCGTGCGACGGCTTCGGCCTCGGGGGTGTCGCTGAAGCGCAGCTCGCCGCGGATGGACACGTTGCCGCGGTCGCCTTCCGCCACGTCGAGCGAGGTGATGCGCATCACGAAGTTGCGCTCCTCGACGCGGAAGGTGAAGGCAAACGTGCGCAGCGAGGCGTCGCCGACGGTCGTCACCTGCGAGAGGGCGAAGGAGGCGTTGTAGAGCCTTCCGGGCTTGAGCTGGCCGGGTTCGGGGATGAACTCGAGCGTGCGGCTGTCGACCCAGCAGGTCGTGCCGCGCAGCGAGGGCGAGAAGGAGAAGAGTTTCTCGCGCACTTCGGCGCCGGGGCGTGCCGAGGGATGCTCGCCGGCCAGTTCGATGCGAACCGTGGCGTCGGGCGAAACCATGCCGTCGGTATAGGCGCTGATATAGTCGGCGTAGGCGGTGGGCGAAACGGCGCGCTTGCCGTCTTTACATGAAGAAATAAGAAGCCCGGCGCAGAGGACGGGGACAATGAGAGAGAATGAGGTTAAATGTTTCATACTGTTCTGTTATTTATATTTTTCCATAAAAGCGCTGCAAAGGAACGCAAAATATTTAATTAATACCGTCCGTTAGATGCGGAAATGTGGGATTTTACATACGGGGCGGGGTTAATAAAATATAACTCATGCGCGGCCTGGGGCAGGGACTGTGCCG
>JAIRZY010000088.1 GCA_031266995.1 Tannerella sp.
CGGCGAGCTTTTGAGGAAAAGCCGGCGGGGTATTTTAAAACATGAAACAAAAGATGTATATGACATAGAAAAGTGACATACTGATAAAACATAATTGAGCTTGCGCTCTTATTCTCATATTGACGAAATCTACCAAGTTTCACAAGTGTTCGAGAATAGGTATGTGGAAGTTCACGTCTTTGGGCGTGGACTGTCCGTGCTTATTTGAACACAATGGTTTTGGTAGAGCCAGTCAATGTAAATAAGCAATCAAACGGACAGCTTCACGCTTTTTTCGTGCGGTTGTGGTTATGAAACATAAATCGTAAGCATTTAATATTCTAATAATTCAAAACGTATGAAAAAAGGCAAAGTTTTTACAGTTGCATTGACGCTCGTCCTGTTATGGACTGGAGCAGTGAGTGAAATTTACGGGCAAAACCGTCCCGTATCAAAACAGGTTTTAAACGGCGGATTTCCCGAGATGCGGGAAGCTATCGCGCCTCGGCCGTCCCCAGCATTAAGGGCGGATGAGAGACAGCAGCCGGACAGCGTGGTCATGTACGATGAGATGGGGTACAGGGCCGACGTCTTCCGTTATGTAGCTAATGGGCCAAGGCTTTATTACAGTGACTATGAGAAGAGGTTTCGCAGTTCCATTGATCATGTCTATGAATCTATTTGGCCAGAACATCAGTATGATGTGAAATATAATTCGAGCGGGCTGGTTGAATCGCTGACATATACTGATGACAATGGCCTCAGTTATCGTCTTGTACAGTATCAGTACAATGCAAACGGCTATCTTCTTTCTTCGGATTCATATTCCCGTCCAATAGGCGGAACTGAATGGAAACTGCTTTTTAAGGATACTTACTATTATGACAGTTATGAAAACTGGGTGGGAAATCAGTCTTTTTATGTAGGCGACGACGTACCGAGACCTTCCGGCTCAACATACAGTGCCTACGTTGACGGTGAAGGGAGAATTACGTCCAGCATGCTGTCATATGAGCCTGGTCATGTAGGAATAGTCAATGGAAAAGAAGTCACATTCCGGTATTATATCTGGCACTATTCCGACGGCCACACCCCCAACGCATCGGCAGAAAACAGCGCCCCCGTGGGCAGCGCCAATAACGGCGGTTTCGACGTGGCAGTTCATATCCCGGCGGATTCCATTGCGGGTGGCTCGTTTGTCGTCAACCTGCCCGACGGATTCACGCTCGATCAGCCGAATACCAAACCGGCAGCCGATTTCAGCAGTTTCAATCTGACGGCGACGAAGCGGGATGGCAACGCATGGCTACTGGAACTCAAACCCAAATCCGCCCGTAGCGCAGCGCTGTTCGCCGAAGAAGCATCCAAAACGCTGGCGCATCTGGCGTACACGGTGGACGGCAAGGTGAAGCGCGGCACGTATGACATCACTCTGGACAACATCCTCTTCACAACGCCCGACGGCAACACGGTTCCCGAACCGGCGATCACCGTCCCCGTCGCAGTGGAACGCTGGGGCGCGGGTAACGAAACGGTCGACGTCGCCGGCACGCCCGCAATCCGCACATCGGGCGGCAATCTCCTTGTCCGCACGGACAGGCCCGCCACGCTTGAAGTCTATACGTTTACCGGGCAACTGTTCCTGCGGCAAACCGTCGGCGCGGGCGAAACATCCCTGCCGCTTCCGCCCGGCGCGTATGCCGTGAAGCTGGGCGATGCGACCGCGAAGGTGGCCGTAAGGTAGAGACGCGATGCTTCGCGTCTCTGCACACATACGGCGCGCGTCACAGTTTCATAATGTGAGAATGAGCAAATGAATCGTCTCATTCTCACATTTTGTATGAAATATACCCTTTCTTTTCCCGGCGTGCCGATTATTTGCGAAAAAGTGATACCTTTGCCATGAACATAATAAAAGCATCTATCATGTCAGCAGAAATCAAAAATCTCGACCCTCAACCCGTGTGGAACTATTTCTACGACCTCACGCAGGTTCCCCGCCCGACCCACTCGATGAAACGCATTACGGAGTACATGCTCGCCTTCGGCCAGTCGCACAGTCTGGAAACCGTGCAGGACGAAACAGGCAACATTCTGATACGCAAACCCGCCACGCCGGGCTACGAACAGCGCCGAACGGTCGTGCTGCAGGCGCATCTCGACATGGTGCCACAGACGCTCGTCGAGCACGACTTCCTGAAAGACCCGATTGACGCCCGCATCGACGGCGAATGGGTGAAGGCGAACCGCACCACGCTCGGCGCGGACAACGGCATCGGCGTGGCCCTGATCATGGCCGTCCTCACCGACACATCGCTGAAGCACGGCGCCTTGGAAGCCCTCTTTACGGTCGACGAGGAAGACGGCATGGTAGGCGTAAACGGCCTCAAGCCGGACTTGCTGAAAGGGCGTATCCTGCTGAACTGCGACTCCGAGGAAGAAGGCGAACTGTTCGTCGGATGCGCAGGCGGGACGGACTTGAACATCACGTTCCGCTACAGGAAGGGCGCGCCGCTGATCGAAGGCGACGTCGCCGTGAAAATCTGCCTGACCGGACTGAAAGGCGGCCATTCGGGCATCGACATCCACCTCGGACGCGCCAATGCCAACAAGCTGATGTTCCGCTTTCTCAAGGAAGCCGTCCGCGACTTCGGCGTACGCCTGGCCTGCATCGACGGCGGGACGCTGCGCAACGCCATCCCGCGCGAAGCAACGGCCATCATCACCCTGCCGGGCGGCAACGTGGAGGCGCTCTGGGAACTGGTGGCGGACTGTCAGGAGCTTTTCCGTGCGGAATATGCAGGCGTCGAGGCGGACATCTGCTTCACGGCCGAGATGGCGGAGCAGCCGCTCTCGCTCATCCCCGAAGAGATTCAGGACGACCTGATCAATGCCGTCGAGGGCTGTCCGAACGGTGTCATCAGCATGTTGCACGACTTCCCCGGGACGGTGGAATCGTCGTCGAACCTGGCGACCGTCAAGTCGGGGAAGGACGTGATTGAGGTCCGGATACTGGCGCGCAGCTCGTCGGACAGCCGGAAGGAATGGCTCTGCTCGTCGCTCGACAGCGTGTTTTCGCTGGCCGGCGCGAAGGTCGAATACGGCTCGGCCTATGGCGGCTGGCAGCCGGACATCCATTCGCCCATCCTCAAGACGATGCAGGAAACGTATCAGCGGCTGTATGACCGGAAACCGTCCGTCAAGGTGATACATGCCGGGCTGGAATGCGGCATCATTCAGGAGACGTATCCCGGAATGGACATGATCTCGTTTGGCCCCGACGTGGTGCATCCGCATTCGCCCGACGAGGCGGTACGGATTGCCTCGGTGCGGAAGCTGTGGGATTTCACGGTGGCGACGCTGGAGGATATATAAATTCAAGATTCAATATTCAAGATTTAAGGAGATTCCCTAAGGATTCAATGGCTCGGAAAAAGACGGTAGCGTACGATGCGTGTATACACGTCAAGGGTGCGCGGGTGAATAATCTGAAAAATGTGGACGTCGATATTCCGCGCGACAGGCTGATCGTGATCACCGGCCTGTCGGGCAGCGGAAAGTCGTCGCTCGCTTTCGATACGCTGTATGCGGAAGGGCAGCGCCGCTACGTGGAGAGCCTTTCGGCCTACGCGCGCCAGTTTCTGGGGCGAATGAGCAAGCCCGAGTGCGACTACATCACGGGCATCCCGCCCGCCATCGCCATCGAGCAGAAAGTGAACGTTCGCAACCCGCGCTCGACCGTCGGGACGTCTACCGAAATATACGAATACCTCCGCCTGCTGTTTGCGCGCGTGGGCAGGACCGTCTCGCCCGTGTCGGGGCAGGAGGTGAAGAAGCACCAGGTGGGCGACGTGGTGAAAGCGGCGCTCGGCTATCCCGAAGGTACGCGCTTTGCCGTCTATGCGCCCGTCGTCGTCCCCGAAGATCGTACGCTGAAAGAGCAACTGGAGATTTTGCTCAAGGAGGGTTACACCCGTCTGGAGACGAACGGGAATGTGATGCGTATCAGCGAAGCGCTGAGCGACGGCGGAGCGCTGCCGGAGCCGGGCGATGTGGAGCTGCTGATCGACCGGCTCGCCGTCTCGGGCGACGCGCTGCTCGGAAGCCGGCTTGCCGACTCCGTCGAGACGGCTTTCTACGAGGGACACGGCTTCTGCCGCCTGCGGGTATACCTGCCCGGCGAGACCGTTGTACACGATTTTTCGAAGAAGTTCGAAGCCGACGGAATCACGTTTGAAGAACCGTCGGAGTGGATGTTCAATTTCAACAATCCCGTCGGGGCGTGCGAGCAGTGCGAGGGGTTCGGGAAGGTGCTCGGGATAGACGAGAATCTCGTGGTGCCCGACAAGAGCCTGTCGGTCTACGAGGGCGCCGTCGTGTGCTGGAAGGGCGAGAGCATGGGCGAGTGGCTGCGCGAATTTATCAGCAGGGCGGTGCCGCGCGATTTCCCGATACACCGCGCGTACTGCGACCTGACGGAGGCGGAGCGCGATCTGCTGTGGCATGGCGCGCCGGGCGTGACGTGCATCGACGACTTTTTCCGTTTTGTCGAAAACAATGTCTACAAGATACAGTATCGCGTGATGCTGGCGCGCTACCGTGGGAAGACGACATGCCCCTCGTGTCGTGGCAGCCGGCTGAAGAAGGAGGCCCTGTACGTGCGGGTCGGCGGCGCTACCGTGGCCGCGCTGACGACGATGCCCGTCTCCGAACTGAAGGCGTTTTTCGACGGCCTGCAACTGAATGCGACGGATGCCGCCATCGCCCGGCGGCTGCTGGTGGAGATCAAAAGCCGCCTGCAGTTCCTGATGGACGTGGGGCTGAGCTACCTGACGCTCGACCGCCTCTCGTCGTCGCTTTCGGGAGGCGAGAGCCAGCGCATCAACCTGGCCACGTCGCTGGGGAGCAGTCTGGTCGGCTCGCTGTATATCCTCGACGAGCCGAGCATCGGCCTGCATCCGCGCGACACGGCCCGCCTCATCGGCGTGCTGCGCCGGCTTCAGTCGCTGGGCAACACGGTGATCGTGGTCGAGCACGACGAGGAGATCATTCGTGCGGCCGACTATATCATCGACATCGGCCCGAAGGCGGGGCGCCTGGGCGGCGAAGTCGTCTATCAGGGTGCGACGGACAGCCTGCAGGCGGAGGGGAACGACAGCTACACCGTGCGCTACCTGACGGGGCGCGAAACCGTCGCCCTGCCGGAGCTGACGCGGCGGTGGAACGAATTTATCGAGATCAAAGGCGCGCGACGGCATAACCTCAAGGGCGTGACGGTGCGGTTTCCGCTGAATGTCATGACGGTGGTGACGGGCGTAAGCGGATCGGGGAAGAGCACCCTGGTGCGCGACATACTATACGGCGGTCTGCACCGGATGCTGGACGGTTCGCTGCCCGCGGTCGAGTGTGACGGCATTGCGGGCGACGTGCGACGCATCCGCGCCATCGAATATATTGACCAGAACTCGATCGGGCGGAGTTCGCGTTCCAACCCCGTGACCTATATCGGGGCGTACGACGAGATACGCAAGCTGTACAGTTGCCAGGCGCTGGCGCGGCAGATGGGCTACACGGCGGCGTTCTTTTCGTTCAACAAGGAAGGTGGCCGCTGCGAAGAATGCAAGGGCGAAGGGCGCATCGTCGTCGAGATGCAGTTCATGGCCGACATCACGCTCGAGTGCGAGGCGTGCCACGGCCGGCGCTTCCGGCCCGACGTGCTGGAGGTCGAATATCGCGGAGTGAACATCTACGACATGCTCGAGATGACGGTGAATCAGGCCGTCGAGTTTTTCGAAGCCCGCCCCGAGCCTCAGACCCGCAAGATCGTGAAGCGCCTCAAGCCGCTGCAGGACGTCGGGCTGGGATACATCAAGCTGGGGCAGACGTCGTCGACCCTTTCGGGCGGCGAGAACCAGCGCGTCAAGCTGGCATACTATCTCGGCATGGAGCGGCACGAGCCGACGATGTTCATCTTCGACGAGCCGACGACCGGCCTGCACTTTCACGACATCCGGACGCTGCTCGGCGCCTTCGCCGCCCTGATTGCCCGCGGGCACACGCTGGTGATCATCGAACATCATCCCGACGTCATCAAATGCGCCGACTACGTCATCGACCTCGGCCCCGAAGGCGGAAA
>JAIRZY010000099.1 GCA_031266995.1 Tannerella sp.
TCCCCCTCTCATCGCGCGGCAGGATGTCCTCCTGACGGAAGCCGAACGGGGAATCGCGCAGCGGAACGGCACGTTTGCCTTCGAACTGCTGCGAAACGTCTGCCGAAACGAAAAGCCGCAGGCGAACGTCTTCATCTCTCCGCTGAGCGCGAGCCTGGCGCTGTCGATGCTCGACAACGGGGCGGACGGCGATACGCACCGCGAGATACAGGCGGGCCTGGGCTTCGAAGGCTTTACGCGCGAGGAGCAGAACGGATATGCACAAAAGATGGTCAAAGCCATGCAGGAACTGGATCCGAGGGGCGCCTTCGGGAGCGCAAACTCTATCTGGATCAAACGGGAATTTGAGGCGCTGGAATCCTTCAGGGAGGTGAACCGCCGGTATTTCGAATCCGAAGTGCGAAACGAAGACTTTTCCGCCCCGGCCACGCTCGCCCTGATCAACGGCTGGATAAGCGAAAAGACGTACGGCCGGATTGCGGACATGCTGACGGAGATTCCGTCCGGGAGCGTCATGTATCTCATAAATGCGCTGTACTTTAAAGGTATGTGGGCGTTTCCGTTCGACGAGGCGCTGACCTCCGGCGAGACGTTCCGCAGCCAGGACGGAAGCGCCTCGCGCCTGCCCACGATGAAGCTGACGGACTCGCACCTGCGCCATGCCGCGGGGGAACAGTTCGCACTGCTGGAGCTTCCGTTCGGAAACGGCGCCTTCAGTATGACCGTGCTCCTGCCGGACGAGGGCGTGTCGCTCGCCTCCGTAGTGGAGCGGATGAACGGCGAGCTGTGGGAGCAGTGCCTGGCCGGCCTGGAGCGGGACGGGAGCGTGGTGCACGTCCGGCTGCCGAAGTTCACGATCGAGTACGAACGCACGCTGGACGACGACCTGAAGGCGATGGGCATGACGTCGATGTTCGACCCCGTCGCGGCCAACCTGTCGCTCATCCATCCCACGGCGCTCCTGGCGGTTTCGACTGTGAAGCAAAAGACGTTTGCCGAAGTAAACGAGAAGGGAATGGAAGCGGCGGCGGCTACGGTGGTAGAGATAATGGATATGGCTAATCTGGATCAGCCCGCCCCGCCCCGCGTCGACTTCTACGTAGACCGCCCCTTCCTGTTCTTCGTCAGCGAGCGGAGCACCGGGAGCATCTTCTTCGCGGGCGCCATCAGGAATCTCGAATAAGAGCGCGCCGGCAGCAGCCCCGCAACCGAGTAACGAAATAACGGAACAGGCGAATGTTGAAATCCCGGAATCATGCAGTGAGACATGCGGCAGGCTATCTGCTCGTATTCTTCGGATGCCTGCTGCTGCCGTTCGCCCTGCCGTCCGCCGGAGGCGGGGAGGAGGGGGCCGCGCCCGACGCCGCCGCCACCCGCGCGGCAGGCAGGGAGGGCACGGTGATGCCGGTCCATCCCCTCCGGCCGGACCTGATACGGGCGGCCGAGACGGCTCCGCTCACCTGCATGTACCGCATCACCAACAGCCTGCGCTCCTTCGTCAGAATCCCCGCCCGAAACATTCATCACAGCATCTCGTTCGAAAAAGTCATCCTGCTCTATTCCGTACACAAAAAGTCGCTGAGCAGGATTTTTATCCGCAAACACGCGTTCAACACCTTTCTGTGTCCGCACTCCCCGTGCAGGTACTACGTCTTTGCACTGAGGGAAATTCTTCTTTAGCCCGCCCCTCTTCCCCTCCGCAACCGCTTCGCCGCGCATTTTTACGCGCGGCGCGCCGGGACGCTCCATTCCACGCCGGATCGAAGCGTAGAAACGCGTCCCCGCGTGCATCACAATAATGGATTAAAAACAGACTTTACATATAAAAGAAGAAAGAATATGGAAAATAATATATTGGATAATCAGGTTTTCGAGCTTGTGAAAACCGGAAACAAACTGCTCCCCTTCATGAAATCGAAGAGCCACGTGCTCCGCGAAAACGGGATCGCAGTGAAAAAGGAAACGCACTACTTCAACAAAACCCATCTGCCCGGGTTCATGAAGATGCTATCGGAGCAGAGCTTTTCGGGTGCAAAGCCGCTCGAAATCGTCTCTGCGCAGGGAAGCTGCTACATGGACGTCGTGACGACCGGCGACCGTCAGTTTGCCGCCGTTCAGTTGTTTGAATACGTCCCCTTTGCCTTCCATCCCGTGAACGAGATGTACCAGCTCCGCGGCAAGCCGGCAGAAGAGTTTCTCGACTATCTGAGCAGCTCGAAGAAGGCGGCCGCCAGATAAGGGCCGCAATCAGGCAGGAAGAAAATGACTTCGTTTTCTTCCTGCCTTCGTTTCCGGACAGTTCACTTTTAAGTCTTTTTACTCCGAAAGAGTTGCGTCCTTTCAATAAATCGTCTATATTTGCCGCTCAAAACTGAAATTTTAAAATACAAACACATGGAGAAACCTTATGTAATTGGCATCGACCTCGGGGCGACCAACACCGTCTTCGGAATCGTAGACGCGCGGGGCACAATTTTGTACAGCGATTCGATAAAGACCGGCAAATACGCGGAAATCGGCACATACGTCTCGGCCCTGGCCGACGGGCTGAAAAGCACCATCGCGCAGGTGGGCGGCCCGGATCAGATCAAAGGCATCGGCGTAGGCGCGCCCAACGGAAATTACTTCACGGGCTGCATCGACTTTGCCGCCAATCTTCCGTGGAAGGAACGGATACCCCTTGCGCAGATGATCAGCGACGGCATGGAAGGCATCCCCGTCGCGCTGACCAACGACGCGAACGCGGCCGCCATCGGCGAGATGACCTACGGCGCCGCGCGCGGCATGAAGGACTTTATCGAAATCACGCTGGGTACGGGCGTGGGCAGCGGCATCGTCGCAGGCGGAAATCTGGTCTACGGACACGACGGCTTTGCAGGCGAGCTGGGGCACGTCATCGTCCGCCGCGAAAACGGACGCCTGTGCGGCTGCGGTCGCCACGGCTGCCTCGAAACGTATACCTCGGCCACCGGCGTGGCGCGTACGGCAAAGGAACTGCTGATTCAGCGCACCGACAGCAGCCTGCTGCGCAAGCTCGAACCGGAAAACATCACGTCGAAGGATGTGTATGACGCGGCGATAGCCGGCGACCTGCTGTCCGTCGAAATCTTTGAAATGACGGGTGCGATTCTGGGCGAGGCTTTTGCCGACTTCGTTGCCTTTTCGAGTCCCGAGGCCATCATCCTGTTCGGCGGCCTGACCAAGGCCGGCAACCTGCTCATGGATCCCATCCGGCGCTCGATGGACAGGCATGTGCTGAAAGTGTATGCCGGCAAGACCAAGCTGCTGTTCTCCGAACTGAACGAAAGCGATGCGGCCGTGCTCGGCGCCAGCGCGCTGGGGTGGGAGATAAAGGAATAGTCATCGCCCGCCGCGCCTTCGGTTACCGCAAGGCGCGCTTTTTTATCTTTGAATCTTGAATCTTTCTCGTGAGCGACATACAGAGGTAGAATAAAGAAAGAATTAAAGGAGGGAAAAATTATGACGGAAGACATTTCGTACAGCCCCCGGCCGGGGATGGACACGAAGCGCGACTCTTTCGGCGAGATCCTGTCGCACATGTTATTTGACGAGCCTGACACCGGGGAGGAATGGGGCTTTTCAGGCACGCTTGTCGACCGGCTGAAGAAGTTCTTCGCGAAAAAGACAGCGACGGGATCCGCCCCGCCGCCGGAGACGTGCATATTGAACATCTGTTCCAGTCTGGACTGTACGGTTTTTGTCGGCGGCGTGCAGCGCGCGGAAGCACGTGCCGGCGAAACCGTCCGCCTGTCGCTGCACAGGGGGACTTTCGCTCTGGCATTTGTCAGTACGGAAGACGGGCGTGACCGTCATGAATGTAAATATACGCTGAGCGCTCCCGAGGAGTCGTTTTCGGTGGATCTTGACGGCATCCGCCAAAAGAGGCTGGGAGCGGAGTGGTACCGGGAAGGCGAGAAATGCTATAGCAGCCAGGACTATCCCGGCGCGATCGGGTGGTATCGCAAGGCGGCCGGAGAGGGTCATGCCGGCGCGCAGTTCGAGCTGGGCGGGATGTACAGATATGGCTGCGGCGTGCAGCGCGACTATTTCAGGGCGGTCGAGTGGTACCGCAGGGCCGCGGAGCAGGGACATGCCGGTGCGCAGTTTGATCTGGGCGGGATGTATGAGATGGGCTGCGGCGTACCGCAGAACTATTCGCAGGCGGCAGACTGGTATCGCCGGGCAGCGGCCCGGAGACATGAGGGTGCAGAGAAAAACCTGGCACGGCTTCGCGCCAAAGGCTACATATAATTATACTGCAGGGTATTTAACCCGAAATGTCCATTGGCACATTGATTGATTCCTTTCCGGAAAATCCGGGAAGGGAATTACCGTGTGTCATTTGCTCCCCGGAATTTCCGGGAAGGGAATTACCGTGTGTCATTCGCGTCCCAGATTTTCCGGGAAGGGAATCACCGTGTGTCATTCACGTCCCGGAAAATCCGGGAACAGAATTACCGTGTGTTATTTGCGTCCCGGAAAATCCGGGAAGCGAATTACCGTTGTGTATTCACGTCCCGGAAATTCCGGGAGACATGCCCGGCAATGGAGAAATCTTCCAGTGGACATTTCGGGTTTAAAAAAAATCAATGGTTCAAAGATTCGGACATTGGGCGACTGCGATGCAGTAGCCGCCCCGGGTGCAGCACAGTTTTATGCATTGACGCTGCGAAGATCTCAAAAACAGTAACCCAATAACGGAATAACTGAATTTTGGAATCATTGAATCTTCGACTCATTGAATAATAAATCCGGCCGCAGCCGCTCAGTACGCTCGTGCGCCTGCTGCAGTTGCCATTCGCGTATGCGCCGTTCGTGCCCGGAGAGCAGCACGTCGGGGACGTCCCAGCCCCGGTAGCTGGCCGGTCGCGTGTAGACGGGCGGCGCGAGCAGTCCGTCCTGAAAGGAATCGGAGAGGGCGCTCTGTCCGTCGCCAATAGCCCCGGGCAGGAGGCGGACGACGGCGTCGGCAATGATGGCCGCCGCCAGTTCGCCGCCGGTCAGGACGTAGTCGCCGACGGAGATTTCGGTCGTGACCAGGTGTTCGCGTATGCGGTAGTCAACGCCCTTGTAGTGTCCGCAGAGAATGATTATGTTGCCAAGCAGCGAGAGGCGGTTGGCCATAGGCTGGTCGAAGAGGTGTCCGTCGGGCGAGGTATAAATCACCTCGTCGTAGTCGCGTTCAGCCTTGAGGGCCGTGATGGCGCGGTCGACAGGCTCGATCTGCATCACCATCCCCGCCTCGCCACCGAAGGGATAATCGTCGACGCGCCGCCAGCGGTTCGTCGTATAGTCGCGCAGATTATGCAGGCGTATGACGGCAAGCCCTTTCTCCTGCGCGCGCTTGAGAATCGAGCAGTTCAGGCAGCCGTCAATCATCTCGGGCAGTATCGTTAGAATATCTATTTGCATAATAATGAAGTTCAATGATTCGGTTACTCGTACTGGTTGTATGTATACCGCGCCGTGGCGTGCTTGCGGTTTCGCACTTTGGCGCGTTCGCTTGGCCAGAAGATGTATCTCAGGATGCTTTCGGCGCTGAACCCGATACTGACTCCGACTCCTCCCGGGCGGACGGCCGTCGGGGTGTTAAGGGGCGCAGCGACTTGGAGCTGCCTCAGATTGACGGAGGCGAGCGACGTTGCTGCACTGGCTATGGTCGGCTGAAACGGCATGGCGATCGACGGAGTGTCGAGAAGATTCAGCCCGTCCAGCATGATGACGGCCGGCGGCAGTTCCATCATGTCCTTCCGTCCTGTCCGGCGGACGTCGTCGAACGAGCGGACGAACGGCAGTTCGGAAGGGTTGAGCTGCAGAGGCGTCGGCGCGCCGGTCGAGATCAGCGTACCTTCGCGGATGGCACGTCGCGTGGCGTCGTTCAACTGCAGCTTTTCTTCGCCCGACAGAACGCGGCGCAGCCACACGGAATCGCGCGCAGACCACTCCTGTGCGTGGAGATGACTCGCCGTACACATGCCAAAGACGGTCAACAGAAGGACACAGTTACGCATAAGAGAATTTATTTTCAGCAAATAAATGAAATGTTTCCGTATAAAAGTTTTTCGTCTTTAATAAAAAAACAAAAGAAAGAGCGGATTTAAGAATCTTTCAGGATAACGGACGCAGGGTCATGTGCGAATGAAGAGATGCGGGAATGTGGGAACGTGAAAACGGACAGATGCGAAAATGAACCGTTTCATCGACATGCGCGGAGAGTATGTATAAAATGTGAAAATGGGCAAATATATCGGCAGGCAAATACATTTTCACACATGCGCATGTTCATCTTCCCGCATTTTCATATTATCCCAGCGTCATCCGTGTCTTCGTGTTGATTGCCGATTCTTTACGTCACATAAAACCATCCTGCGCAGGGTGTAAATTTCGAACCGTAACAGGCGCGTTTTCCGAACGGATTGTGTATCTTTGCCGGGGACGGGAGGTCGTATCCGCGCAAGCGGGTCGCGCATCCCCTGAAAGTAATAAATGAATGAACAATTTAACCGTATTAAAACGATTGCCATGAAAATCTTTAAACAAACGGCGTGGACAGCCGTAATCCTCACATTCGCAGTATGCAGCATGCATTTTTCCGCCCGCGCGGCCGGCAAACCCGACTCGAAGTTCGGCGGGGTGCAGATTGGCGCCATCACCTACAGTTTCCGCAGCATGCCGGACCAGTCTCTCACCGCCACGCTCGACAATGCCGTCGCGGCCGGCCTCAGCTCGGTCGAACTGATGGGCGGCCCGGTCGAACAGTATGCCGGTATCCCGGCCGGCGAAGACGCCGCACGCGCATGGCGCACAGGCGTTTCGATGGACAGGTTCAAGGAAATAAGGAAAATGTTTCATGACCGCGGCGTGAAAATCGATATCCTCAAGCTGGGCGATGCCGGCTGGTCGGACGGAGAAATCGACTACGCCTTCAACGTCTGCAAGACGCTGGGAGCAAAGGGTATCAGCACGGAAATCAGTGCCGAAGCGGCCTTACGCCTCCTTCCGTTCGCCGAAAAGCACAAACTGTACGTCATTTTCCACAACCATGGGCAGCCGGGCAACCCCGATTTCAGCTTCGAAAGGATACTTTCGCTCGGCGGGAGGCTCATGCTGAACTTCGACGTCGGCCACTATTTCGGCGCGACGGGACGAAATCCGTGCGACATCATCCGGCGCCTGCACAGCCGCATCGTCAGCATCCACCTCAAGGATAAAACGGGGCCACAGGGCACTCCGGCCGATACGAACCGTCCCTGGGGCGACGGGCAGACACCGATTGCGGATATTCTGCTGCTGATTCAGAAGGAGAAATGGCCCGTCACGGTCGACATCGAGCTTGAATACGACATTCCCGACGGTTCGGACGCCGTCCGCGAGACAAACCGTTGCGTCGAGTACTGCCGCAATATCCTCGCGCCGAAGAAATAGCGTTGTGAGGCGCAGGGGGGGGGATTCCCGTATTATATCCAAGGCGGGTTGCCCCCTTCCTGATCCGGATTTCACATCCTTCGACGTCGTCCGGTTTCCAATACGTCCCGCAGCGATCTTCGTCGGCCTGTGTTCGGGCATGTGCGTCTTCTTATAGACCGACAAGCTCATGCTTTTCCTGTCCGCATCGCTCCGGCGGATTGGATTGAATCCGCGCCTTGACAAATCAGTGTATACTTCGGGAAGAAACCGGAAAATTGAGCACGAAAAAGGATACCGGGCAAATATTATCCTATTTTTCAAGCGAGAACGACTTGCGCCCGATCATATTCCCGTCGGCAAATATGTCGACACGATACGGGCCGGGCGAAAGGTATTCTTCCACATCCCAATACATTACGACCTGCGCCTCCTCGCCGTCATATTCGACCGTTCGCATCATTGAATAAGCGATTTCTCTGTTTTCGAAAGGAAACACGCCCGAATTGGGCTTGCGGAGAATATCATCGTCAGGTTTCATAATACGTACATACAGCGCTTTTTCGCCAATCGGCGCAGTGATGTTCCTGGCAACCGTAAACTGCACCATCAGTTGTGTCGTATTGCTGATTCGTTTCGAGGTTTTCCCTTTCGACGTGAGTGGCGTCACCTGTATTGCCGTGGCGTCGAGGCGACTTGCCAGGTTGACGCGTTCGGTCAGCTTTTCCTTTTCCTTCGTCAACTGGGCGGCGACCGACGTGGCCTGGTGGTATCTCTGCGTCACCTGCCGGTTTTCGGTTTTCAGCTTCTCGTTTTCCGTATTCAGCGAATCAATCTGCGCAACATATCCGCGCATGATATTGCGAAGTGATTCCAGTTCGCGCTTCAACTCATTGATGCGGCGGGCGTTGGTCGATTTCACCGTACGCAGTTCCTCCATCAGGCGCTGCACGCGCATCTGCTCGGTCGTCAGCAGGGCCACGAGCGAATCATTGCCTACACTGAACTTATATCCCTCATACTGAAGCGACAATTCTTCGTACTCATCCGTCAGCGAAGCCTTCTCAAGCGCAAAAAGCTCCTCCATATCAGACATCTGATGCTGCTGATAGAAGATGTAATACACAAACCCTCCGATAAGTATCGCAGTCACAATGATGGCCGTGATAATCAATGATTTCTTTCTTATTTCTCTTTCATCCGAATCCATATCCATACACAGGTCAAAAACAGAATCCGGCACAAAGATAATGATTTATCAAAAAAATATGCAAACTTTTCTGCCGGTGTAAATTTTTTTAGCAAAAGACGTTCTTTGAGTCCCTGCTAAAATCAGTACGGATATGCATGTCCCGGAAAATATTTACATCCCGGACGGTCGAAATTCCGACAGCATTTTTTATCTTTGCGCCGTGTATTTTCATTAATCGCAATATGAAAAGAATGATTGCCGTTTTCCTGCTGACTGTGACGCTGTTTGCCTCGGGGCATGCGACGCTCGCCTTTCATTACTGCGGCGGAAGTCTGCATGGCGTCAGTCTGGCCGGATATGCCGGAGTCCAGACCTGCTGTTGCCGGACGGTGCATCACGGAACGAGCGGAAATCATACCGGCATAGAAAATACACCCTGCTGCGAAAATCATTTTGTATCTTTAATCACAGACGATTATCCCGACGCCCGGCAGGAAGCGCCCATCGCGGCGTCTTTCGAATTTCAGTCGGCGATGTTTGCCGCGGACAACCTGCTTCATTCCGCCGAAAACATGCCGCCATTGCCCCTCCCTCTCCTTCCCTGCGATACGGCGCCGCGCCGCGTCGCGCTGCGCCATCTGATCTGCATATACCTCATTTAGTCCCGTCTTTTTTGCGCGAAATACCTGCGCACACGTTGCACGGCACTTGTCCCTGCAAATCATAAATTACCGGATTCGAAAATCTTCAAGTTTTTGAATCCTTGTATCTTTAACTGCTTAATTTATTTATCGTGCTAAACGGACTTATCAAATATTTTCTTGATAACAGGCTTATTGCCGTGTTATTACTTCTCGTTGTTCTGTGCTGGGGCATCGCGGTGGCGCCCTTCAACCGGCTCGGCGGACTGCTGCCCGGCGATCCCGTCCCCGTGGACGCCATCCCGGACATCGGCGAGAATCAGCAGATTGTGGCCACGGAATGGATGGGGCGCTCGCCCAAAGACATTCAGGAGCAGG
>JAIRZY010000139.1 GCA_031266995.1 Tannerella sp.
AGAGAGAGAGATTATGACCCGGCGTCTCGCGCGCATATAATAACAAATGTCAGTCAATTAAAAAAGAATTTTTCTCTGAATTTTTACGGTTCGGAGGAGGAAAAACATAGGCTTACGGCTACGGAGCAGAGTATATCCTCTGCCCTCCGCAGGCTTTCATCTGTTTAAACTTATTTTTTTGTATTAACCTATTAGCAATTTATCTATGAAAAAAAGCAGAATTTTATTATGTAGACGGGATACCTGGCGAAAGGCACTGTGCCTTGCCCTGTGTGTCCTCAGTTGTTCACTTGCGGCCATGGCGCAGAAGCGGGTGAGCGGAACAGTGGTCGATGTCGGCGGCGAGCCGGTCATCGGCGCGAACGTGATTGAGAAAGGAACTGTCAATGGCATCATTTCGGATATAAACGGAGCCTTCTCCCTGACTGTCCAGGACAATGCCGTGCTGCATATTTCCTTTATCGGCTACGTTTCGCAGGAGATCACGGTGGGAAATCAGACGACGCTGTCCGTCACGCTTGTCGAAGACATGCAGGCGCTGGAAGAGGTCGTCGTCATCGGCTACGGTACGGTGGCGAAGCGGGAGCTGACCAGCGCCGTGTCGCACGTGTCCAGCAAGGATTTCCTGAACATCGGGAGCAACAACCCTGCAATGCAGATACAGGGGAAGGTCGCAGGCGTATCCATAACCAATACGGCGTCTGCCGACCCCAACTCGACGACAAGCATCCAGGTGCGCGGCGTAGCTTCCCGTTCGGCCAGCAACGACCCGCTCGTCGTCATCGACGGCGTTCCCGGAGGCAATCTCCGAAACATCAATGAGAACGACATCGAGTCCATCGACGTCCTCAAGGACGGAGCAGCATCGGCCATTTACGGGACGCGTGGCTCCAACGGCGTCATCATCATCACGACGAAGAAGGGAAGCGTCGACGGCAACTTCAGGGCGACGTATACCGGCTACCTGAGTATGGACGCTCCGAAGAAGCAGTTGCACGTGCTTTCGGCCGACGAGTTCAGGCAGCACCTGCCCGAACGCGGCACCGACTTCGGCGCCAGCACGGACTGGTTCGACGAACTCACGCAGATCGGCGTCTCGCAGGTGCATACCCTGCAGCTCTCCGGCGGCACGGCGCAGAACAACTACCGCGCGACGGTCGACGTCCGCGACGGCGAAGGAATCGACATCCGCTCGACCCGGCAGGAAGTCGGCGCGCGCCTGTCGATCAATCACACCGCGCCGAACGACCTGTACAAGGTGACGCTGAACGTGGCGCCCCGCAAGGTAGACCTGAACAATGCCGACTACGGCATGTTCGCCCAGGCCCTGACGCTGAACCCGACCATGCCGGTATGGGATCCGGACGTGCCCGGACAGTATTACGAAGCGACGGGCTGGGAAGCCGAAAACCCGGCCGAGAAGCTGGCGCTCGAAAAAAGCGGCGGCGTGCGCAAGTTTCTGGACTGGGACGGCACGTTCCGCCTCAACCTCCTGCCCGTCCTGGCCTCCGGAACCGACCACTCGCTGAACACGCAGGTCACGATCGCGCAGCAGATCAACGACGAAAGCAACTTCTGGTTTCGCCCCTCCACCTCCACGCTGGCGATGAAGAGCGGACGAAAGGGCGAAGCCAACCAGGAAAAGAAAATGAACCTGCAGCAAAGCCTCGAATGGCTCGCCAACTACGCCTACAGTCGCAGTGGCCACAACATGAAGGCCATGGCCGGCTATTCATACCAGTACTTCCAGTACACGCGGCTGTATGCCGAAAACAAGGACTTCGCCTCCGACCAGTTGACGTACAACAACCTCGGCAACGGCACCTACATGCGCGAAGTCGCCGGGCGGCTGGGCATGGAATCGGCAAAAAACGACTCGCGGCTCATCGCCTTCTTCGGGCGCCTCTCGTACGACTATGAAGGAAAATACCTCGCAACGGCATCACTGCGCTACGAAGGCTCGTCAAAGTTCGGGATCAACAACAAGTGGGGCTACTTCCCCGCCGCATCGGTCGGATGGCGCCTCAGCGAAGAAAGCTTCCTGAAAGACGTGAGCTGGATCGACGACCTGAAGCTCCGCGCCGACTATGGCGTCACCGGCAATCAGAACTTCGACAACTACCGCTCGCTGGCCACCATGAGCGGCGCAGGCGAAGCCTTCGTCGACGGACGCTACGTACAGGGATGGGCGCCGGGACGAAACGTAAACGCCAGCCTGAAATGGGAAAAAGGAAAAAACTGGAACATAGGACTCGACTTCGCGCTCTTCAACGACATCGTGAGCGGCAGCTTCAACTACTTCAACCGCACGCAGCAGGACCTCCTGGGAGACTACAACGTCCCCATGCCCCCGAACATCGCCGACCAGACCTACGCCAACGTCGGTACCATGCGTAACCAGGGCGTAGAGCTGGACCTGAACATCGACGTCGTCCGCAGCCGCGACTTCTCATACACCCTCGGACTCATCGGATACACCACGAACAACCGCTTCGTCTCCTTCTCAAACGACCTCTACACCGGCCAGAAATTCTACTGGATGGACGGCTTCCCCGCGCCCGGAAGCCCCGGATCCGTACAGCGCATCGACGAAGGAAAACGCATCGGCACCTTCTACACCTACCAGTACGCCGGCGTCGACGACATCGGCAACTGGATGGTATACAACAAAGACGGCGTCCCCATCCCCATCAACGAAGGAACAGACGAAGACAAGCGACCCGTCGGCAACGGACTGCCCAAATTCACCATGTCGTGGAACAACAGCCTCAGATATAAAAACCTCGACATGACGCTCTTCTTCCGCGGAAACTTCGGCTACCAGGTATACAACATCCACGAATTCTACTGGGGCCTCCAGTCCGCCGCCCCCAACCTCAACGTCCTCCAGGACGCATACGGCAAGAACGCACACATCGTCAAAGGCATGAACGCACACAACAGCTACTTCGTCCAGGACGCCGACTACCTCAAGCTCGACGTCGCCACCATCGGCTACAACATCGACATCGGCAGCCGCTGGATCGAAAGCCTCCGCCTCTACTTCACCGGGCGCAACCTCTTCGTACTCTCAGGATACGACGGCGTCGACCCCGACATCTTTCCCGTAAACGGCCTCCAGCCAGGAATCCCCGGCGACAAGAAAGGATACTATCCCTCCACACGCCAGTTCCTGCTCGGACTTCAAATCAACTTCTAACACTCAAAACAAACAAACATGATACGAAAATATTTAACCGCACTCGCCGCACTCACCCTCCTCGCAGGATGTACCGGTCTGGACGAAACAACGTATGACATCATCACCTCGGAAACGTTCTATCAAACCCGCGACAACGTCTACCAGGGATACGTCCGCGCCTTCGAGCACGCCTACTGGAGCTGTGCCGGCAGCAACTTCCAGGTACAGGAAAACAGCGCCGACCACTTCATGACACCCAACCGCCAGGGACACTGGCTCGACGGCCAGACCTACTTCCGCACCCACTGGCACCGCTGGACCATCGACGACGGAATGCCCGACGGCGTATGGAAAAACAACTTCCAGGGAATCGTCTTCACCAACAGCGCCATCGCCGACCTCTCGAAGCTCGACCCCGCGCGGTTCAACATGACCCCCGCCGAGATCAACAACCTCATCGGCAACCTCCGCGCCCTCCGCGCATGGTTCTACCTCCGACTGCTCGACACCTTCCGCAACATACCACTCTGCACCACCTATCCCGACGAAGAAATACAGCCCTCGCAGGTACCCCCCGAACAGACATTCGCCTTCATCGAAGCCGAACTCCTCGAACTCGTCGGCACCCTCGACGCCAAAGCCGGCTCCGCAGGCAACGGCCTCAAGCAGGGCATGTGGACAAAAGCCGCCGTCGCCGCACTCCTCGTACGCCTCTACCTCAACGCCGAACTCTGGATCGGGCAGAACCGCTACGCCGACTGCGCCGCCTACGCCCAGCGCATCATCGACGGCGAATACGGCACCTACGCCATCGCCACCCGATGGGACGCACCCTTCGACTGGAACAACGAAAACTGCGAAGAAATCATCTACGCCTTCACCAGCAGCTACGGATACGCACACTGGGTCTACAGCAACGACATGTTCTGGTGGGGCGCACCCTTCAAAGCCTCCCCCTACTTCGGCTTCACCGACTGGGGCGACATGAACGCACGCTTCGCCCTCCAGCCAGGCCTCGACCTCGCCGGACAGCCCTACACCTTCGCCAACGGACAGCCCGTACAGAAATTCAAAAAATACCCCGACGACGTCCGCCTCAAGAAGTACCGCAACCTCGGCAACAGCACCCGCGAAGGCATGTTCATCTACGGCCTCCTCGATTACACCGACGCCACCGGCACCACACAGTACGTACGCGCCGACAACGACAAGTACATGCTCTACCTCCGCGACCAGGTCGGATGGTTCGAAGACACCGACACCGCCTCCATCTCACCCCGTCCCTCAGGCGGCGCACCCGTCATGATCTCCGACATGGACCACGCCGACCAGAGCTCCGGCTGGTGCCTCATCAAGTACCCCGTCTACCGCTCCGACGACGCCGGCAAAATCGAAGCCGACTACGCCCTCCTCCGCCTCGCCGAAATCTACTACTCCCTCGCCGAGTGTAAATTCCGCGCCGGCGACCGCCCCGCCGCCGCCCGCCTGCTCAACACCGTCCGCGCACGCTACTATCCCCCCGGATCACCCAGCCTCTACACCGACGACGGCAGCCAGATCACCGAGCAGGAGCTGCTCGACGAATGGGGACGCGAATTCATAGGCGAAGGCATCCGCCGCACCGTCCTCTGCCGCTTCGGCGTCTACAACGGCGAGTGGTGGGACAAGCCCGCCGAGGCCGACCGCCACACGGCGATCCTCCCCCTCTCGCGCGGCATCCTCAACTCCAACCTCAACCTCGTCCAGAATCCGGGATACGAGACCATAAACTGACCGCCCCGCCCCCGGCCCTCCGGAGACGCCTCCCCATTAACGGGAGACGTCTCCGGACTTGCGGGAGACATCTCCGGATTTACGGGAGACATCTCCGGGTTTATCGGAGACGTCTCCGGGTTTATCGGAGACGTCTCCGGGTTTATCGGAGACGTCTCCGGGTTTATGGGAGACGTCTCCGGATTTACGGGAGACGTCTCCGGGTTTACGGGAGACGTCTCCGGAGTTATGGGAGACGTCTCCGGGTTTATAGAAAACGTTCCCCGGTTCATGGGGAACGTTCCCGGGTTCATGGGTTACGTTCCCGGGTTCATGGGGTATGTTCCCGGGTTCATGGGTAACTTTCCCGGGTTCATTGGGAACATTCCCGGGTTCATGGGGAATGTTCCCGGGTTCATGGGGAACATTCCCGGGTTCATGGGGAACGTCCCCGGATTTGCGGGGGACGTCCCCGGGTTTATGGGGGACGTCCCTCCGGCGTAGAGACGCGATGCATCGCGTCTCTGCAATGCCCCGCCGTCCCTCGCCGCCCGCCCGGCGCAGTACGGAGACGGTGCCGGGCAATGAATCCGTTCCGGATTCCCGCAGAGGCGCGATGCCTCGCGTCCCCACGCCGCCGTCGCAGCACCGCCTCGCCGTTCCGGCACAGCGAGATCCGTGCCGGACGCCACCCCGCCCCCCGCCGCAAAGACGCGACACGTCACAGCGCCCTTCCGCGCGCAGCATGACACAAAACGCCACGGAAATTCCCGGAATATATTCAAAAAAGACAGATTCGGATAAATTTTTTTGCAGAAATAAAACTTTTAACCTACCTTTGTCCCTGCAACCTTTTTTAGAGAAAAACCGGCCGCGTCAGGCCGGTAATTACTAACTTAAATAAACGTTATTACGATGAAAAGAAGAGATTTTTTAGCAAGTTCAGTATTGGCAGGAGCAGGCCTGGGTCTGCCCCTGGGAGTAGCCACCACGGCGCTAAGCTCGTGCGCGGCCGAAAGCGGTAAGTCAGGCGCGGCCGCAGTCTCGCCCGAAGAACTGGGAATGTATTCATTTGTCGACATCGCCCCCGACGGCAAGCCCCTCAAAGCCGCCCTGATCGGCTGCGGCGACCGCGGAACGGGCGCAGCAACCCAGTTCCTCAAATCAGGACCCGGCGTGTCCATCATAGCCCTCGCCGACATCTTTCCGGACAGGATGGACGCCTGTCTGAACATATTGAAAGAACGCTTCAACAACGACGTGGACGAAAAGAACCGCTTTTTCGGATTCGACGCCTACCGCCGCGTGCTCGAAATGCCCGAAATCGACGTCGTCCTGCTCTGCACCCCGACGCACTTCAGGCCCCAGCACTTCAGCGCCGCCGTCGAAGCCGGCAAGCACATCTTCATGGAAAAACCCTGCGCCGTCGACCCCGTCGGCATCCGTACCGTGATCGCCTCCGCCAAAGTAGCCCAGTCGAAAGGACTCACCGTCGTGACCGGCAACCAGCGCCGCCACCGCCGCGACTACTGGGAAGCCTACGTGCAGGTACGCAACGGCCTGATCGGCGACATCGTCTCCACCGCCGCACACTGGGACCAGGGCGCATGGTGGAACAAAACCAAGCGGCCGGCATGGAGCGACATGGAATACTGCATCCGAAACTGGTTCAACATCAAATGGCTCAGCGGCGACCACCTGCTCGACCAGGCGATACACAACATCGACATCACGACATGGTTCATGGGCGAACGGCCCGAGCACGCCGTCGGCTTCGGCGGCCGCGCGCGCCGCATGACAGGCGACATATTCGACTTCTTCAGCGTAGACTACTACTACGCCAGCAACAAGCGCATGCTCGCCACCGCCCGCCAGATCGACGGCTGCGACCGCAACGTCTCCGAACAGGTCTACGGAACGAAAGGCATCGTCCAGCTCAACGACCGCAACGACATCAAGATCACAGACTACAGCGGCGCAACCCTCTGGGCCTACGACTACGAAAACAAGCCGGTCAAGAACCCCTACGAACAGGAACACATCCATCTCGTACAGTCCATTCGCGAAAACAAACAGATCAATCAGGCCGAAGACCTCGCCTATTCGACCCTCGTCGCGATCCAGGGCCGCGAATCCGCCTACACGGGCAAGCCGGTCACGTGGGACGAAATCCTCGCATCGAGCCTGCGCTATGGCCCCGAGACGTATGCCCTCGGCGCACTGCCCGACTATCACGAAGGACAGGCCCCCGTTCCCGGACAGGATCCGAAAGCACCGCTCTGATAAAAGGCGAACACCTGAACGCCGGTTGTCGGGTCAAGACAAGTTGAGGGTGCGCCGATCCGGACGCACTCTCAGTTTTTTTATATCAAGGCAGCCTCCGGATCTTTGACTGTTCAAATCTTGAATCATGAATTTTGAATTGACCTCTCCCCCGGCCCCTTTTCGCAGGAGAGGGGAGGCGTTTTCGGAGACGGGCGGCCGTTTCGTCTGAGTTATTGAATCTTTGAATCATTGAACTTTTGAATCTTAAATTATAGAATGCCCTCCTTTAATGTGACCATACTCGGCTGCGGCTCGGCAACGCCGACGCTGCGACACTGCGCCACGTCGCAGGTCGTCGACGTGCGCGACCGGCTGTACATGATCGACTGCGGCGAGGGCACCCAGCTACAGATGCGCCGGATGCAGATACGCTTCAACCGCCTGACGCATATCTTCATCTCGCACCTGCACGGCGACCACTGCTTCGGCCTGCCCGGCCTGATAGCCTCGCTCGGCCTGCTCGGACGCAAAAGCGAGCTGTTTGTCCACGGGCCGGCGGGGCTGGAAGACCTCCTGCGGCTCGCGAGCCACGAATTGCCTTTCGAAGTGCGGCTAAACGTGATCGACCCCGCCCGGCACGCGCTCGTGATGGAAGACCGCTCGCTGCGCGTCTATTCCATTCCGCTCAGGCATCGCATCCCCACGTGCGGATACCTCTTTGCCGAGAAACCCGGCGAATCGCATCTCGTCAGAGAAATGATTGACTTCCATCACATCCCCGTCCGGCTGCTGGCCGGGATCAGACGCGGCGACGACTACGTTACGCCCGAAGGCGACCTCGTCCCGAACAGCCGCCTGACGAGACCCCCCGATCCGCCCCGGCGTTACGCCTACTGCTCCGACACGGCCTGTCATCCCGACATCGTCCCGCTGATCGAAGGCGCAGACTGCCTGTATCACGAAGCGACCTACATGGAATCCGAGGCGGCAAGGGCACGGCAGACGTTTCATTCCACCGCGCGACAGGCAGCCGGAATAGCCCGGCAGGCACACGTCCGGCAGCTCGTAATCGGGCACTATTCGGCACGCTACAAAGACGACGACTGGCTGGGAAAAGAAGCGGATGCCGTTTTTCCGGGCACCGTCCGGGGAAATGAAGGGATGATTATAAAGATATGATTTAAAATTCGGGATTCGGGCAGGAGGATTTTTTTTACTCCGGCGTCCCCGCGTCTTTATTTTTCGCTATTTTTGCAGCACTCAAAAAGCGATATTATGAATAAAATACTTCTCTGTGCATCTCTTGCCGTGGCGGCGCTCGCGTCGTCCTGCGGTGCAGGCTCCGGCAAGGCGGACATTCTTTTTATCAACGGAAATATCTATACGGTAGACGCTGACTTTTCGAAAGCATCTTTTATCGCCGTAGCGAAGGATCGAATCCTATATGCCGGCAGTGATGCGGAAACGCTCCGCAGGCTCAAAGGCGTCCGCACGCACGTCGTCGACCTGGGCGGGAAGACGGTGATTCCCGGCATTGTCGAAAGCCACCTGCACTACATGGAGCTGGGCGAATCGCTGTCGGAGATTGATATTTACGAGAAGCCGAAGGCCGACATTCTGGCCGCCGTAGCCGCCGAAGCCGGACGGCTGCAGCCGGGCGAATGGATCGTCAGCTCGGGATGGTCTCAGGAAGTATGGCCGGAAAACCGGTGGCCGTCCCGAGGCGATCTCGACGCGGTCGCACCCGACAACCCCGTCTGCCTCTTCCGCAAGGACGGACATTCGGCATGGGTCAACTCCCGGGCGCTGGACGTCGCCGGCATCACCGCCTCCACGCCCGACCCGCAGGGCGGCGAAATCCTGCGTACCCCGTCGGGCGAGCCGGGCGGCATACTCGTAGATACGGCCATCGACGGCGTGTCGGCAAAATTCCCGGCGCCCTCGGACGAAAAGAAACGCGCCTTCTACCGGCGGGCGAACGACGAACTGCTGCGCTTCGGCATCACGTCGCTGATGGACGCCGGCATCGGCTGCGACAACCTCGCGCTGCTGGAAGATGCCTACGCCCGCGACCTGCTTCAGGTCAGGGCATACGAAGTGCTGAGCGACGGCGAAGACGTCAAATACATCGCCGCCGGCCGCAAGCCGGTGCTGGATCTGTACGGCGGCAAACTGTCCGTCAACGCCGTGAAGTTCTACACCGACGGTTCGCTGGGTTCGCGAAGCGCATGGTTCATCGACGAATACAACGACCGGCAAGGCCACTCCGGCAATCCCCGCTACACCGACGAAGCGTTTTACAGCCTCGTCAGGAGGGCAAGAGACGAAGGTTTTCAGGCAGTGACACATGCCATTGGCGACGCGGCCGTCAGGCAGACGCTCGACGTCTACGAACGGGTACTGGCGGAAAGCCCGCCGGCCGACCACCGCTACCGGATCGAGCATTTTCAGAACGTGTATCCCCCGGACTTCGACCGCCTGATACGCGACGGTGTCATCGCGTCCATGCAGGCCGTACACGTCACGTCCGACATGGCGTTTGCCGAGGCGCGGATCGGCCCCTCGCGCGTGCTCAACGCCTATGCGTGGCGTACGGTCATCGACCGGGGCGGCATCATTCCCAACGGCTCGGACGCGCCGGTCGAACACGTGAATCCCTACCACGGATTCTACGCCGCCGTGACGCGCCGCAACCTGCAGGGCGAACCGGAAGGCGGCTGGTATCCCGCGCTTTGCATGACGCGCGAGGAAGCGCTGAAGTCGTTTACGATATGGGGTGCATACGCCATGTTCGGCGAGAAGGTGAAAGGCTCGCTCGAAGCCGGCAAGTATGCCGACTTCGCCGTGCTCGACCGCGACATTATGACCTGCGACGCCGGCGAACTGAAAGACACGAAAGCGCTGATGACCGTGCTGGGCGGAAAAATCGTGTCGGGCGGATTTGATCGATGAATATTCGGGATTCAGGATTCGAGATTCAAAGACTCCATAATTCAAACCGTCCTCCCGTTGCCAAATGAACATGTATGCGGGCGGTGACGGTCATACATCCGTTCGTTTTTCCGGGAGGCAACAGAAGCGAAGGATGAGCGAAGGACAAGCGAAGGATAAGCGCCTTCCCGAAGATGGAAAACAGGCGCATTTTGCCTGTCGGCACGCCGTATAATGTGAGAGATTTCATGCCTCAAAAAATCATAGTTTATAAGCTTCAACTCTCAACTATTTGTCTTGTCGGCAATAAAAAAAACGAATTTGAATTTTTTTTTGACTGAATTAGGATACTGTTTTAAAATAATCTCTATCTTTGCGCCGATTATAGGCTAATTTAAATAAAAGAATAAGCGAAGTGATCCGAAAAGGACAGTATATAAGGAAAATATCAAAACAAATGCAGGCAACACCCGTTTGCCTGTCTACCCGGAACGCCCCGCGTTTTTCCGGTCGTGAAACTTTAAATTGCACAGAAGAAAGAACGAATATATCATTTTAATTTAATAATCTATGAAGAAAATTTTTTACACACAGAAAAATTCCCTGTTTGGGAAAGTGAAATGTTTTTCCGCAGCTCTATGTGTGCTTGCGGCGATGCTCTTTGTGCCGGCTGTGGCGAATGCGGCGGTGGAAATTGTGATTAATGGGGATAA
>JAIRZY010000163.1 GCA_031266995.1 Tannerella sp.
CTGGATGACGAAGGTACGCCGACATACGAGCTTCTCTACAAGGAAAAGACCGCCATAAAGCCGAGCAAACTGGGGCTTGAGGCGGAGGGATTCTCGTTGCGCGACGGTTTTCTGCTTGCCAATGCCGCGACTTCGACTTTCGACGAGACGTGGAATCCCGTCTGGGGCGAGCGCCGCACGATTCGCAACCGCTACAACGAGTTGGCTGCGACGTTGCGGCGCCAGTCCGACGGGCGCACGATCCTCATACGCTTTCGCCTCTATGACGACGGGCTTGGTTTTCGCTACGAGTTTCCGCAGCAGGACAGCCTGAATTACTTTGTTATTAAGGAAGAATATTCCGAGTTTGCCATGACGGGCGACCATCGCGCGTTCTGGATTCCGGGCGATTACGACACGCAGGAATATGACTATACGGAGTCGCGCCTCTCGGAAATACGCTCCCTGATGCAGGAAGCCATTACGCCCAACTCATCGCAGACGCCCTTCTCCGCGACAGGCGTGCAGACCGCCCTCATGATGAAGACGGACGACGGACTGTACATCAACCTTCACGAAGCAGCCCTCACGGACTACTCCTGCATGTCGCTGGAGCTTGACGACCGGACAATGACTTTCCGCTCGTGGCTCACGCCCGATGCGCAGGGACGGAAGGGATACATGCAGACGCCCTGCGTCTCCCCGTGGCGCACGGTTATCGTGAGCGACGATGCGCGCCGCATCCCGGCCTCGCACCTCACCCTCAACCTCAACGAGCCGTGCCGCCTGGACGATGTGTCGTGGATCAAGCCCGTCAAGTACATCGGCGTATGGTGGGAGATGATCACCGGACGCTCAACGTGGTCTTATACGAACGATTTCCCGTCCGTCCGCCTCGGAGTGACGGACTATGCGAAAGCAACGCCTAACGGCACGCACGGCGCAAGCGGCGAAAAAGTGCGCCGCTATATTGACTTTGCTGCCCGGCACGGTTTTGGCCAGGTACTCGTGGAAGGCTGGAACCAGGGCTGGGAAGACTGGTTCGGGATGTCGAAGGACGACGTCTTTGATTTCATCACGCCATATCCCGACTTCGACTTCGAGGCGCTGAACGAATACGCCAACTCGAAGGGCGTGAAAATTATGATGCACCACGAGACCTCGGCCTCCGTCCGCAACTACGAGCGGCACATGGACAAGGCATACCGGCTGATGAAGGATTACGGCTACAATTCCGTCAAAAGCGGCTACGTCGGCAATATCATCCCGCGCGGAGAGCATCACTACGGGCAGTGGATGGTGAATCACTACCTGTACGCCGTGCGTAAAGCGGCGGAATACGGCATCATGGTCAATGCCCACGAGGCCGTCCGTCCGACGGGGCTCTGCCGCACGTACCCGAACCTGATCGGGAACGAATCGGCGCGCGGCACCGAGTACGAGGCTTTCGGCGGCAACAAGCCGTTCCACACCACCGTGCTTCCCTTCACACGCCTGCTGGGAGGCCCGATGGACTACACGCCCGGAATCTTCGAACCCAACATAAAAGAAATAAATCCCGGCAATACCTCCTGCGCACGCACTACGCTGGCCCGCCAGCTCGCGCTGTACGTAACAATGTACAGTCCGCTGCAGATGGCCGCCGACCTGCCGGAAAATTATGATAAGCATCCGGATGCGTTCCAGTTTATAAAGGATGTTGCCATTGACTGGGACGATTCGCGTTATCTCGAGGCCGAACCCGGCGATTACATAACCGTTGCGCGCAAGGCGAAGGGGGCGCACGACTGGTTTGTAGGTTGCACGGCCGACGAGAACGGGCATATATCGAATCTCAGGCTTGACTTTCTTGACGCCGGAAAGAGCTATCAAGCTACGATTTATGCCGATGCACCTGGCGCCGCTTACGATACCAATCCGAAAGCCTGTACGATAAAGAAAATGAAAGTGAACAGCAAGACGAAACTAACCCTTAAAGCCGCTCCGGGAGGAGGTTATGCAATAAGCATCATCGCATCGCCGGACGGACAGACGAGGCTTAACCATTGATTTATATTAATCTTAAAGACAGAAAATATGAAAAAGAAAAAACTGTTTTCCCACATGAGGAATGTGCTTATATTAATGACGGGACTGATGCTTGCCACCGGCAGCTTTGCGCAGAACATCACGGTGAAAGGCATCGTGACCGACGCGGAGAAGGATCCTGTCACGGGTGCCAACATTGTCGAGAAAGGAACGACAAACGGCATCATCACGGACTTGAACGGCAATTTTACGCTTTCGACGGCGCCGGATGCCGTGATTGTAATATCCTACATCGGATATAAAACGCAGGAGATAAAGGCGAGCACGCAATTCGCGGAGATCACGCTGGAAGAAGATCTTGAGATTCTGGACGAAGTAGTCGTTATCGGCTACGGCTCGGTCAAGAAAAACGATGCGACAGGCTCGGTCACGGCCATCAAGCCGGACATGATAAACCGCGGCCTGACGACGAACGCACAGGATCTGATGATCGGAAAGATTGCCGGAGTAAGCGTCATCACGGACGGCGGAGCGCCGGGCGGCGGGGCGAGCATACGCATACGCGGCGGCTCGTCGCTCAATGCGAGCAACGACCCGCTGATCGTCATCGACGGCCTGACGATGGACAACGACGGCGTGAAGGGCCTTGCCAACCCGCTGTCGATGGTCAACCCGAACGACATAGAAACGTTCACCGTGCTCAAGGACGCCTCCGCGACGGCGATATACGGTTCGCGCGCATCAAACGGCGTCATCATCATCACGACCAAGAAGGGGCAGGTTTCGGAAGACAGCGGAATCACGGCGCACGTAACGTACGACGGGAATGTCTCCATGAGCAATGTCCGCAAGACGCTCGACGTGATGGGCGCCGGCGAGTACCGCGACCTGATCAGGGAGACGTACGGCGAGGGGAGCGATGCGTGGAAGGCGCTCGGCAGCGCGAATACCGACTGGCAGGATGAGATATACCGCACAGCCCTTTCCACCGACCATAACGTAAGCGTTTACGGCGGCGTGAATGCGGTGCCTTACCGCCTGTCGATCGGCTACACGAAGCAGAACGGCATCGTGCAGACTTCCGGCTTCGAACGTTACACGGCCACGCTGAACGTCTCGCCGTCGTTTCTGGAGAACAGGCTGAAGTTTAACGGAAACCTGAAAGCCATGCATGCCGGCAGCCGGTATGCGGACGGGGGCGCTGTCGGTTCGTCCGTAGTGATGGATCCGACCCAGCCGGTGCGCATGACGGGCGATGATTATGCGAAGTATTTCGGCGGGTATTTCCAGTGGACGTCGAGCGGCGCGTCGCTCAACGACCCGGCATGGGCGCTGACGACCAATTCGCTGGCGCCGGCAAATCCCGTCGCGACGCTGGATTTGAAGGACGACCGCGCCCGGTCGAAATCGCTCGTGGGAAACCTCGAGGCCGACTATGCGTTTGAGTTCCTGTCGGGCCTGCGCGCTCATGCCAACGGAGGCATGGACCTCTCGACCGGAAAGCAGACGACGGACGTAAGCCCGTACTCGTTTTCCAACAACTACTACGGCAGCTTCGGATATGAGAAAGTAGATAAGTACAACCTGTCGCTCAACGCATACATGCAATACATGCGGACAGTCGGCGTGCACGGCATCGACGTGATGGCGGGCTATGAGTGGCAGCATTTTCACCGCAAGGGCAACAGCCGCTACACAGGATTTTACCGTCCGACACACGCGGAAAGTCCCGGCAGAGAGTATCAGCCGTCGGTGAAGGAGTGGGCTTCGGAGAATTACCTGGTCTCATTCTTCGGGCGCGTGAACTATTCGCTGATGGAGCGCTACCTGTTTACGGCGACCGTTCGCCATGACGGATCATCGCGCTTCAGCAAGGAGAACCGCTGGGGAACATTCCCGTCGTTCGCGTTCGGATGGAAGGTGAAGGAGGAGGGTTTCCTGCGCGACGTCGGGGAACTGTCCGACCTGAAGCTGCGGCTAGGCTACGGGCTGACGGGACAGCAGAACATCGGCTCCAACTACGCCTACTTCGCTTCATACACGGCGAACAAAGCGGGCGCCTATTACCCGATCGGATACGGCAAGGGCGAGACATACCGGCCGGATGCGTATAACAAAAACCTCAAGTGGGAGCGGACGGAGACGTACAACGCCGGCGTGGACTTCGGTTTCCTGAACGGACGCATCAGCGGCGCCGCGGACTGTTATTTCCGCCGGACGACCGACCTGATAAACGACGTATATGTCTCGGCGGGCACGAACTTCAAGAACAGGGTTCTGGCCAATATCGGCTCGCTGGAGAACCGGGGCGTCGAGCTTGCGCTGAATGTGAAGCCTGTCGCCACGAAGGGTTTCGTCTGGGATGCGGGTTTTAACATCACATACAACAACAGTAAAATAACAAAACTTACGAGCGGGACGGGCGAAGGTTATTATGTCATGACCGGCGGCCTGTCGGCCAACACGGGAGCGACATGCCAGGCCCATGCCGTAGGTTATCCGGCGTATTCCTTTTATGTCTATCAGCAGGTGTATGACGGAAAAGGGCGGCCGATTGAGAATCTTTTTGTCGATCGCAACGGCGACGGGAGCATCAACGAGAGCGACCTGTACCTCTACAAAAAACCTGCGGCGGACGTGCTGATGGGCTTCACGTCGAAGTTCATCTGCGGACACTGGGACGCGAGCTTTTCGCTGCGCGCCAGCCTGAACAATTATGTGTACAACGACGTCGAAAGCAACAGCAGCAATATGAAGATGCTGTACGCGCCGTCGGGGTTCCTGATCAACCGTCCGCGGATGGCGCTCGCGAACCGCTGGGAAGGCCTGGGCAACTATTATCTGTCCGATTATTTCGTCCGGAATGCGTCGTTCCTTAAGTGCGACAACGTGACGGTGGGCTATTCTTTCGACAGCCTGCTGGGGCGCAGGATGTCGGGACGCGTATATGCGGCGGTGCAGAATGTTTTTACGGTTACGAAATACGGGGGCATTGACCCCGAAATATCCATGAGTCTCGATATGAACGGCAACAGCAAGGCGGGTATTGACAGGGATATCTATCCCCGTCCGCTGGTATCGCTCGTCGGGTTAACGCTGAATTTCTAATCAACAGGAAAGGGAGAAAATTATGAAATGTATCAATTTGAAATCCGTTCTGCCGGCCGTAGCGCTGGCGCTCGGCGTCGCTTCGTGCATAAATGACCTGGACGTCAAGCCGATTGACCCGAGTACGACGATGGTGTTTAATCAGAACGAAGTATTTACGAAAATCTATGCGACGATGGGCCTTACCGGTCTGGAAGGCCCGTCCGGGCCGGCAGGTTCGGGCGACGTGGACGGGATTGACGAGGGGACGTCGGACTTTTTCCGCCTGATCTGGAACCTGAACGAACTGCCCGCCGACGAGGCGCACTGCAACTGGACCGACCCCGGCATACCGGAACTGAACCATGCGAACTGGGGCGCTTCGCACAACCAGGTGCAGGGACTGTACTACCGCCTGTATTTCAACATAACGCTGTGCAACTTCTTCCTCGAGCAGACGGAGGGCCGCGACGACAGCGAAAGCCTTCTGCAACGCGCCGAGGCGAGGTTCATGCGGGCGCTTAACTATTATTACCTCGTTGACATGTTCGGGAACGTCCCGTTCGTCACGACTGTTTCCATCGGGAATCCCGCGCAGACGAAGCGTGCCGAGCTATTCGGCTTCATCGAGCGGGAACTGAAGGAAGTGCAGGACGTGATGAAGGAACCGCGGACGAACGTGTACGGACGTGCGGACAGGGCGGCGGCATGGCTGCTGCTGGCGCGGCTGTACCTGAATGCTGAGGTTTACACGGGCACTGCACACTGGAGCGAGGCGGCTGAATATGCACAGAAGGTGATGAATTCATCCTACGAGCTGTCGGCCGTGTACGGGCATCTTTTTATGGCGGACAACGGCGGAAGTGCCGTCAATAAGGCGAATAATGAGATTATCCTCCCGATCCTGCAGGACGGCGTGACGACGCGTAATTACGGAGGCTCGCTCTTCCTGATCGCCTCGACGCAGAAGACGGACGACATGCCGCCGTACGGGACGTCGGAGCAGTGGGCCGGCAACCGCTGCCGTCAGGAACTGCTTTACCGCTTTTTTCCGGACAAAAACGTGCCGGCGACGGCAAAGGAAGGCATGATTGCAGCATCGGGCGACGGGCGTGCACTGTTTTTCGGCATCGGACGCACGGTGTCGATCGGCAACGAGGCGATGTTCGTCGAAGGCGTGTCGTGCGTGAAGTTCACGAACCTGCGCGCCGACGGCGTCCCGGCGAACGATTCCAAGTTCACGGACACGGACATCCCCTTCATGCGCCTGGCAGAGGCTTACCTGACGTTTGCCGAAGCGAAGGTGCGCCTCAGCGGCGGGCCTGTGGCGGAAGCGACGGAAGCGCTGAACGCACTGCGCCGACGCGCCGGTGCGAAAACGGAAACATCCTGGACGCCGGACGCCATCCTGGACGAGTGGTCGCGCGAGTTCTTCTTCGAAGGCCGCCGCCGCTCCGACCTGATACGCTTCAACCGCTTCGGCGGCAGCGTCGGATATGCGTGGCAGTGGAAGGGCGGCGTGCAGAACGGTACGGATTTCAGCAGCAACTTCAACCTCTATCCCATACCGAACAGCGACATCGTCTCGAACCCGAACCTGAAGCAGAATCCGGGATACTGACCCGTCCGGCATATCACCATAAGAAAGAACAGAAACATTAAAAAGATAAACAAAACAGTCATGGAAAAAATAACAAGCAAATGGATCCTCTTAGCGGCAGCGACGCTGTTCGCATTCGCCTCGTGCGACGACGACCGCAACTCGAACCCGACGCTGCGCACTCCCGCGACATTCGTCCTGAACACGCCCGCATACGCAAGCGGCAACGTATGCGATCTTGAGACATCCACCGGCGTCGAGCTCACCTGTTCGCCGCCCGACTACGGCTTCGCCGCCGCAACCGTCTATACCGTCCGGGTCTCACTGGACGGCGACTTCGACACCGAAGGCAAGTCGCTGACTCTGCCGACGACCTTCAGCAAAGCAAAGCTGACCGTCGATGCCACCGAACTGGCCGTCGCCCAGACCACTCTGGCGCTGTCCGCCGGCCGTACCGAAGCCGACTTCCCGATCACCACCCCGCTCACCATACGCCTACGGGCCGCCCTGACGAACGGCATGGGAGAAACCTCTTCCAATCCCGTGACGATCGAGCGCGTGCGCACCGTCTTTGCCCTTAGCCCCGTCGTCCTGCCGGCGGCGATGTACGTCGCCGGAAGCGGCATCGGCAACTGGGACTGGAACAGCGCCCTGGCGATGGTTCCCACGTGGGACAACCTCGGCACGTTCTGGCACATCATCTACTGTGCAGCCGGCGACGAAATGAAATTCAACACCGTTCACGCCCCGGACGGCAGCGAGTTCGGCACCGCCGCCACACTCGTCGATAACGCCGAAGCCGGCGCCGGACCGGGCAGCGACGGCAGCCTCCGCGTGACGAACGCCGGATGGTACCTCGTCGTCCTCCGCACCGCCATCGAAGGCCGCACCCTGCGCTACACCGTCATCTTCGAGCAGCCGTACGTCTATCTCATCGGTGCCACCGCCCGCGACGGCGCCTGGGCCATAGACGCCGCGAACCGCTTCGCCATACCCGCCACCCGCGACGGCCGCTTCGTCTCCCCGCCCTTCGAAAGCGCCGGCGAAGTCCGCATGTGCGTGAGCATCGAAGGCGAAGACTGGTGGCATTCCGAGTTCATCCTGTCCGACGACGGCCACATCACTTACCGTGGCACCGGCGGCGACCAGGAACGCTATACACAAGCCGCCGGACGGCGCGCTCACCTGGACTTCATGACCGGAAACGGGAGCTACGAATAGCCCCC
>JAIRZY010000185.1 GCA_031266995.1 Tannerella sp.
TACAAATTATTAAAGAACATAATGATAAATTGAGCCTGAAAAAACGAAGACTTAAGGCCGCATATCAAGTCGAATATCTAAGAAACTTGATTACGTAAATTTCGTGCGTTTGCCCTGAAAATTCGATGATTCAACGATTGGGCGGTTGAAACAGGGACACGGGGGACATCGGGGGGGGGCGTGAGGGACGGCTCCGTGCCCGTGTCCTCTGTGTCGCCGTGTTTCAACCGGGTTAAAATCGGGTCATCCGGTTTTCGGTTATTCAGTCATTCTGTTATGCATTCATTTAGCGGACGATTTTCCTTGTCCATCCGCTGTCGCCGCGGACGATCAGCAGACCCCGGGGCAGGCGGCTCAGGTCGAATGTGGCGACGCCGGGCTGCTTCTGCGCCTGATATACCGCTGCGCCGTCGGGCGAATAGACCGTGATCTGTTCGGCGGCGGGGGTGTTGACCGTCAGCATATTGTCGGCGTAGCGGATGTCCGTCGCGTCGACGGAGGCGATACCGGACGGAGTGACGACCACAACCGACGCCCTGATTTCGTCCTGATGAATCACCCGGCCGCTGCTCAGCGTCAGGTCCACGTCGTTGAGCGTCACTTCATGCGCGCCCTTTCCGACCGTTTCGTCCATCGTGTAGGCGATCCGCACCACCTCGCGAAACATCGTTTCGTCCGCGGCGCGCAGCGACAGCTTCGGACGGATGGCGAACAGCCAGTTGTTCACGCCGGGCGTGATTTCCAGCTCGAAACTGCTCAGCAGGCCGTCGACCAGCGTCGTCGACCGCGTGTCCAGCACGAACCCGGCGGGCAGGCTGACCGTGAACGTGACGGTAAAGGTCTCGCTCACGGGAACGCTCAGGGAGATGTCGATCGTGCCCCGGTCGCCTTCGGGCTGCGAGGGTTCGACCACGACCGGCGGTGCCGGCGGCGGCTCCGCAGCCTTCGCTTCCTGCACAACGGCGACGGTGCGCGTGATGCCGCCGCCCCTCAGCGTGAGGGTGGCCGTGCGCGCTTCGCCCGTGTTGGCGGCGGCTGTGATGCGCACCGCGGCGTCGCCTGTTCCCGATGCGGGGGCGACGGTCAGCCACGCTTCGGAACCGACGGCTGTCCACTCCACATTGGAGGCGATGAAGCAGTCCCTCGCGAGGCGTTCGTCCGCTCCGAATCCGAGCGACGTAACGGCCGGCCCGTCGACGTCCGAATCGCCGTGCAGGCTCAGTTTCTCATCAAGACCTGCGGCGGCTTCCACGATCGTGCCGAAGTCTTTCCAGATATCGGCGGCTTCGTATGCTGCTTTGGTGCCGGCCGGGACGTGAAGGGTGGCGGCGCTTAGCGGGACATTCAGAAAGACAGTTACAACCCCTTCGTATTCGTCTACTTCGAGGAGAAGCGGCGCAGGTCGTTCAATCGTTAAATCTCTTAAACTGCTGCAACCGAAGAAAGCATACCTTTCAATGCTTGTAACCGAGCCGGGAATCACAACGGAAGTCAGACCGGTGCACAAGGAAAAAGCAGACTCTCCAATGTTTATAACCGAATTGGGAATTTCAACAGAAGTCAGACCGGTACAAGTCCCAAAAGCAACCGATCCAATGCTTATAACCGAATTAGGAATCGCAACGGAAGTCAGACCGGTGCACAAGGAAAAAGCAGACTCTCCAATGCTCGTAACCGAATTGGGAATTTCAACGGAAGTCAGACCGGCGCAATAGGAAAAAGCCTGATCTCCAATGTCTGTAACCGAGCCGGGTATCGAAAACGTGCCGCTTTTTCCTCCAGGAAAGGTGTGGAGTTCCGTTTTAGTCTTGTTGTAGAGTATCCCTTCTTCGGACAGATAATATGCGTTCGCCGGATTTACGCTTATAGCCGATAAACTACTGCAAAACACAAATGCAGCAGATTCAATGCTTGTGACAGAAGCCGGAATTTCAATGGAAGTCAAATTTCTGCAATAATTAAAAGCATACGTCCCAATGCTTTCCAACGAATTGGGAAGCTCAATGGAAGTCAAACTGTAGCAACCACTAAAAGCAAACTTTCCAATGTTTGTAACTGAGCTGGGAATTGTAACGGAAGTCAGGTTTCCGCAACCCGAAAAAGTCCCGCTACTGATTCCGGTTACACCGGATTCTATCACTGCCGTAGAAATACTTTCGCGAAGACTGTACCAGGGAACACTGTTATAAGATTCATAATCCGGCATATTTCCCGAACCGCTGACGGTAAGCGTTCCATCCTCAAAACTCCATGTAAGATCGCCGGCAGTTCCATTTGTTGCCTGCCCGTATGCGTTTACGGCAAGGCATATCCCTGCAAAAAACAAAAATACAATTCTTTTCATATCCGTTTTGTTTTAAAGTTGCGTAGTTGTATTCCGTTCGGCGAGGTATGCCAGTGCATCGTCCAGTTGGCTTTGCAGGTCGGAGGCAATCTCATTCTCATCGGAATCCAGGAAATTCTCATAGGCGGGTCTCATCCAGAGGCCTTTCTCATCCAGTTCCCGTTTAATTGCCGGATATTCCATTCCTTTCCTGAAGGCAAAATGTGCCAGCAGACTGTTATACCCTCTCTGGATATAGGCCTGCATCTCAAGATGGAGATCACCAAACTCGATGTTCCAGAATGCGATCAGGGTTTTGCCGCCGTCGCTTTTGTCGACATCGAAATTTTTGGTCAGCGTCAGCGACCGGCCGTCAGTCGTATACTTCTCTTCCAGCATTTTCGTCTGCATCAGCGCCCATACGCGGCGCAGTTTCTGTTCGCCGCAGACCCTGAATTTACCGTAGAGTTCGGAAAGCCGGACGATTTCGTCTTCATTTTCGATAATGAATTTTCTCAGTTCAGAATTGTCTGTCATAATATTTACGTTTAAAATGTTTTCGATATGATTTAAAAAGTCAATTAAAAAAATCAGGTAACGGGTGTCCGCATAGCCGGCGCAGAGGCCCAGCCGCTTTCTGACGGCCGGAAGCAGGTCGGCGTAGAGGACGTTGACGAAACCGCCGCCGGGGTCGCGCTGCGGGTATTTCGACAGGACAATTTTGATGACCTCCTTCCCCGTGCCGGCCAGCCGGTCGAGGGTGGCAGCGTAGTCCGCCAGGTCGTTGTACAGGGCGGAGTTGACCTTGTTTTCGATTCCCAGCACAAAGGTGTCCGACCGGACGACGATGTCGATGTACCGGCCCGTGTCTGTCTGGTATTCGCGGTCTACCGTTATCCGGTTGAGGACGGAGGACGACTGCGGGGACAGGGAGAGTTGACGGGGACAGGCACCGTGCGCTTCGGGCGTGTTGCGTTTTGCGGCTTCGAGCAGGGCGTTGAGCATCAGGTTGCCGAGGCGGTGTTCGCGGCCGGGGTTCAGGTAGAACGCGAGGAGGTTGCTCCATACGTTCTCTTCGTGCGGGCAGCCGGCGATTTCCAACAGGCCCGGACTTTCATTTTCCCGCTCCGGAATCTCCGGGAAGGCGGAAAAGTCGTTGAGAAGTTGTTTTAAGCTGTTCATTTGTTTTTGGTTTTTACCTCTCCCCCGGCCCCTCCCCACAAGGGAGGGGAGGAATCCGGAGACGGGAGGCTGTTTGAATTTTGAATCTTGAATTGAATTTGCCCGACGAAGGCTGGAGCCTTTGCCGAGCGACGGGGACGACAGCGAAGCGGGGTGAGGTTGTAGAGACGCGATGCATCGCGTCTCTACTGCGCAGCAGTTGAACAGCTACGCAGTTCAGGCAGCAGTGCGCGGTCTCTACCCCGAACTGCGCCTGCGGCTTGCACGGGATTATCCATGTTGGATGCCATGCGGCGTCGGCCCGGAATGTACAAAACCACGCCGCGTGCAGTCTATCGTCAACCCCTGCAGACAGGAATGTAGAGGCGTCGCGTGCCGTGCCTTTATTTTGCGAATCCTCCCGAAAGTTATATCTTTGCATCCATAAATAATAAAATTGTACTGTCATGACAGCAAAAGCATCCAAAGCAACAACGCCCAAAAAAGCGACGTCCAAACCGGCAACGCTCAAAAAGGCCAGGGCCGGGAAAGACGAAACCCCGTATGTGCCGCCAAAAAAACTGTCGAAAATGGCCTTGTGGAGACGGGCAAATCCCGGAGGGGCAATAGAAATTGTAGATATGCGCGCCGTAATGAAATAAACCGTATGCGATACATGATTGATACGAACATTCATTCCCGTAAACAAAACCTCGATTTTATCTTTAACCGTCGTTGACTCCACTCTTTGCAGGAAAAAAATACAGCCGCCACCGCACCGTCCCTGTGTGGAGGAACGGCGAAGCAATCCGGACAGATTCCGCCGGGCGAAGTGCTCTGTCCTGCCGTTGATAATTAATGATTTATAATTCAAAACCGTCTTTTCCACTCTGTCAATCACGGCGACGAGCATTTTGGCGTAGTCGGGACCTGTCGCATACGTCCCTGCAATGCGCCGGGCATATTCGCGCGGATCATGGCGGCAGGGCCATGTGTCGCGATAGAGCGGGCCCCGGAGCAGCGCCAGATGGTCTTCGAACCTGAGCTCGGGATAAGGGAAAAATAAGAGTATCCCAGCCGCCAATCTGTTGGTAGCAAGTTATGGTTAAGAAAAGAAAACAGGCAGGAGAAATCAATAAAAAAACTCCAACTGTCCTGTTGGTTTTTCTCTATCGAATGGAATGGAAGGCTTTTTTTCAAAGAAACAGTAAGCTCCAATAGCCGCAATCAGGTTCATAATGAAGTTATGCAGAGACCGGTGCC
>JAIRZY010000284.1 GCA_031266995.1 Tannerella sp.
GTTCGTCCGTCGTGAAGCGGCGGGTGTAACCGTGCTCCTCTACGGCGTCGCAGTTGTCCTGAAGAAACTGCGCCCTCTCCCCGGCGGGGAGATCGTGTCCTAAATAATTTTCCATTTTCTTTTATTTTAAATCGTTAATGTCGAATATAATAGCTCTGCAATAATAAGATACGCCGCCGCCTTCGAAGTGTTCGACGATGTCGAATGTGGCGTGCGGGATTTCCGTCTTGTATATCCATTCGTAACATTCGCCGTCGGGAGCCGTGATGTCTTTTTCGCGCAATACGGCCTCAATGCTGTTTTTACAGTCCGCAGTTTTCCATTCTCTGTTGATTTGGTCTATAACATCCAGGATGTCTTTAAGGTTTCTGTCAAACCAGAATGTTGTATCTCCCCAGCATTCAAGTTCTTTTGTTTCAACTTTTCCGTTTTCAGGGAAAAGAAAATAACAGAAATCGCCACTCCCGACCAATACAATTGCAAGATTGTTTTCAACCAGTACGGGATAATATTCTTCCGGTATATCCCTGCCGTACTCAATGCCGTTCAGTTTCGCGGCCAGCTCTTCTTTTGTCATTTTGTTTTCGTTCATTTTTTTATATTTAAAACGTTGATGAATTTTTTCAATCAACCACGCTGTTCCCCTCATTTCCTGTTTGGGTCGGGAATTTCCATGTTCAGGTATTCCTGCGCATAATCTCTCAGCTTCTCGCAGTAGGCGTAAAAGGTTGCGGTGTCCATTGCGGCTGTCGAACTCGGAAACTTGACAATCTCGCCGGTGTGTTTGTTGACGACCGTTTCGCCGGTCAACAGCGCCTTGAAGTATTCATGTACCTGTTCGACGCGCGTAAATTCCCATCCGGCATCCAGCAGCCCCTTCAGCAGCATGGGATAGATGCCGCCCCAGAGCCATGCGTTCTGATCGTCGGAGCGCTGTTTGCGGGTTTTCTGTTTGCGGATGCTGTTTACGCATTCTTCATTCAGCAACCATCTCAACAGGCCGCGCCTCGAATCAAATGCGTAGAACCTGTATGCCGTATCTTCATCGGCATCTTCCAGCGTCATCCGGATAAGTTTGGGTATGCTTGAAGGCGGATATTTGCGGTTCATAACAAGGGTATAAAGCACGCTGTCATGCTCCCCGCCGAAGTAGTTCATAAGTATCCATTCAAAGCCTTTCTTTGTCTGCACGGCCATCCATCGGGATTCCACGGATACAGTATTGTCGTGATCATGGCAGCGCTTCCGGCTGATCTGCCTGATCGTGCGTCTTATCATACCTGTATTGCAGGTAAAAGGCATGTCGATAACGCTGTCGTCAACACATATCTCTATTCCGCTGTCTGTTAAAATCATATCATCTGTATTTAATCGTTTAATCTTCTTTTCTAAAAAATGCCGGTCTTTCCCGGCTGCCAGAAAATACGGTCTGATTGCCTGTCCGTGTTTTCGCCTTGCGGCTTCCGTTGCCGGCGACAGTTCCTTTATTGTTGCGGTGCGCTTCGGCGTCTCGTTCCGTCGTGTCAGACCGTAGCGGCAATCGCCGGTCATACCCCGTACGCGCTGCATAAACAGAACTGTCGTTATCCGGCGTCCTCCATTGGGATTTGTATGGGGAGCCGGAATCGAACCGACAGCTACGCACTAATGGCACGCGTGAGCCACTCACTGTCCCCAATTTTTCAGTTTGTCTCAAAACTTACGTTTTTAAGTCTTTAAATTTCACGTTTTTTGCTTTTTGTATTTATGCTCCCGCCATGAGGCGGGGATTGTATAGGTCAAATTCCAGTCCGTTTCCTGCGACTGCTACCGGCTTTCCGGTTGCGCTCCGCAAGCGGTCTGCAAACTCATTCCCGTCGGAATTGTTTCCGGACAGGTGGATGAGGATGATGCTGTAAACGCGGGACAGGTCCTGCTCCAGCAGTATATCACGGCAGGTGTTCAGTTCCATGTGCGACTGCGTTACTCTTTGGGCGACGAACGGGTGCAGGCCGTTCTCGACGCTCTGCTCAAGGAGGTCACGGGAATAGTTGCACTCGATGAGGATGTGATTGGCGTTTTTGAAACGGTAGTCACACGTGGGGCTGTCGGTCAGGAAGAGCAGGTTGCCCATCCGGGGGTGATGGATGAAGAAACCCAGGCAGGGCACGTCGTGCTCGACGTCGAAGGGCATCACGCGGAAGCCGCCGACTGTAAACTTCGTTCCGGGAGTGATTTCGACGGCGCGCTTCAGCTTCTTTGCTCCGATCACGCCGGCGCCGGCGTAAACCGTCGTCAGGGCATCGTATTCGGCGGCTCTTCCCGCATGGTCTCCGTGTACGTGGGAAACGAGAACGCCGGCAATCTTGCGCACGTTGAAATTGAGCGCCTGTTTCACCCTGTCGAGCCGTATGCCGGCTTCGAGGATCAGACATTCGTCTCCGGCATCAAGAATGTAGCCGTTGCCGGACGATCCGCTTCCTGTAACTGTCAGTGTCATAAATTTAATAATTCAAAGATTCAAAGACTGGAGGGTTTAATTCTGCTGCATGTAGGGCGGCACGTTTTTCTTCTCTCCGGCAGTTGCGGGATCGGCGCCCGGCGTGACGGGATTTTCCGGCTCGTCGTCAGGCTCGACGTCTATGGTCTGGACGGGTAACTCCCGTGTCTCTGCCGCTCTGGAATCAATTCCCATGTCGTCGGCGATGGCGCCCTGCATTTCGATGGACAGGTATCCGTATTTGGAGAGCAGGTTTCGCAATACCGTCTTTATCGCCATGTCGTCGAATCCGCCCGTCCAGCCGATGCCGGTGGGGGCTTTTCCCGCGAGTTTTTCGAGGCTCTCGGCTGTTACCTTTTTGTCGAACTTGATCGAGGGAGAATACGTCTTGGCGTGCTTGGCCATATCGCAGAGACTGACGTACAGCGTTTTGCTGAAACCGTTGATCAGTTCGAAATAGGCGAAGTAGCCCATGACTTTGTCGGATTTCTTTTCTCCGTCAAAGGTGATTTCGCCGGTGAGCTTATTTATCCGGTTCAACTCACCTTCATACACAATGTCGGCGTTGATCGTGCGGTACTGCCCGGTACGCATGGCGAGCTGGATATACCCCTTGTATCCGGGGATAAACGTGGGGGTGGCCACTTTTTTATAAGTGCCATCATCCTGCAGTTCTTTGTTGTTGAACTTGATGACGTAGGCAAATCCCAGCGCCTTGTTGATCGGCAGTTTCAATACTGCGGCCTTCAATGCTTCCATTACTACCTGCTTGGGTTCGCACTCCTGCAGACCTTTATCTCCGTTATAGAGGTCGATGACAGAGGCAATGAACGGGCCGCTGTTTTTATTGAGCGCATTCCTGAACTGCCCTTCTACACTTTCCGCATTCAGGATGGACTTCAATAAGTCAATCTTTTTCCTTGTTTCTACTTTATTTTCCATATTACTTTAATTTAGTGATTGTTAAATGATTCGCAATTCCTTTTCGTTCGGGTCGACCACGAGGTTGATTACCTGCGCGGGGACTTCGGGGATGTTTGTCACGCTTTCGCGGTTGTCGATGAATATCGGGGCGATAACGCCTTTCCGCTCTCCGATGGCACTGACAATATCCAGCCCCATGGCCACCTGCATGGCTTTGTTTTGCGTGGAATAGGGCACGCCGTCGACCAGACATTCGCAGTTCGGGACGATCTGGCCGTCGACCTGCTGCTTGAAGAGGGTGAATTTGACCAGCCGGAACATCCGGTTGACGGCTTCCCCGTACTTTTCGTTCCGGGCAAACTCGAAACTCTTCAATAGAAATTCTTTCCGTTCCCAGGTGGCGAGTTCCTGATTCAGCGTGTCGTACTGCCTGCCAAGTTCTTTGATCCGGGTCTGCGAGGCTTCGATGACGTCGCGCAGGGA
>JAIRZY010000025.1 GCA_031266995.1 Tannerella sp.
CAGCCAATTTCGGACAAATTCAACCCTCTTTTGTCCACCTTTCCAAAGGGGTACGATTTGGGGTGCAAACTCTGTCCTTTCGTGTCCTTTTTATGCGCGTATCCATATTCAAAAACAACCGAAAAAGCAATGTATCTACTTGAAGATGTGCCTTTTGTCTTATCCCTGTCCTGTTTTGTCTGCTTAACCGTTTTTCCTGTATAAGTCCCTTCAGGGAGGGGAGGGCGTCGGAGGCGGGCGGCGGTTTTGTTTGAATCTTTGAATTTTGAATTTTAAATTCCCATCCGCTCGGCACACTCTCCAGACTGTGTCGGGCCGGAAGCAAGGCTTCTGCCTTGCGAAATTCAGGGGCAAAAAGATTATTGGCATGAATGTTGTCTTTGCAGTTGCAAGGCGGGAGCCTTGCTTCCGGCCCGACACAGTCTGGAGAGTGTGCCGAGCGTTAATCTTGAATCTTGAATTAACAGAGACGCGATGCATCGCGTCTCTACGCGCCGCGGCGCAGTCGACCCGTTGCGTCCTCGTTTTGTCAACCGAAAAGTCCTGGCATTTACGTGCCGGGACTTTTTTGCGGGATACGGGCGGCGACAGTCCAATGCCCATTTTGGGATAAATCTTTCATCTCGTAAATCCCAGATCCCGAATCTTAACAGGACTGTAACATCGCCGTTGCCGTTTCGTAACAGCTTCGCCCTACTTTTGCACACAGTTTTAAGAGTTAATGACAATGAGAAAAACGGTTTGCATAACAATCCTTCTGCTGAGCGCGCTTTCGGCCGTTCGGGCGCAGAAGGTGAAAGGTTCGGACACGATGCTCCCCCTGTCGCAGAAGGAGGCGGAGAGCTACATGAAAATCAATCCCTCGCAAACGGTGGTGGTGACCGGCGGAGGCAGCGGCGTCGGCATCGCGGCGCTGATCGAGGGCACGGCAGACATCGCGCAGTCGTCGCGCAAAATCAAGTTCGACGAACGGCAGCGGCTGCAGCAGGGCGGCAGGGCGATGAAGGAGGTCGTGGCGGCATACGACGCGCTGGCCGTCATCGTCCATCCGGGCAACAGGGTGGGACGCCTCACGCGCGAACAGCTCGAGGGCATCTTCACCGGCAAGATAAGGAACTGGAAGGAGGTGGGCGGTGCGGACATGACGATCGTCCCCTACTCGCGCGAGACGTCGTCGGGCACGTACGAATTTTTCCGCGAAACCATCCTCCGAAACAGGAATTACATGAACGGCATCATGAGTATGCCGGCCACGGGCGCGATCATCCAGTCGGTCAGCCAGACGGCGGGCGCGATCGGATACGTGGGACTGGCCTACCTGAACCGCGACGTGAAGGCGGTCAGCGTCTCGTGCGACGGCGGCGAGACGTTCGTCGCGCCGTCAGTGGCGACGGCGAAAGACGGCACCTATCCCGTCGTGCGCGCGCTGCTGTATTACTACGCCGCCGGATCGGAAAGCCGCGTCAAGCCGTTCATCGACTTCGTGCTGTCCGGCGAGGGTCAGAAAATCGTTTCCGACACCGGATTCATTTCCGTCAAATGAAAAAAGCCCGCCGTTTCGCGACGTGCCTGGCCGAGGGCCTGCTGACGCTGAGCGGCGGCGCGACGAGCCTTGCCATACTGCTGATCGTCGTCTTCCTCTTCAGGGAGGGCGCGGAGCTGTTTCGCAGCCCGGCGGTCGAGAGCGGGTACGTGTTGTGCGTCAACGCGGCCAATACGGTAGAAAGGCTCGACGCGCGGCAGATCAGGCTCATCTTTGACTACGAAATCACCGGCTGGGAGGAGCTGGGCGGCGACGACGCGGAAATCGTGCCGTTCAGGTTCGACGAAATCTTCGCGCTTTATTCCGAAGAGGAGCTGGGCGAAGACTATGCCCTGCTCCCCCTGCGGCTGGGCGAAGTCGTGTCGCGGACGCCGGGCATCATCGCCTTCCTGCCCGGGCAGTATGCGCCCGAAGAGAGCGCTGCGGTCCGGATCCTGTCGACGGGACGCATCTCGCCGGCCGGGTTTTTCGGCGGCACGGAATGGATGCCGACCGCCACGCCCGCGCCGCAGTTCGGCACGCTGCCCCTCGTGCTGGGCACGCTGTGGGTAAGTATCTTCGCCATACTCATCGCCCTTCCTCTGGGGCTGGGCGTCGCCGTCTACCTGTCGGAGCTTGCGGGCGAGCGGATGCGCAGGTTGCTGAAGCCGGCCATCGAGCTGCTGGCGGGGATTCCGTCGGTCGTATACGGCTTCTTCGGGCTGGTCGTCTTCGTTCCCCTGATTCAGAAGACGCTCCACCTGCCGGCGGGCGAAACGGCGCTGGCCGGCAGCCTGATACTGGCCATCATGGCGCTGCCGACGATTATCACTCTTGCCGAAGACGCACTGCGCAACACGCCCGAAGCGATGCGCGAGGCCAGCCTGGCGCTGGGCGCGACGCACTGGCAGACGGTCTGCCGCGTGATTGTCCCCTACGCCTCGTCGGGCATCAGCGCCGCCGTGGTGCTGGGCATCGGGCGTGCCGTGGGCGAGACGATGGCCGTGATGATGGTCACGGGAAATGCTGCCGCGATGCCCCGCTCGCTGTTCGAATCCGTGCGTACGATTCCCGCCACCATCGCCGCCGAGCTTGGCGAGGCGCCGGCCGGGGGAGCGCACTACCGCTCGCTGTTCCTGCTCGGGTGCATCCTGTTTGTCATCACGATGCTCATCAGCGTCTCGGCGGAAATGATTTCGAAGCGGAAACACGGCGGAGGGATGTAAGGTGAAAAGGATTATGGACAAGAAAGTAAAACAGAAAATAGCATTCTTCATCTTCCGACTGCTTGGCGCGGGGGTGATCGGGATTCTGCTGTGGATACTCGGATTCATCGTCTGCAACGGCCTGCAGGTTATTAGCTGGGAGTTTCTGACCGCTGCGCCGACGGAGGGGATGACGGCGGGGGGCATTTTCCCGGCCATCGTCGGGACGCTGTGCCTCGTCGCCGGAAGCGTCGTGTTCGCCTTCCCGATCGGACTGATGTCAGGCATTTATATAAGTGAGTATGCCGGAAACGGCCGCGTGGTCAGGTTCATCCGCATCATGACGAACAACATGAGCGGTATCCCCTCAATCGTGTACGGGCTGTTCGGAATGGCGCTGTTCGTGAACGCGTGCGGGTTTGGCGACTCCATCCTCGCCGGCTCGTTCACGCTCGGGCTGCTGATACTGCCGCTGATTATCCGCACGACCGAAGAGGCGCTGAGGGCCGTCCCCGCCTCCTGCCGCACGGGCAGCCTGGCTCTGGGGGCAAACCGGCTGCAGACCGTCGTGCGTGTCGTCCTGCCGATTGCCTTTCCAAACATCGTCACGGGGCTGATTCTGGCCGTGGGGCGGGTCTCGGGCGAGACGGCGCCGGCGCTGTTCACCGTCGCCGCCTACTTCCTGCCCCGGCTGCCGTCGAGCGTCTTCGACCAGGTCATGCTGCTGCCCTATCACCTCTACGTCATCGCCACGAGCGGCACCGACATCGAGGCCTCGCGCCCGATTGCATACGGTACGGCGCTCGTGCTTATCGTCATCGTGTTTCTCGTCAACCTGCTTGCCGCTGCGCTGAGACGGTATTTCGGGAACAGGGTAAAAACAAATTAAAGTCCGGTAATGATCGAAACAAAGAACATCAATTTCCACTATGGCAGCTTCCACGCGCTGAAGAACATCAGCATGCAGATGGAGAGCAACACCGTGACCGCCTTCATCGGGCCGTCGGGCTGCGGGAAATCCACTTTCCTGCGCCTCTTCAACCGGATGAACGACCTGATAGGCAATACCCGCCTCACGGGCGAATGCCTGATAGACGGGTGCAACATTTATCACAGGTCCGTACAGGTCGACGAGCTGCGGAAAAAAGTGGGGATGGTATTTCAGAAGCCCAATCCGTTTCCGAAGTCGATATTCGAGAACGTAGCGTATGGCCTGCGTGTCAACGACGTCCGCGACAGGAAGTTCATCGCCCGTCGCGTGGAGGAATCGCTGATCGCCGCCGCGCTCTGGGACGAAGTTCGCGACAAGCTGAAGAAGTCGGCCTTCGAGCTGTCCGGCGGCCAGCAGCAGCGCCTCTGCATTGCGCGCGCGCTGGCCGTCTCACCCTCCATCCTGCTGATGGACGAGCCGGCTTCGGCGCTCGACCCCATCTCTACGTCCAAAATCGAAGAACTGATCTATACGCTCAAAAAAGACTACACGATCGTCATCGTCACGCACAACATGCAGCAGGCCGCCCGCGTGAGCGACCGGACGGGGTTCTTCATGCTGGGCGAGCTGATCGAGTTTAACGACACGAAAAAGATGTTCCTCAGCCCCGAAAAGGAGCAGACGCAAAACTACATCACCGGACGGTTCGGATAAATATAATTCAATATTCAATATTTGTATGAAACATAGAGAAAAAGAAATGCAGACGCTCAAGGAAGAAGTGAGCCAGATGTGGAAACTGGTGCTCTCGCAGCTCGAGAAAGCCAAACAGTCGTTCCTGAACGGCGACGTCGAGCTGGCGCGCGAAATCGTCAGCCGCGAGAAGCGGGTCGATGCCTTCGAGCTGAAAATCGACAGCGACTGCGAGAACTACATCGCCCTGTTCAGTCCCGTGGCGGTCGATCTGCGGCTGGTACTGTCGCTCATCAAAATCAGCATCACGCTGGAGCGCATCGCCGACTTTGCCGAAAGCATTGCGCGGCACGTGATCGAGGAAGACGGCCATACGCTGGACGCGCAGGTAATTGAGGAGCTGCAGATGGAAAAAATCTTCGACACGCTCATCGTCATGCTGTCCGACAGCTTCGTCGCCCTCGAATCGGAAAACACGCGCATATCGGGGAAAATCATGGCGAAAGACGACGAAATCGACTTCCTCTACCGCCGCTCGCTCGACATCCTGGCCGGCTACCTGCAGGAGAATCCTTCCATGACCGTTCTCGGGCTGAAGACCGTCCTGATTCTCCGCAAGCTCGAACGCATCGGCGACCACTGCGACAACATTGTGGAGGAAATCGTCTTCTACGTCGACGCCAAGGTGCTGAAACATGGCGGCATTTAGCAGGCCCGGATCTGCATATTTCATTACCTTTGCATCATGAATACAGACAGCGCGACCATCCCCAAAATACTCGTAGTCGACGACGAACCCGTCATCTGCGAAGTCCTCGAGTTCAACCTTGCCAGCGAGGGCTACGAAATCACGTGCGTACATTCGGCGGAAGACGCGCTGAAAAAACTCTCGCCCGACCATTCGCTCGTCCTCCTCGACGTAATGATGGCGGGCATGTCCGGCTACAGGCTGGCCGAAACGCTGCGACAGAAAAAGAATCCCGTCCCCATCATCTTCCTCACGGCCCGCGACAGCGAGAACGACATGCTGACAGGCTTCTCCGTCGGCGGCGACGACTATATCTCCAAGCCCTTTTCGATAAAGGAGGTGCTTGCGCGCGTGAAGGCCGTGCTGAAGCGGTCGGCGGGCGCGGGCGAAAGGCAGAACCGCAGGCTCGTATTCGACGACATCACCATCGACCTCGAGCTGAAGGAACTGCTCATCGGCAGCGACCGGATCCCGCTAACGAAGACCGAGTTCGAACTGATGGCGCTGCTCTCCGCCAATCCCGAACGCATATTCTCGCGCACGGAAATACTCGAAAAAGTATGGAAGGAAACACCCTACATCACCGAACGGACGGTAGACGTACACATCACCCGCCTGCGCAAAAAACTCGGCGCCCGGGCGTCGGTCATTTCCAACCGCGCCGGGTTCGGATACCGGCTCAATATCTCTTGAAATATGAAAACAAGTTACAGACAGAGGCTGTTCCTCTCGTTCGTTCTCATCTTCACGCTGTTTACGGCGGGGATTATCCTCTTCGAGCAGTCGCGCGAAAGAGAACACAAGACCGCCGCGCTGGAAGAAAAGCTGGACGCCTTTACCGGCGTCATCCACGGCCTGCTGGCCCGGCACGCGGACCGGCAGGAGGCGCTCGACAGCCTTGCGCCCCTCTTCCCCGAAAACCTGCGCCTGACGCTGATAAGCCGGCAGGGGCTTGTCGTCTACGACAATGCGGTGCCCGAGACCGAACGGATGGAAAACCATGCCCGCCGGCCTGAGATCACCCTCGCACGCGAAAAAGGACGGGGACGCGACATACGCATCTCGTCGTCCAACGAAAAGGAATACCTTTACTACGCGCGACAGTTCGACAATTACTACATCCGGGTCGCCATGCCCTACGACATTCAGGTGCGCCACTTCCTCAAGCCCGACAATCTCTTTCTCTATTACATCATCGCCCTCTTCGCGGTCATGCTGGCGCTCATCAACCTCGTATCGGGACAGTTCGGCAAGTCCGTCAGGCAACTGCGCGACTTCGCCAACCTGAACGGCGACAGCGACGCCCGCTTTCGCGACGACGAGCTGGGCGAGATAGGCACGAAAATCGCAGCCAATTACCGCAAGCTGAAGGAGAGCGAAAAGACGATCGCGCTCGAACGCGAAAAACTGCTCCAGCACGTGCACAGTTCCGAAGAGGGGCTTTGCTTCTTCTCGCCCGGCAACGCCGTGGAGTTCTACAACGGCCTGTTTATACAGTATCTGAACACCATCACCGACGCGTCGGACAGCAACCCCGCCGGCGTGCTGACCGACCCGTCGTTCAGGCCGGTGGCCGCGTTCCTGTCCGGCCGCAAGGCGCACGAAAACTATTTCGAGACGCAGATCAGCAGACACGGGAAAACGTTCGCAGCCAGGGTAAACGTTTTCGACGACAGGAGCTTCGAAATCATCATCAACGACGTCACCCGGCACGAAAAGACGCAGCGCCTCAAGCGCGAAATGACGGGCAACATCACCCACGAGCTTCGCACGCCGGTGACCGGCATACGCGGATGCCTCGAAACGGTGCTGGAACATCCGCTCAGCGCCGAAAAAAAGGATTATTTCATCCGCAGCGCCTACGAACAGACGCTCGCCCTCTCGGAACTTATCAGCGACATGAGCCTGATCACCAAAATGGAAGAAGCGCCGTATGCCTTCAAGCCTGAAGACGTCGCGCTCGCCGACCTGCTCGACAACCTGAAGAAGGAGCTGGAAATCCCGCTGACGGAAAAAAACGTCACGATGGAATGGAACATCGCCGGAGACGCGACTGCGCGGGGCAACCGAAACCTGATTTACGCCATCTTCAGAAACCTCACGGATAACGCCATCCGCTATGCGGGAAACAACGTGCGGATATTCATCAACAAATATAACGAAGACGGCGACTTCTATTACCTTTCCTATTCCGACACGGGAGTGGGGATTCCCGACGAGCAGCACCTGAACCGCATTTTCGAGCGCTTCTACCGCGTGAGCGAAGGCCGCACGCGCGACACGGGCGGCTCGGGGCTGGGCCTGTCTATCGTCAAAAACGCCGTCGCATTCCACAAAGGTTCCATCGTCGCCAAAAACCGCACGGGCGGAGGGCTGGAGTTCCTGTTCAAGCTGCCGAAAAGCCACAGGCGCTGACGCGCGTGACACGGCTTCGCGTCGCGGAGCGAGGGGTTCAAGGATTTCAAAACCCGGCGAGTTGAAAGCCGCGGAATCGAAATGCTCTCTGCTGAACTTTAAATTTAACCGTGCTCTGAAAAAAAACAGTATTTTTGCACCGTCACCGCGCAAATTTTCTGTTCGGGAAAATGTTTCGGCCGGCAGGCTGCATACCGGTGCGGATGGATGTGAAATCATTCAATAAATTAATTAATATGAAATCAAAAGTATTATTGTTCGCCATCATCTGTTTGTGCCTGACGCATGTCGACCTGTCGACGGCGCAGGAAACGCTTGCCGGATATACGCAGGCGCGTCGGTTTGTTCCTTCCAATGCGGAGCAGTTTCTGTTTTCATACACCCTGACGCCTAATTATTTCAACAGCGGATGCAGGTTCTGGTACGAATACAGGACGAGCCGGGGTACGGCGTGGTACGTGGTCGACCCGGAACTGGGGAAAAAGCAGCCGCTGTTCGACCTCGACGAAATTGCGGCGCAGATCACCGAAACGGTGAAAGACCCGTTCACGGCCCGGCACTTGCCCGTCAGTAACCTGAAGCTCGGCGACGACGACCGCACGTTTACGTTCGAGATCCCGTCGTCGGCCGGGACGTTTTATTTCGCGTACGACTATCCTTCGCGCCGGCTGTCGGAACGTCCCAAAGACGATTCGCCGCGCGAACGCTGGGGAAACGTGTCGCCGGACAGGCGGTATGCCGTGTTCGCCAAAGACCTTAACCTGTGGCGCGTGACGTATGCCGACTATGAGAAGCTGCTGAAGAATCCGGCCGACGAAACGGTGACGGAGACGGCGCTCACGACCGACGGCGTGGAGGACTTCGCCTTCGGCATGCCGCGCAACAGGATGAATACGGATTCGACGCTGCTCGACCACAGGCGCAGGCCGGTGCAGGGCGCCTGGTCGCCCGACGGACGCTATTTCGCGACCGTGCTGACCGACCAGCGCGCCGTGAAGGACCTGTGGGTCGTCAACTCGATCGCCCGCCCGCGTCCTTCGCTGGAGACATACAAGTATCAGCTTCCCGGCGAGGCCGGCTCGCCCGTCGGCCACCTGTATCTCTTCGACCTCGAAAACGGGAGCCGGAAGGAAATCGACGCCCGGGCGTTTCGCGACCAGACGCTCTCCATCGCCTCGAAGCCCCGCGACGGCGCGACGGCGCCACAGGTATGGCTGGGCGATGCGAACCGCTTCTTCCTCACGCGCGTCAGCCGCGACATGAAGCGGGTCGACATCTGCTCGTACGCGCCGGGCGACGATTCCGTCAGGACCGTCATCCGCGAACGCATGAATACATACATCGAAACCCGTCCGCTCGCCATGCCCGACAATGCGCGCGAGCTTATCCACTGGAGCGAACGCGACGGGTGGGCGCATCTCTACCTCTACGACACGGACGGACGGCTCAAGAACAGGATTACGGCGGGCGCGTGGCACGTCGACCGCATCAAGCACATCGACAGCCGAAACCGCGTCATATACTTCCTCGCCAACGGGAAGGAGGCGGACGACACGACGCCCTACTACGAGCATCTGTACCGCGTGAATTTCGACGGGACGGGCCTGAAGCTCGTCACGCCCGGCGACTATCATCACCTGACGCACATGGACAGGGAGGGGCGCTACGTGGTCGACAACTACTCGCGCATCAACACCGTCCCGGCCACGGCGCTGTATGACAACACGGGCCGGAGGCTGATGACGCTCGAGGAGAGCGATTTCTCGCAACTGCTGCAGGCCGGATACCGGTTTCCGGAGCCGTTCAGGGTGAAGGCGGCCGACGGCGTCACCGACCTGTACGGCATCATCTACCGGCCTTTCAACTTCGACTCCGCGAAGGTGTATCCCGTCATCGACTACGTCTACCCCGGGCCGCAGCAGGAGGGTACGTACCTGCGCTACATCCCGATGAATCCGCGCACCGACCGGCTTGCGCAGGCCGGCTTCGTCGTCGTCTCCGTAGGGCATCGCGGCGGACATCCGAGCCGCTCGAAGTGGTATCACAACTACGGCTACGGCAACCTGCGCGACTATCCGCTGGCCGACCACAAGGCGGCTATCGAGCAGCTTTGCAGCCGCTACGGATACATGGACATAAACCGCATTGGCATTCACGGCCATTCGGGCGGCGGCTTCATGTCTACCGCCGCCATGCTGGTTTACCCCGATTTTTTCAAGGTAGCCGTCTCGTGCGCAGGCAACCACGACAACAACCTCTACAACCGGGGATGGAGCGAGAAGCATCACGGCGTGACGGAAATCGCGGACGAAGACGGCGACGTCCGGTTCGACATCCACGTGCCCGCCAATCAGGAACTGGCTTCCAGCCTGAAGGGGCACCTCCTTCTCATCCACAGCGAAATCGACAACAACGTACACCTCGCCAACACCCTCGTCACGGTCAACGAACTCATCCGGGCCGGCAAGCGGTTCGACATGCTCGTAATACCCGGCCAGCGGCATCATTTCGAGAACTATAACGAATATTTCTACTGGCGCATGGTGGACTATTTTTCCGAACACCTGCTCGGCGAACGCGAAACGGGTGTCGATATCCGCGACATCAAGCTCGGAAACTGGTTTCAGGGGTATCAGGAGGATTGAGGATTCAAGATTTGAAATTCAAAATTCGGGCAAAACGGTCTCCGGGCCTCTCTCCGCCTTTGCGGGGAAGGGACCGGAAGCAAGGCTCCTGCCCAATGTTGTCAACTTAAGGATTGACGCCGTACGGCGTCCGATTTGGATAACCCTGTGCAAGCGGCAGCGCAGCTCGGGGTAGAGACGCGATGCTTCGCGTCTCTGCAACCCTGTACCGGGTTGAACTGCTGACGCTGTTCGGGAGGAGAGGGGCCGTCTGTAACCCCGGGCTGCGCTGCGCTTGCACGAGGTTATCCACGTATGCCTTAAGTTGGCGACATTGGTCTGGAGACTGTGCAGGGCAGGGGGAATGTGCAAATGACATGTCAAACATAAAATCCACGGTTGTGGGAAGCGTAAATGACATGTCATTCATGAAATCCCCACGTGGGGACTGCGGGGAGCGTTTCATGTGAACAGGCGAAGGCCAGGCGAGGGGTACGTGCCTTCCCGAAACAGGATAAAAAACCCTACAAATGATTAATTCTGCATATCGAAACCCCAACAAATAGGGATTGTACAGCGCCCGCAGAGCCTCTACCTTTGCAGCCAAATTTCAATAA
>JAIRZY010000058.1 GCA_031266995.1 Tannerella sp.
TCGCGTCTCTACGGGAATCCGGAGCGGGAAGGAGCGGGAACGCGCAGATACAGGACATGCCCCGTATCTGCAAAATCCCCCGATGTTCCCCGACGTCCCCAATGTCTCCTGATGTCCCACCCGGCAGGGCGGCGCAGGGACGCGAAGCATCGCGTCTTCCTGCGGGAGATTCAAAGATTTAAAGATTCAAACAGCACCGCCGCCCGTATCCGGCGTCCTCCCCTCCCTTGTGGGGAGAGGTGGCAGGGCAGGGTTGCAAAGACGCGAAGCATCGCGTCTCTACGCGGCGCACCTGTGATGTTGAATTTTGAATCTGTTTCCCTAATCTTCGTGCTCATGCTCGCCGCCCTCATGGCTCAGGACGATGTTGCGCGCGATGTGCGCTTCGTTGCCGGCAGCGTCCGTGCAGTAGACCATCAGGTGATAATCGCCCGGCTCGGCGTTTTCGGGCACGACGATTTCGTGATGATGGATGAGCGCGTTCCGCTGTCCGGAGACGTCCCACGAGCGGTCGAAGAAGAACGGCTCGGTGGCTTCGCCGGCCCTCGTCTCGTGTTCGTGTCCGTCGAAGTTCGAATGAATCTCCACCTTGTACGAGGCGAGCATCACGTCGTCCGACAGTTCCATGTCGAAATGTACGTCGCCGCCGATCTGCAGCACGTCGCCTTCCTCAGGCTCAATCAGGTTGATGACCGGTTTGGTCGTGTCGCTGTCCTTTTCGCACGAAGCGAACGTGAGCGATAATACGGCCGCGAGGCCGAGTGCAAAAAATCTGTTTACTGTTTTCATTTTGTTAAATTTACGAATTAGTTATTTGTCAAGTAATATATGAAAAGGAAATTTTACCGTCAACTGCACGTTCCGTCCCGGTTCGGGTATTTCCATTTTCCGGTAGAAACTCAGGTGATTGAAATACGCCGCGTTCGTCAGGTTATGCAGCGCGAGTGTCGCCTCGGCAAAGGGCAGGCGTACCGACACGCCGGCGTGCCACAGGCGGGCGCCGCCCGTCGCGTCCTCGTTCCGTGCCACGCGGCGCTGGGCATACAGCCGCCGGCATCCGGCGTAGCATTCGAAGCGCCGCCACTTCAGCGTCAGCGTATGCTCAAGCGTAGCCGGCGGCGAAAAGGCGAGCGGGACGTGCTCGCTGCGATTGTACGTATACACATATTCCCACAGGGCGCGGTAGTGGAAATGGCGCAGAAAATCGGCGTCGAACGCGACCTCCGCACCTGCAAATACGGCCTCCGCCCCCGTGTAGCGGTAGATCTGCCCGGCGTGCGGCAGTACCGACCATTCGCCCGAAGGCTGGAGATAGATGTAGTGGTCGAACAGTCCGGCGAAGGGCGAGAGCGCAACGGCGATGCCGCGCGAAGCGAAGGCCCAGGAGAGGTCGAGCAGCCATCCGTGTTCGGACGCCAGCGAAGGATCGCCCTGCTCGTGCCGGAACGTGCCGTGATGGACGCCGTTCGACGCCAGCTCGTTCGCGCCCGGCATCCGGAAGCTCCGCCCGATGTTTGCCTTGAACAGATGCGCGCCGTCCGGCTCCCAGACGATTCCCAGCGAGCCGGAGACGTCGCCCGCGCGGCGCTCGACGGGGTAGCTGCGCCACCGGTACGCCTCCGCCATCTCGCCCGTGTAGCCCCGCCCGGACAGATAGGCTGCCAGCCAGGGGTCGGCAAAGGCCGTAATGTCCAGCCGCCCCCAGTCATAGCGGATACCGCCGCTGACGGTGAGCGCGTGCGAAGGGCGAAAGGAGGCGAGCCAGAACACGCCCGTCGTCAGCCGGCGGTAGGCGGGCAGCAGAAACGAGTAGCCGCCGATGCGGTTCCGCTGAAACTGCACGTCCCATCCCGCCGTGTGCTCCCAGTCGTCGAGAGCGGTCAGGCGCACCTTCGCCGTGGCGCTGTACGTGTCGAGGAGAAAGGCCAGCTCCCGGTCCGGATCGCGTTCGGGCGGCGGCTGGCCGGCGTAGTGCGTGTGAAAGCGGCTGCGCTCTTCGCGGTTGTTGCGCTGGTATCCGGCGTCGAGCGAGAACGTGGCGCCGCCGTCGGTCGCATACTGCTGGCGGGTCGTCGCCTTCAGATGGCTGACCGTGCTGAAGGGCAGTTCGATGTTGCGGCTGTCGCCGTCGTCCTGCAGGCGGGCGAGGTCGGGCACGCCGTGCGCACCGGGAAAGAAGCCGGTCTTCTGGTAAGCGCTGCTCAGGGCATAGCGCGCGAGGCGCCGTCCCGCGCGGTGCTCGACATAGAGCGAGGCATCGCGTTCGACGCCGGCGGTATTCTTCAGCCGCCCGCCGACAGGCTGGCGCTGCGTGAGATAGACGACCGTATCGGCCGGGATGCGGTAGTCGCCGAAGCGCTGCTCGGAATAGCGTATCCTGCCATACCAGCCGTCTTTCTTCACGCCGAGCATCAGCGAGCCGCCCAGCAGTCCGTTGACCGACTTCATCAGCGTCGCCGCCTCGCCGAAGACGCGATTGTCTTCCGGCGGCGGCAGGCGGACGATTTCGATGGCGCCGCCCAGCGCATCACTGCCGTAGAGCAGCGACGCGGGGCCTTTGCGGACGACGACCTGCTCGACGTCGAAGGCGTCGATCTCGAGGCCGTGGTCGGCGCCCCACTGCTGTCCTTCCTGCTTAAGCCCGTTGTCGGCGACGGAGATGCGGTTGAACCCCATCCCGCGGATGACCGGCTTGGCGAAGCCCGCTCCGATGTCCATGGACTGTACGCCCGGCAGATGCTGCAGCGACTGTACGAGGTTGCCCGTGAAATGCGCCGTCAGGAAACGCTCACCCGCCACGTCTACCGGCTGCGCGGAGCGGCGAATCACGCCCCGCTCGCGGGACGCACTCACCGTGACGCCTTCAAGACCGACAACCCGGATGGAATCCGTTTCCTGCGCATTTGCGCACAGGACAATCGACAGCATGCACATCGCCGGGATATGAATATATCCGGTATGCATACGAATATTCTATATTAATGTATAGGGAAAATAAAACTTGCGGACAGGATGCTCCTGTGCACCGGCATTACAGACGTTCCGGAATCATAACCGAATCTTTGAAACGCTTCGCACAGAATCAGGCCGCACGTGGAATAGGAATCAGGCGTGCGGCGGACCGCGCAGGTGACGGGGAGGGACGGAGGGAAGAACGGTCTTCACCGGATAGACCGCCGGCTCGCGAACGGAAAGCGACGGGACGACGCCGCAGTCGAACGTTTCCGCCTCGACGAAGAGCGACAGGGTGAAGTGGCAAACCGGACAGTCGTCGTTGCATGACGAATGGGCGCATTTCGCATCTTCGCATTCGTGATGACCCGCGTGGAGAGGCTTCGCCACCTGCGGCGCGAGAAATACGGCCATCAGAAACCATGCGGCGAGCAGTCTCTTTCCTGTGATTTGCTTTGTTTTCTTCATCCGTTCAAAAGAATGTGGCAAAGGTAAACAAAATATATGAAAGCTGCGGTTTTTTTTGGATATAATTTAAAATTCAGGATTCAAAATGCAATTTAATAACCGTATTTTCCGGAAGTTTCCCTGAGCATCCCTCCCCCCGGCGCAGTCCGGAGGCTACCGCCGGACGGGAGGCGCGGAGAAGATGCGGGGACGGGAAATTTCGATTTTTCCCGAAGCCTCTCTTAAACTTTTCTCTTCCCACGTGCCCGAAATACACGCAAATGTGCTACCTTTGTCGCATAAAAAAAACATTGACTATTTTATAACTAAAACTTTATTTGTAATATGTGGTTACTTCATTCTTCAATTGGTAGAAAACTGGTAATGAGTATTTCCGGCACGGTGCTGGTTTTATTCCTGCTGTTTCACTTGTGCATGAATGTGACGGCTGTCTTTTCGCCCGAGGCGTACAACATGATCTGTGCGCTGCTGGGTGCGAACTGGTATGCCGTCGCGGCGACGGTCGGCCTGGGCGCCATTGTCGCGATTCATTTCGTGTATGCAATTATGCTGACGTTGCAGAA
>JAIRZY010000170.1 GCA_031266995.1 Tannerella sp.
TTAGAGACTGTCGCCAAAGTCTTCACGGAACTTCGCCACCAGCCGTTGCGGCCAGTCCGAGACCGGCTCGAGGCCGCCCATGAAGAAGCGCAGCACGGGGGGTTCGTATACGAAGCGCAGGCCGCCGATGAGATGGCGATTTTCGTGGAGCCACGTCATGCGGTCGATGACGTATTTGATCTGCGAGAGGGTGAAGACGCGCCGGGGGACGGCGAGGCGGAGCAGCTCCATGTCGGCATACGTCTCGTTGCCCTCCTCGTCGCGCTGGTTGGAGACCGATCCGCGCTCCATGCCCCTCACGCCCGATACGAGGAAGAAGGCTGCCGCCAGGGCGCCGGCGGGGTACTGCGTCTGCGGGATGTGGGCGCAGAGGCGCATCGCGTCGACATGCGCCCCGAGTACGCCGGGGGGCGTCACCATCGGCACGCCGCAGGCCGTCAGGGTGTTGACCAGATAGGCGATATACTGCGGGCTTTGGCAGATCATTGTCTCGTCGAGCGTTTCGTACATGCCGACGGCCATCGCCTCGATTTCGCGGACGGATATGCCGCCGTACGTCAGAAATCCTTCGAAGAGCGGTATGAGGGCTTCCATTTTGCGATAGGTGGCCAGGTCGTTCGTGCAGATGCCGCCGCCGCGTGAGGAGCTGAGTTTGCGTGCAGAGAAATAGACGATGTCCGAAAGGCCGGTCATGGTGGCGATCACGTCTTCCATCGACGCGTTGCGAAACTCCGGCTCGCGCTGTATGACCAGATAGGCGTTTTCGCCCAGCAGGCTTGCGTCGAGCACGATGTTGAGACCGTAGCGGTCGGCCACACGGCGCACTTCGCGCAGGTTCTGTACCGAAAACGGCTGCCCGCCTATCAGGTTCGTCGACGCTTCCATGCGGATGAAGGGGATGTTTTCGGCGCCGGTTTCGCGGATCACCTGCTCCAGCCCTTCGACGTTCATGTTGCCCTTGAAGGGGTGCGTCGAGCTGAGGTTGAAGGCCTCGTCATACAGCAGCTCGACGAGGCGCCCGCCGTACTGCGTGATATGCGCGAGGAAGGTTGTAAAATGATAGTTGGTGGGAATCAAATCGCCTTTTTTGCTGATATAGGCGCGTGCGATGACGTTCTCGGCCGCGCGTCCCTGGTGCGCGGGCAGGAGGTATTTCTTCTTCAGCACGTCCTCGACGGCTTTCTGCAGGCGGGCGAAGCTCTGCGAGCCGGCATAGGCATCGTCGGCGTGCATCATGGCGGCGACCTGCATGTCGCTCATGGCGTTCGTGCCGCTGTCGGTCAGCATGTCGAGAAAAACGTCGTTCGTCGTGAGGCGAAACGTGTTGAACCCGCCTTCGTGGAGGGCTTCGAGCCGGCGCTCGACGGGGACGAGATTCAGCTTCTGTACGACACGCACCTTGTGCAGCTCCAGCGGAATGTCTTCGCCGCCGTAAAACTTGATTTTTAACGTCTTGTTATTGCTCATGATAATCGGATCTGTTTTTTGCATATAAATTTCGAAACATAATGGCCGCAAAACTACAAAAAGTTTTGCTATTATTCCAAAAATACTGCAAAAGTTTTTTGTTTATGCAATTCTTCCTATCTTCGCACGCTAAAAAAGGATATGACAGGAACACTGGTAAACACGGCGGCGGTCATTGCCGGCAGCGGCATCGGACTGCTGATCCGCAAAGCGCTGCCCGGGCGGTACGAGACGGTTTATTTTCAGGCCGTGGGGCTTTTCACGCTGCTGCTGGGCGTGAAGATGTCGCTCGACATTTCTTCGCCGCTCCTGGTGGTGCTCAGCCTCGTGCTGGGCGGCTTTGCGGGCGTTGCGTGCAGGCTCGGCGAGCGGATAGACCGCCTGGGCGACTACGTCAAGTCGAAAATGAAATCGAAAAACGACCGCTTCACCGAAGGGTTGACGACGGGTTTCCTTCTTTTCTGCATGGGATCGATGACGATCGTCGGATGCATCGAGGAGGGCCTGGGGAAAACGTCCGACCTGCTGCTCACCAAGTCTATCATGGATTTCTTTTCCTCCATCATGCTCGCCTCGGCGCTGGGGGTGGGCATCCTGTGCTCGGCCGCACTCGTGCTGCTCTTTCAGGGCGGCATCACGCTGTTTGTCTCCATCGTCGGGCAGGACATACCGGGGGCGATCATTGCCGAAATCAGCGTCGTCGGCGGCGTCATCCTCATCGGACTCAGTCTCATACTGCTCAAGATAAAACAGATCGAAATCATCAACATGCTGCCTGCGCTGCTCTTCATCTGCCTTTTCGTGTGGCTGAAACTGCTGCTTCAGGGCGCCTGAACGCGCGAAAATGACTACCTTTGAGGCCGGTTACAGAAAAAAGAAAATGAATCTTCACAACGATTTGGAACGAAGGCGCGAGCGCGTCCGGGAAGCCATGCGGCAGACGGGGGCGGACGCCTGCCTGCTGGGCATGAACATCAACATATTCTATCTCACGGGCAAAGTGTTCAGCGGATACTGCTACCTGCCCGTCGACGGCGAGCTGCAGCTTTTCGTCAAACGTCCGAACCCGTTCGACGAAGCGGGCGCCACCTTCATCCGCAAGCCCGAAGACATGCCCGGCGCGCTGGCCGCAAAAGGATTGCCGCTGCCCGGCAGGCTGCTGCTCGAGACGGACGAGATGGCGTACAGCGAATGTCTGCGCCTGCAGGCTGCATTCCGGTCGCCCGAAACGGGCAACGCTACCGCGCTGATACGTCGCCTGCGCATGATCAAGACGCCCTGCGAACTCGAGCAGATGCGCCTCTCGGCTACGCGCCACGCGGCTACCTATTCGGAGATTGCGTCGTGTTTCCGCTCCGGCATGACGGACCTGGAGTTTCAGGCAGAGATTGAGAGGCGCATGCGGCTGAACGGTTCGATCGGGCTGTTCAGCGTTTACGGGTCGAACATGAATATTTTCATGGGCAGCGTGCTGGCGGGCGACAATGCCGGAATGCCTTCGCCGTTCGATTTCGCGCTGGGAGGAGGCGGACAGACGCCGCTGTGCCCGGTCGGTGCGAACGGGACGGCGCTCAGAGAGGGGATGGCCGTGATGGTCGACATGGCGGGCAACTACTCGGCATACCTGACCGACATGACCCGCGTGTTTGCCATCGGCACGCTGCCCGAAGCGGCTTACCGGGCGCACAGCGTGTCGCTCGCCATACAGGATGCCTTCGTCCGCACGGCGCGTCCGGGCGTCTCCTGCGCCGCGCTCTACAGCCAGGCGCTGGAAATCGTCGCCGAGGCGGGGCTGAGCGCCTTCTTCATGGGAACGGCGCAGCAGGCAAAATTTACGGGACACGGCATCGGATTGCAGATTAACGAACTGCCCGTACTCTCCGCCCGCTCGAACGACGAACTGCAGGCCGGCATGACCCTCGCGCTGGAACCCAAATTCGTGATACCGCACACAGGCGCCGTCGGCATAGAAAACAGTTTTCTGGTCACCGACGCAGGCGTCGAGAAGCTTACTGTCTTCGAGGAAGAAATCATCCATTTAAATAAATGAGTCATCTGCGAATCCCGAAGTCTTTGAATCCTGAAGCCCCGGCTCTTTAAATTGATAAATAATGACGGAAAAGACAACTGTTCGACTGATTGACACCGGCTTCTTTTATGCCGACGGCGGCTCCATGTTCGGGGCGACGCCGCGCCAGGCGTGGAGCCGGCGTTATCCGTGCGACGAGCAAAACCGCTGCCTGCTGGCCATGCGCGCAGGCCTGGTCGCGACCCGGTGCGGACGCATCATACTGATTGACACCGGCGTCGGAAACAAACAGTTGGAGAAGCTGAAAAACACGTCCTACCACTTCTGCGACCTGACAGACCTCTGCGACGCGCTGAAAGCATACGGCATCGCGCCCGAACAGGTGACCGACGTGATACTTACGCACCTGCATTTCGACCACTGCGGCTACGCGACGCGCTACGAAAACGGCCGCGCGACGCCGGTCTTCCCCGGCGCGACCTGCCATGTGAGCCGCGCGCAGTGGGAAAACAGCCTGAACCCTCATCCGCTGGAAGCCGATTCCTATTTCCCCGAAAATATCGACGCCGTCGCGCAGGCGGGAAAACTGCATCTGATCGACGCCGACTGCGACCTGTGCGCCGACGTCCGTCTGCGGCTCTACGGCGGGCATACGTGCGGACAAATCGCGCCCTACGTCAGGACAGACAGTCGGACGGTCGTCTTCGCGGGCGACGTGATACCCGTCTCGGCGCAGGTCTCTCCGCTGTGGATCTCGGCCTACGACACGCAGCCGCTGACGTCTTACGACGAAAAACTGCGCATGCTGGACGAAGCCGCCGCAGAAAATCAAATAATCGTCCATTATCACGACGCCAGCACGCCCTGCTCAACCGTCCGTAAAATCAATCACTTTTTCAAAGTCAGTCGCGAATCGGGGATTTGAAAGTCAAAGATTCCGGAACGCAAAGA
>JAIRZY010000177.1 GCA_031266995.1 Tannerella sp.
GGCGTGCAGGGCTGTTGTTGTAGAGACGCGATGCATCGCGTCTCTACGCTGCGAGCCCGTATTATCCGGAAGCGCCCTTAGTATCCCGGGGCGCATCCTTCCCTCGCGATCCCTTATTATATCTGTACGGTAATAAGGTGAATAAGGGGTATATGATGAGGGGCTGTCCGAGCTACTAAGGGCGCTTCCGGATGATAAGGGTTTTGGAACGGCATGGACGCTGGGGACGGCGTGCAGGGCTGTTGTTGTAGAGACGCGATGCATCGCGTCTCTACGCTGCGAGCCCGTATTATCCGGAAGCGCCCTTAGTATCCCGGGGCGCATCCTTCCCTCGCGTTCCCTTATTATATCTGTACGGTAATAAGGTGAATAATGGGTATATGATGAGGGGCTGTCCGGGCTACTAAGGGCGCTTCCGGATGATAAGGGTTTTGGAACGGCATGGACGCCGGGGACGGCGTGCAGGGCTGTTGTTGTAGAGACGCGATGCATCGCGTCTCTACCTGCAGGTCAGCGACCCACGGTTATGAAAATCCAATCTTTCAGGTTGTTCCGGTTTCACTTAATGACATTGGACGGAAGGGGCCGGATTGCTTCACTGCGTTCGCAATGACGGAGGACACGCTCAGTGATATGAGATTTAAGAATATATGTTTCAACTCTTATTTTCTAAGGACTCCTTTAGCCGCCTGCGCTCTCTCCCCTACTCTATTCCTTTGCTTTGTTGCGAAAATTTGCGATACACGTCTCTGCATCGAAGCCCCGTTCTCTGGCATAGCAGGTGCCCATGACGGCTATCATGTCATCCGTGGCGGGCAGGCGGTCAAAATTCCGGCATCCTTTTTTCATCCCCACCCTGCCGAACGACATGCGGTTCAGGTCGATGATCTCTACCGGAATCACGTTCGGAGCGTCGTCGAAGAGGATGTTTCCCGCGGAATAATCCCGGTGCAGGAGGCCATGTTCGTGCATACGCGCTGTCGTGTAGGCAATGGCTTCGAGTATTTCGTCGCGGCGGGGAAATGTGCGCACGAACAGTTCCCGGTACGTGCAGGGACAGGCGGAACGGAGCGTGACCGAATAGCTGCCGGCAAACAGGAACCATCGCCGGCAGGTCACGAAGCCCACGGGTGCAGGCGTGCCGATGCCTTCGGCCAGCAGACGCAATGCATGACGGTAAGCCCTCTCCGCCTTCGAAGCCCGCAGGAAACCGTAGACTACGGCATTCAGCACGTTCGGGCGCCTGTATGACTTCACCATCAGTTCATATCCGTCCTGACGGAACAGCCGCAGTTCGTTCCGGCCCTTAAACATCACTTCGCCCTGCGCTGAAAACAGGGAAGGAAGGCGAAGAAAGAAAGGTTCCAGCCTTTTATAGTCGGGATGCAATACCGTTTTTCTTGCAAATATCCATCCGAGGCATGTGTTGATCAGCTTCGACCACGTACGTCTGTATCGCAGGGGGCCTTTCAGTTCGCGGAGGAAAAAGTCGGGATACAACCCGTTCAGTATGTCGATCGTGCGCTTCAGCAGTTTGCGGTCTTTCTTCCGCTTTGAGACGGCTTGAATCCGGTAATACAGCCCCACGTGATTCAGGCGAACCGCCCGTCCGCCGTCTTTCAGGATGGAAATCCAGAAAACCCAGTCCTCGCGTCCGACGTCCGTGCGATAGCCGCCCGCCTTCGCCCAGTCGTCTTTGCGATACATGCCGCAGACCGGTATCATGTTCCTGCGCGCCAGCAGGCGAAGGGAGAAAGGCGGCAGTTGCCATTTCCCGCTGCGATCGCCGAAAAACTCCGCTTCCGCATATACCGCTTTGACGTCGGGATGCCCGTGCAGGGCCTCCACCGCCAGCGAGATATATTCGGCGCTGATGCGGTCGTCGGCATCTACCGGCAGGATGTATTCGCCTTTTGCCGCATCGACGGCGCGGTTTCGGGCTGCGGCGGCACCGGCATTGGCCTGCGACAGGAAATGAATCCGGGCGTATCGGGCGGCATACCGGGCGGCGATGGCTGCGGAACCGTCCGTCGAGCCGTCGTCCACGAGCACGATTTCCACATTCGGATAGGCAGACGCGAGTACGGAACGCAATGTTTCTTCAAGAAATTCCGCTGCATTATATACGGGAATCACGACGGAGACCAGCGGCCTGTTTTCCGGTTGTTTCATCCCGGCCGGTTATATTTTATCACGTTTATGAACGAGCTTCAGCCAGTAATAGCGAAGCGGGTTCGTATATTTCAGTTGCTTCCACGGGCGGCTGCTGTGCGGCCGGTGTACGACCGGGAGCGTGGCAAACAGATAGTTCGTGAAGCCCAGTGCCAGCGACCGGTGCGAGACGGTCACGTCGTGCCATGCCCTGGAAGGATCCAACTGCGCGAAGCTGTATTTCCGCAGGAAAGCGTCCGTCAGCAGCGAGCAGCAGAAACTCACGTGCCTGCGGGTAGGGACGATCCGGTTCGCTTCCTTCTTTGCGTAGAGATAGGGGTAATTGATCTGCCCCGCACTGTCGACGGTGACGGCCGCGGCAATCCCGCAGTCCGGCCGGGCGAGCGCGCCGTCGAACAGGGACTGAAGCGTGTGAGGGCGTACGGTCACATCGGATTCGACGATGCAGAGGACGGCGCTCTTTTCCAGCGCCCGTCGCTGCGCGTCCTGCAATATCCACAGGTAATTGGGCGAGGGCCGATTCGTCTTTTCCGACAGGTTGACCAGCGTAAAGCCGTATGCCGACGAGGCTTCCGCCAGCCTGCGGGTATTTTCTTCCGTACTGAAATCGTTGTATACAATATATGTAAAGGGAATCCGCATCTCCGAGGCGACGATCGCCTTCACGGTCTCCAGTGTTGACGCGATCGCGTCCTTCACCGGCGTAATCACAATCATTCCGTCCGCTTTCGGTCTGTTCTCCATATTTCCCGAACTATTATATTTGTACGGATGCAAAGGTAGTCAACATTTGTCAACTGATCAAGCCCCAGCTCATTTTCCTGCCGAAAAGCGATTTCAGGCGGTCGCGCAGGACTTTGTTTGCGGGCTCCTCCAGTTGCGGGTCGTCGTGGAGTATTTGTTCCGCCATATTGCGGGCGTGCTGCAGTATCTGGCCGTCAGTTGCCAGGCTGGCTATTTTCAGGAATACCCCGTAGCCGCTTTGCTGCGTGCCATCCAGGTCGCCGTAGCCGCGCAGTTGCAGGTCGGCCTCCGCAATCCTGAAGCCGTCGTTGCTGCCGACCATGATTTCGAGCCGTTTGCGCGTCTCGTTGCCGAGCTTGTGCGACGACACGAGGATGCAGTACGACTGTTCGGCACCCCGCCCTACGCGCCCGCGCAACTGGTGCAGTTGCGAAAGGCCGAAACGCTCGGCACTCTCAATCACCATCACGGAGGCGTTCGGAACGTTGACGCCGACTTCTATTACGGTCGTTGCCACCAGAATATGTGTCTGCCCGGATACGAACTGCTGCATGGCGGCCTCCTTTTCCTGCGGTTTCATCCGGCCGTGCACCATGCCTACGCGATATTCGGGAAACACCTCCCGGAAAGTGCCGTAGCCCTCTTCGAGGTTTTTGAAGTCGAGTTTCTCGCTTTCTTCTATCAGCGGATACACGACGTAGACCTGCCTCCCCCGGCGTATCTCGTCGCGCAGGAAAGCAAACAGTTCGGCGCGTTTGTTGTCGAAGCGGTGCACCGTCTTCACCGGTTTGCGTCCCGGCGGCAGTTCGTCGATGACGGACACGTCCAGGTCGCCGTACAGCGTCATGGCCAGCGTGCGCGGTATCGGCGTGGCAGTCATGATCAGGACGTGCGGGACGGTTTTGTTCTTCCCCCACAGCCTGGAACGCTGGACAACGCCGAAGCGGTGCTGCTCGTCGATAATCGCCAGGCCGAGCGATGCAAAGACGACGGTGTCTTCCAGCAGTGCGTGCGTGCCGACGATCAGCCGTATCTCGCCGGCGGCAATGGCGGGAAGGCTCTTGTCACGTTCCCGCTTTTTCGTCGAGCCGGTCAGCAGGACGATGCGTATGTCCATGTCGTGCAGCATGGTGCGGATGGTCTCGTAGTGCTGTTGCGCCAAAATCTCGGTCGGCGCCATGATGCACGCCTGGTAACCGTTGTCGACGGCAATCAGCATGGAGAGGAAGGCGACCAGCGTCTTGCCGCTGCCCACGTCGCCCTGCAGCAGGCGGTTCATCTGGCGCCCGCTACCCATGTCGGCGCGTATCTCGCGCACGACCCGTTTCTGGGCGTTTGTCAGCTCGAACGGCAGGTGCTGCCGGTAGAACGTGTGGAAAAAATCGCCTACCCGCGAGCAGACCAGCCCTTTCAGTTTCTCCAGCCTCATGCGCGCCGTCAGCAGGATGTTCAACTGGATGAAGAACAGCTCGTCGAACTTCAGCCGCGCCTGCGCCCGGCTCAGCAGGTCGTTCGACGCGGGGAAATGGATATTCCGCATGGCCTCGGAGAGGGAGAGCATGCGTAATCGCCCGATCAGGTCGGCGGGCAGCGTCTCGGGAAGCGTCCAGTGCAGTTCGGACAGGAGCGCGTATTGCAGGTTCTGGACGGCGCGCGAGTGGAGAAACACTTTTTTCATCCGCTCAGTCGTGTTGTAGAAAGGCATCAGGCCGCCCGCGACCTGCCGGGCGTCGTTGAGCGTATCCACGTCGGGATGGACGATGTTGCAGTTTCGTCCGAACTCGGTCGGCTTGCCGAAGACGATGTATTCGCGGTCGGTTGCGTACTTGTCGGTAATGTATTTTAAGCCCTTGAACCACACCAGGTCAATGAATCCCGTTCCGTCCGTGAACCGTCCTATCAGTCGCCTGGAGCGTAATTCGCCGACGGTTTCGAAGTGCGTGATCCGTCCTTTCAATTGAATGTACGGCATCGTGCTGTTCACTTCGCTGACTTTGTAGAAACGGCTGCGGTCCACGTATTTGTACGGGAAGTAATACAGAAGGTCTTCGTACGATACGATGCTCAGCTCCTGCTTCAGCACCTCCGCCTTCTTAGGCCCTACACCCGGAAGGGACGCGACATCGCAGGCGCTTAAATCTCTGCTTCCCATGTCTTACGAATAACTATATTGAAGAATCTCCGCATCTTTTTTCATGCAAAAATATTCATTTTCGTCGAAATGCGGATGCGTTTTACTGAAATTTAAATTTACCTTTGCGGCATGGGAAAGAAAAAGTTTTATGTGGTCTGGAACGGCGTAAATCCGGGGATTTATGATAACTGGATGGACTGTCAGTTGCAGATTCTGGGTTTTTCCGGTGCCCAATACCGGTCGTTCGATTCGTTCGAGGCTGCCCGCGAGGGCTTTGAATCGGGCTATGAGCCACGTCCTCAGCCGGCGCGTCTGCCGGCAAAAGAGGAGGCGAAGGCGGCGCACCCGGCCGTTCGCGAGGACGTGTCGCCGCCGTACGTCCGCGAGAGCCTTGCCGTCGATGCGGCCTGCAGCGGCAATCCCGGCGACATGGAATATCGTGGCGTATACGTGGCGACGGGCGAAGAGTGGTTTCACATCGGCCCCCTGAAGGAGGGGACGAACAACGTGGGCGAGTTTCTTGCGCTGGTGCACGGGCTGGCGTTCATGAAAAAGGGGAACCTCCACCTCCCGCTCTACTCCGACAGCCTGAACGCCATCAAATGGGTGCGGATAAAGAGTTGCCGGACAATGCTCAAACGTACGCAACACAACGCGCCGATATTCGACCTGATCGCCCGCGCCGAGAAGTGGCTGCTGGAAAATGACTGCTCGACGCCCGTCATGAAATGGAATACGGCTGCGTGGGGCGAGATTCCGGCGGATTTCGGGAGGAAATAAAACAATGTGGGAATGTGAAAATGAGACAATGTGAGAATGTAGGATTCTTATCTCGTGTTTGAATAGGATGTGATATAAAAAGCCGGCGGGCTTTTAAAATTTGCTGCCTGTGCTTTTTTGAAAAGCCCGCCGGCTTTTTAAAATTGCAGGCGGGCTTTTGGGTAAAAGCCGGCGGGCTTTCGGAGGAAAGCTGGCGAGGGATTTTGAAACATGCCTTTTACGCGCTACTTAAACGAAAAAACCATGCTGCACACGGGCGACATGACTTTTTCCTTTTCTTTTCCCGGCCGCGACCGGATCAGACTCTCTTTTCCTTAATACGGGCTTTCTTGCCTGTACGCTGACGCAGATAGTAGAGTTTCGCCCTGCGCACTTTTCCGACCTTGTTCAGCACTATGCTCTCGATAAACGGAGAATCGTACGGGAAAATCCTCTCTACTCCCACGTTTTCAGACATTTTGCGAACGGTAAAACGCTTCTTGTCGCCGTGACCCGAAATGCGGATGACGACGCCTTTGTACTGCTGGATACGTTCCTTGTTTCCTTCGGTAATACGATACGAAACTGTCACCGTATCACCGCTTTTGAATTCCGGATGCTTTTTTCCGGAAGCAAATGCTTCTTCTGCAATTTTAATCAAATCCATTGTCTTATAGCTTTTTTGTGTTTGTTTTTGACGAAACGCAATATAACGGATCACACTTTTCCCGCCAGAGATTACGTAAAGCGGGCGCAAAGAAACGAAATTTTTATCGCATTACAAAACAGATTGGCAATATTTTTTCTACATTTGCGCTTTGAAACAAAATACAGTAAGCATGGGGGCTTTTTACAGTTCGGAAAAAAAGTTTTACGTCTCGGTCGACTGCATCATTCTCGGTTTTAAGAACAGCAGGCTCTACCTTCTGCTGATAAAGCGCAGGTTCCAGCCTCTGAAGGGAATGGAGTCGCTGATGGGTGGTTTTATCCGTCCGGACGAGAATATCGAGGATACCGTGCAGCGTACATTATATGAATATACGGGTATCGACGGCGTCTACATGGAACAGGTCGGGGCCTACGGGCAAATCGGCCGCGACACGGGCGAACGCGTGATTTCCATCGCCTACTATGCGCTGATCAACATGGCCCTGTTCGACGACGCGCTCTGCCGCAGACACCACGCCAGATGGGCGCCGCTGAACGACGTCGGCCCGCTCGTCTTCGACCACAACCGGATTGTAGAGGATACGATCGACCGCCTGCAGCGCAGAGCGGCCATCAGACCGATAGGATTCAATCTTTTACCAGAGAAATTCACGCTTCCCCAACTGCAGTCGCTCTATGAAGCAATATACGGCAAAACGCTCGACAAACGTAATTTCCGCAAACGGATGCTCGACATGGGCGTTCTTGAAAAACAGGAAGATAAAGACAAGAGCGCGTCCAGGCGCGGCGCTTATTTCTACAAGTTCAACAGGGAGAAATACGACGAACTGCTCAGGCCGGGGACGTTCTTTGTGATGTAAACGGTTCGAGATAATAGACGGTTTCAAAATCCTTTATAAGGGTGGACTCTAAGCTCGCCTGCAAAAGTCGTGTGGTTAAGTTAAAAAACTTGCGCCAGCGGCGTGCAGCTAAATTATTTTACGTAAGTTTGTAACCGGTAACTGAAAAATAAAACAGCCATGCATATCGCGAATCCAATATACGACGTCGCCTTCAAGTTCATGATGGAAGACAACCGGGTAGCCAGGGCGTTCCTCTCGGCCATCATTCAGGAAGAAGTTGTAGAACTTGACTTTGCCTCGCAGGAGCGCACAGCCCGGATTAAAGGTGGCGGACGGAAAAAGGCGGAAACAGAAACGACGCAGTACACCGTGTGCCGCTTTGACTTTTCCGCACGCATAGCCCTGCCCGGCGGAAAGTTCAAAACCGTCATGATAGAACTGCAAAAAGCAAAACTTGCTTCGGACATCATGCGTTTTCGTCGTTACCTGGGGCTGCATTACGAAAACCCGGAGAATGTGTACGGAGGAAAAAACAGCAAGAAGGCGCGCCAGATATACTGCATCTTCCTTCTGGGCTACGACATCGGCATCTCCGGACGCCCGGTCATTCAGGTGGACAGCCATACGAAAGACGCCGTGACGGACGAAGAAGTGGAAACGCAGTCGAACGAGTTTATAGAAAGCCTCCACCACCGTTCATGGATCGTGCAGATAGACCAGCTTAAGCAGCGCCGCCGCAGCGATCTGGAAAAGTTGCTAAGCATCTTCGACCAGACGAACCGCACGATGAATCATCACTGTATGAAAGTAAATGAAGAAGATTTCCCCGAAATATACCGTCCCATCATCCGCCGCCTGCGCATGGCCGCCGAGAGCGAAGACATACAGATCGAGATGGAAATGGAAGACGACTTCCTGAAAGAGCTTCAGGACAGGGAGCGGGAGCTTGCGGAAGAAAAGGAAATCACCAGGGGGCAGAAGAAAGCACTTAGAGAAAAAGACAAAGCGCTGAAAGAAAAAGACAAAACGCTCAAAGAACAGGGTATGGTGCTGAAAGAACAGGGAAAAGCAATCGAAGACCTGAAAAGGCAACTGTCCGAAATGCAGCGCAAATAACAAAAACACAGTGATTCAATGCTTTTAAGAAAAACAGTCATGTATATCGCGAATCCTATATACGAGATGGAAATGGAAGACGATTTCCTGAAAGAGCTGCAGGACAGGGAGCGGGAGCTTGCAGAAGAAAAGGAAATCACCCGTGAACAGAAAAAGGAGCTGAGGGAGCAGCAAAAAGCGCTGAAAGAACAGAAAAAAGCAATAGAAGAAAAAGACAAAGCGCTTGAGAAAAAGGACAAGGAACTGGAGAAGCAGGGAAAAACACTTACGGAAAAGAACAAAGCGCTGGAGGAACAGGGAAAAGCACTGGAAAACAAAGACAAAACAATAGAGGAACTGAAAAGACAATTATCCGGAATGCAGCGCTAAACAGCAAAAATACAGAGTACCGACAATCCGTGTTCTTCAAAATCCCTACTTTCAGCCAACCGAAACAACACGCTTATGAAAAAGAATCTCGCCTTTATATCCATGATATGCCTCCTTCTGTCGGGGCATAAGGCTTATGCGCAGGCGGACGGAGAGATACGCATCCCCGCCGCAGGAGAAAAAACGCTGCTGCACAGTGGCTGGTACGCACGCCGTGCGAACGAAATCCGCATCGACGGAAACCGGCTCTCCGCCTCGCCTTTCGTCGCGGACGGCTGGATGGCGGCGAAAGTGCCGGGGACCGTCCTGACTACGCTGCTGGAGAACGGGGTCTTCCCCGCGCCCGAGTTCAGCATGAACAACAACCTGATTCCCGACATATACGACGTCGGGCGGGATTTCTACACGTTCTGGTTCGTGCGCCCGTTCCGGGTGGAGGCATGGACGCCGGAACAGCAGATATGGCTTAATTTCAGAGGAATCAACTACAGGGCCGACATTTTCCTGAACGGGAAACGGCTGAACACCGTCACTCACGAAGGCATGTTTCTGCGGAAAAGCTTCCCCGTCACCCCGTACCTGAAGGCAGGCGAAGACAACCTGCTGGCCGTCATCGTGTATCCGCCCGACTATCCGGGCAGTCCCAACGGCGGACAGGGCGGCGACGGCGAAATCGCCCGCAACGTCACCATGCAGTTTACGCCCGGCTGGGACTGGATTCAACCCGTGCGCGACCGCAACACCGGCATCTGGGACGAGGTGTCCATCACGGCGACCGGCGCCGTACGCGTGCAGCATCCATACGTCGTCACGAAAGTGGCCGGCGTCCGCCAGCCCGAAGGAGATCAGAAGGATGCCACCGTACGCATCTCCGCAGAAGTGGAAAACACCTCGGACGCGGTGCAAAAAGGCGTGCTGACATGCGAGACGGCCGGCCGCCGCCTGACGCTGCCCCTGACGCTGGCGCCACACGAAAAGCGGCCGGTCGCCTTCAGGGAACTGACGGTCGCGAACCCGCGCCTGTGGTGGCCCAACGGCATCGGCAGGCAGGAGCTGTATGACCTGCGCATCACGTTCGAAGCGGCGGACGGCGCAGTCAGCGACAGCCGGCAACTGCGCTACGGCATCCGCGAGATTACGACCGGGACGTCTCCCGACACGGGCGGGCGCATCTTCTACGTCAACGGGCAGCCGGTCTTCATCACGGGCGGCAACTACATCGCCTCCGAATGGCTGCTGCGCCTTTCGCCCGAACGCTATCGCGCCGAGGTGCGTTTTCATGCCGAAATGAACGTGCGCATGATTCGCGTGTGGGGCGGCGCACTGCTGGAGCGCCCCGAATTTTATGATGCTTGCGACGAGTTCGGTCTCCTTGTCTTTCAGGATCTGTGGGTCAGCGGCGACTGCAACGGCGCGTGGGAGGATGCGATGAAGCTGGATTCGCGCGAAAGGCGCCGGGAATATCCCGACGATCACGACCTTTTTCTGGCGTCGGTGGAAGACCAGGTGCGAATGATACGCAATCATCCGAGCCTCTGCCTCTGGTGCGGCGGCAACGAATGGCCGCCGGCCGAAGACATCGACCGGAGGCTGAGGTGCGAAGTCTTCCCGCGCCTTGACCCCGAACGCCTCTATGTCAGCTATTCGACGGATACGGTGCTCATCGGGCGAAACAAAACCGGCGTCGGCGACGGCCCGTACGGTATTCAGGAGCCGGAGTGGTTTTTCGAGCGTCATCACCCGGCGTTCAATCCCGAAGCGGGGTCGGTCGGCTCGCCCGAAGTCGAGAGCATGCGCATGATGATGACGGAGAGCGAACTGGCACAGGTGCCGCGGACGGGGCGGACGGGCGGCGCGGCATGGCGCTACCATCGCGACCTCGGCTACGGCGATCAACTGGAGCGGTATGGCGAAGTGACCGACATCGAAACCTACTGCAAGTATGCGCAGGCCGTCAATTACGACCAGTACCGCTCGTTTATGGAAGGATGGGCGTCGCGCATGTGGGAGTGGTATACCGGCATCCTGATCTGGAAAACGCAAAACCCGTGGACTGCGCTGCGGGGACAGATGTATGATTATTTTCTCGACGTAAATGCCTCGCTTTACGGCACGAAGAAGGGCTGCGAACCGCTGCACCCGTCGTATAACAGGGTCAGCGGGCAGGTGGAACTGCTCAACACGGGGCTGGGAAAACACGCGGTGCGCGTGAAGGCGCAGGTCTGCGACCGGTCGGGCGCGGTATGCTGGGAGCGGGAGGCGGACGCGTCCATATCGCCCGCCAGCGTGGAGCGGCTGTTCGAAGTGCCTGTCCCCGAACAGGTCGAGGGCGCCTGGTTCCTCAAACTCACGCTCTCGGAGGATGGCCGGGAGCTGACGGACAATATCTACTGGCTGACGACGGTCGAAAAGGATTACAGCGCGCTGACTGAGCTGCCGCCAAGCATGCCCGAGGTGCGCGTTTCGCTCGAAAAGTCGGGAGACGACTATGCCGGAACGGTGCGCATGGAGGCCGACGGCCACATCTCGTTTTTCAACCGTATCAAGGTGTTCGACCGGCAGACGGGCCGGCGCATCCTGCCCGTGCATTATTCGGACAACTACGTCACGCTCATGCCGGGCGACAGGAAGGAGATCAGGCTGGAGTTTTCGTCCTCCCTGCCGAAAGAGCGCATCGAAATCGCCATCGACAGTTGGACGGCGGCGAGGCGTGTGTTTTAAATTCAATATTCAAGATTCAAGATTCAAGACGGTCTCAGACCGGCCAGGGGCCTTTCCCCTGCCGGACGACCGTGACGTCGTCCGACGTGCAGTCGACGACGGTCGACCCTTCCGTCCCGCCGAAGCCGCCGTCAATGACCGTGTCGACCCTGCTTCCATACCTTTCGTTTATCAGTTCGGGGTCGGTAGCGTATTCGCTTTCGTCTTCGTCGCAGGGCACGGACATGGTGAGCAGCGGATTGCCGAGGGTGCGCACCAGCTCGACGACAATCGGACTGGCGGGGATGCGAATCCCGACTTCCCGTCGATTGCGGAAGGGGCGGGGCAACTCGCTCCCGTTCACCGTGGGCAGGATGAACGTGTACGGCCCGGGCAGGCACTGCTTCAGCAGGCGGAAGGCCGCATTGTTCACCCGCGCGTAGTCGCTGACGCCGGAGAGGTCGGCGCAGATGATCGACAGGCGGCATTTCTGCGTATCGACGCCACGCATGCGGCACATCTTTTCTACCGCATGGACGTCCAGCGCGTTGCAGCCCACGGCATACAGCGTATCCGTCGGATAGATCACAAGGCCACCCTCCTGCAGCGTCTT
>JAIRZY010000266.1 GCA_031266995.1 Tannerella sp.
CCGGGTATTACGCCCGTAACCGTCCCGCCGGACGACAGGACAGCGTCGGAGACGATGCGCATGAGGCCGATGTTTCCGGCTCCGTTGACGACCGTCATGCCGCGCTCGCCCAGGAGGCGGCCTAACGTCTCGGCATCTTTTGCATACAGGCTGTCTATCCTGTCGCTTGAGGAGCAATATACGCTTACGGTTTTCGACATGATTCACAGGTTGCCGGCGTGTCCTCCGGCTATGTCTAACAGTTCGTTTGTGATGGCCTGCTGACGTGATTTGTTGTATTCGACGGTCAGCTCGCCGACAAGGTCGTCGGCGTTGTCGGTCGCCGTCTGCATGGCAATCATCCGGGCGGCATGTTCCGAGGCGTTTGAATCCAGAAGCGCCGTGTACAGTTGCAGTTTGACGCTTTTGGGTATCAAAGCGTTCAGCAAGCCCTCGTAGGACGGTTCGAAAATATAATCCGTGCTGTTACCGCCGTCCGTTTTATGAAGCGCAACGGGCAGGAGCTGTTCGCGCAATAACACCTGCGAGCCTGCGCTTTTGAAATGATGATAGATCAGTTCCACGCGGTCTATCTCCCGGTTTTCAAACTGGCGAATCAGCGATTCCGCAAAATCCGCAATCACATCATAACCGGGTTTGCCGGCGAGGTCTTCAAAATTCCCGGTCACGGCTATATCCGTTTTCCTGATTGCGTCGTACACTTTCCGGCCAACCGTATAGACAAGAATCTTAACGCTTTCCGGCGACCGGCGATAACCCTCGACGACACGCAGCAACTCGCGCAGGACGTTGGAATTAAAAGCCCCGCAAAGGGACGAATCGGAAGCGAAGGCAACGATGGCGACCTTACCGGCCGGGCGTTCACTGCTCAATGCGTCCGAATAATCCGCCGTGAGCGACGCTTCCATCACGCGATGCAGCGCTTCGGCGTACGGGCGCATGTTTGCTATCATGTTCTCGGCCTTGTGCAGCTTTGCCGATGATACCATTTTCATCGCCGAAGTCGTCTTCCGGGTGCTCTTTATGGAGTTTATCCGCTTTCTTATTTCCTTGAATGATGCCATGATTTCTCGTTTGTCATTGAATATCGAATGCCGGCAGCGCTAACGGGAAGTCCCGCCGGTTATTTTTGCGGCGCAGGCTTCAATAGCAGCGACGACGCTGTCGTCCAGTATGCCCCGGCGCAGGGGTTCCAGGACGTCCTCCCGGTGATTGCTGCGGAGGACGTGCAGGAAGGATTGCTCGAAATCGCGAACACCGGCCGCCGGGATGTTCCTTAGCAGCCCTTTTGTGCCGCAATACAGGACGGCGATTTGTTCCTCGACCGGCATGGGAGCGTACTGGGGCTGTATGAGCAGCTGGGTATTTTTCTGCCCCTTGTCGATGGTAAAAGCCGTGACCGGGTCGAGGTCGCTGCCGAATTTGGTGAACGATTCCAACTCGCGATACTGCGCCTGGTCGATCTTGAGCGTGCCGGCGACCTGCTTCATGGCTTTCACCTGCGCGCTTCCACCGACGCGCGAGACGGAGATGCCGACGTTTATGGCAGGACGTATGCCCTGGTTAAAGAGGTCGTTTTCGAGGAAGATTTGTCCGTCGGTGATGGAGATGACGTTTGTCGGTATGTAGGCGGCGACGTCGCCAGCCTGCGTTTCGATGACGGGCAGCGCGGTGAGAGAGCCGCCTCCCCGAACGCGGCCTTTCAGGGACGCCGGCAGGTCGTTCATCGTTTCCGCGACCTCCTGCCGGCTTATGATCCGGGCTGCACGCTCGAGGAGGCGCGAATGGAGGTAAAAGATGTCGCCGGGATAGGCTTCGCGGCCGGACGGGCGGCGGAGAATGAGCGAGACTTCGCGGTAGGCTACGGCCTGTTTCGAGAGGTCGTCGTAGATGACGAGGGCGTGGCGGCCTGTGTCGCGGAAGTATTCGCCTGCGGCGGCGCCGGCGAAAGGGGCGAAGTATTGCATGGCGGCGGGGTCGGAGGCGGTGGCGGCGATGACGATGGTGTAGTCCATCGCGCCTTTTTCGTGCAGGGTGTTTACGACGGAGGCTACGGTCGAGCCTTTCTGCCCGATGGCTACGTAGATGCAATATACCGGGTCGCCGGCTTCGAAATTGGCGCGCTGGTTGATAATCGTGTCGATGGCGATGGCGGTTTTGCCCGTCTGGCGGTCGCCGATGAGGAGTTCGCGCTGTCCGCGGCCGACGGGTATCATGGCGTCTATCGCCTTGATGCCGGTTTGCAGCGGCTGGTTTACGGGCTGGCGGAAGATTACTTCCGGCGCTTTTCGTTCGAGCGGCATGCGGAAGCGTTCGCCGGTGATGAGGCCCTTGCCGTCGAGCGGCTCGCCCAGTGCGTCGATAACGCGCCCGAGCATGCCTTCGCCGACGTCGATGGAGGTTATCTCGCCCGTTCGCCGGACGGTGAAGCCTTCCCTGATCCGGTCCGTTGGCCCGAGGAGGACGGCGCCGACGTTGTCGTCTTCGAGGTTCATGACGACGCCCATGATGCCGTTTTCGAACTCGAGGAGTTCGTTCGCCTCGGCGTTGTGCAGGCCGTATATGCGCACTACGCCGTCGCTCACCTGCAAAACGGTGCCGACTTCGTCGAACGACATCCGGACGTTTATCTCGCTGAGCTGCATCTTCAGCACTTCCGAGACTTCGCTTATCTTGATGTTTTCTGTCATTTTGATCTTTTGTTTTTTTTAAGTCTTGAAGACTTTAAGTCTTTTAGACTTTAAGTCTTCGAGTCATTATATGATGGATTTGTTTATTTGCGTCAGCCGGCGGCGGATCCGGTCGAGCTGTCCTTTTACGGAGGCGTCGATGCGGATGTCGTTCAGGCGGAAGATGAAGCCGCCTTCGATGGAGGGGTCGATGCGGGTCGAAAATTCTACTTTCCCGTGCGTTGCCTGTTCCGTGAGGCGGCGGATGCGTGCGATGGCGTCGCCGGATATTTTTTTTGCGGAGACGAGGTGGACGACGCTTATCTGTTTTTTCTCGCGGTAAAGGCGCTGGTAGCTTAGCGCGATCCGCAGCAGCATCTCGAGGCGGCGGTTTGCGACGATCAGGTTGATGAAATCGAGGTATGACTGTTCGGGGTTTTTGCCTGTTGCGCCGGTCAGCAGGCTGATTTTTTCGCGCGCGGAAAGCGCCGGCGATTTTATGCCGGCTTTAATTTCGGGCATTTTGCGCAATATCGCTTCGAGTATCTGCATCCGGTGATAGAGGACGGCTTCCTCGCCCATGTCCGAGGCATGGCCGTAGAGCGCTTTTGCGTATCGTTTTGAAATTAATCCTTCGTTCATCGCTTTTTAATTCCTGATTATGTCCGAATCTTCAATCTCGTCGAGGAGCGCGGATATCAGCCGGTCGTGAGTGTCCGCATCGTCGAGGCGGCGGCGCAGGATCTTTCCGGCTATATCGACCGAGAGCAGGGCGACCTGCGAGCGGATTTCGCCGATGGCCCGGTGCTTTTGCATTTCAATCATGCGGAGGGCTTCGTCCAGTTTTTCTTTTCCCTGTCTCGCGGCTTCGTCGCGGGCCTGGCGGATGATCAGGCCGGCTTCTACGGTGGCCTGGCGGATGATTTCGAGCCGTTTTTTTTCGATTTCGGCCATCAGTTCTTCGGACTTTTGCTGCATGTTTTCGAGGCGGCGGCCGGCTTCGTCGGCCTTGTCGAGCGACTGGCGGATGTATTCCCGGCGTTCGTCCACGGCTTTTGTGATGACGGGGAATCCGTATTTTGCCAGGATGCCGAAAACCGCGGCGAACGAGACGACCATCCAGAACAGCAGTCCGAAATCGGGTGTTAGCAGTGACATGGCGCCTTCCTTAGCCTAAAGTCATCAGGCATACTACGATTGCAAACAGCGCCGTGCCTTCGATCAGCGCCGCTACGATTATCATCGACATGCGGATGTCGCTTGTTGCGTCGGGTTGGCGTGCGATTGCTTCCATTGCGCTGGCGCCGATTTTCCCGATGCCCAGACCTGCTCCGATGACGGCTAACCCTACTCCGATGGGGGCTGCCAGTGTACCTAAATTTGTTGCTGCCTGAAGCAGAATGTTTAATAGTGTCATAATTTTTAATTTATATTGTTAGTAATATTTTCTTTTCTTGTATGTGCGGCGCAAAACGTGCTATGCGCCATGCCCGGGGCGCGAAAGGCCGATGAATACGGCTGATAACATTGTGAAAACATACGCTTGTATATATGCAACCAGTATTTCCAGTAAACCCATAAAGACGGACAGCAGTACCGAGAGCGCCGTCATTCCCGCGGTCATGGCGGTACCCATTTTGGCCGCGACGAACACGAGGCACGTCAGGGCCAGGATCACGGCATGTCCGGCCGTGATGTTGGCAAAAAGGCGTATCGTCAGGGCGAACGGTTTCGAGATCACGCCGAACAGTTCGATGACAGGCATCAGCGGCAGGGGAACCTTCATCCACAGGGGGACGTCGGGCCACAGCGTCTCCCGCCAGTACGCCCGGTTTCCGAACACGTTGACGGCAATCATCGTGCAGACGGCCAGAACGAGCGTGACCGATATGTTGCCCGTCACGTTGGCCCCGCCGGGAAAAAACGGAACCAGCCCCATTATATTATTGATGAAAATAAAGAAAAAAGCCGTCAGCAGATAAGGCGAATAACGCGCATAATCCCGGCCGATGCACTTCCGCACGACGTCGTCCTCGATGCTCATGACGAACATTTCCATCGCCCCGACGAAGCCTCCCGGCGCCCAGTGTCCGGGCCGGCGACGGTAGCGGCGGGCGACGAAGAGAAAGATCGCAAGCATGAGGGCGGAATTGATGACGATCGCCAAAGCCGTCTTGGTAAGGGACAGATCCGGAAACGGGCGCACCGGCCGGCCGTCGGCGCCGTCTTCCACGATTCGGCCGGCGAAAGGCCCTTCGCCGGCGATGCGAAACCCCCGGTAGCTGCGGCCGTGCTCCAGACGCGAGGACATGAAGACGTTCCACCCGCCCGTTCGCGAATAAACGATGACGGGCAGGTAAACCGAAACGTGGCGGTCGTTGATCGTGGTTATGTGCCACCGGTAGTCGTCCTTCGTATGCTCGAAGATGATTTCCTTCGGATTGATGCCGCCGGATGGACAGGCATCGACCGGCATCAGCAGCATGGCCGACAGAATCGCAAACGCGCACTTAGTTACCTTCCGCATGTCGAGTCCGTTTTGTGTGGATTTTGTGCTGGTTGTCGATATTATAAAGAATGAACATCTTTACCCCCAGAAAGAAGACGTAGAATACGCCAAACGCAATCAGTATCGCATGTTTCTGCACGTTGATGAAGTAATAGTAATAAATCATCAGCACGAACGACAGCAGCATCTGCGAGACGTTGAACAGCATGAGCCTCGCCACCGCCCTTCCGGGATGCAGCCGCCGGCGCTTCATGCGCGTCAGGATCAAAAGGAGCAGGATCCCCAGTATCAGGAAATAGACGGGAATAAGCAGCAGCAGGTTCGTATAGCAGGACGGCAGCACCAGACGGATAAACGCCACTTCGACGATTCCGAACAGGAGGATGCCGAAAATAACGAGTGCCCTCGCTTCCTTTTCATTATAAGCCTTGTCCATAATCTTAATTTTTACAGTGATCCGGCCGCCGTCGCCGCTTCCACGCACGCCGTCGCCCGGTTATTTTTTACCTCAACAAATCCGTTCCGTATGGCAAACGACCGTTCGCCGCCGTCTTCGGAGAAACAGACGATGTTGCCCCCGGCCAGCATCGAGATGATGGGCGCGTGCGACGGATATACGGCAAAAGCGCCCGCTTCGCCCGGAAACGTCGCATGTGAGACTCGACCGTCGTAGATTGTCCCCTGCGGGGAAAGTATCGTCATGTCAATCATCGCTTTCATTTTATCTGATTCCTTATCTTCTCCGCCTTCGCCATCGCATCCTCTATCGTGCCGACGTTCAGGAATGCCTGCTCGGGCAAACTGTCCGCTTCGCCGTCCAGAATCATGCGGAATCCCCGGATCGTATCTTCGATGGGAACCATCACGCCCGGAACGCCCGTGAACTGCTCGGCGACAAAAAACGGCTGCGAAAGGAACCGCTGCACACGACGGGCACGGTTCACCGTCGTGCGGTCTTCGTCCGAAAGCTCCTCCATCCCGAGTATCGAAATAATATCCTGTAATTCCTTGTTTCGCTGGAGGATTTGCTTCACGCGCCCGGCCGTTTCGTAATGCTCCTTCCCGACGATATTCGGGTCGAGAATGCGCGACGTCGATTCGAGCGGGTCAACCGCCGGATAAATGCCAAGTTCCGTAATCTTGCGGCTAAGCACGGTTGTCGCATCCAGATACGAAAACGTCGTCGCCGGCGCCGGGTCGGTCAGGTCGTCGGCGGGGACATAAACGGCCTGCACGGATGTGATGGAGCCGTTTTTCGTCGAAGTGATCCGCTCCTGCAGGTTCCCCATCTCGGTCGCCAGCGTCGGCTGATACCCCACCGCCGACGGCATCCTCCCCAGCAGCGCCGACACTTCGCTCCCGGCCTGCGTGAAGCGGAATATGTTGTCGATGAAAAACAAAATGTCATTCGCCCCTCCGTCGGCGTCGCGGAACGATTCGGCCATTGTCAACCCCGACAGCGCCACCGAAGCGCGCGCACCGGGCGGCTCGTTCATCTGGCCGAAAACGAGCGTCGCCTGCGACTTCTTCAGTTCCCCGTAATCAATCACGGACAAGTCCCAGTCGCCCCGCGCCATCGCCTCCTCGAACGCTTTCCCGTAGCGGATAACGCCCGATTCAATCATCTCGCGAAGCAAATCATTCCCCTCGCGCGTACGTTCGCCGACGCCGGCAAAGACGGAAAAGCCGTTATGCCGTTTCGCAATATTATTGATAAGTTCCTTGATAAGTACCGTCTTCCCCACGCCCGCACCGCCGAACAGACCGATTTTGCCTCCCTTGAGGTACGGCTCGAGCAGGTCTATCACCTTTATGCCGGTATAAAGAAGCTCCTGCCGGGTCGATAAATCCTCGAACCGGGGCGCATCGCGGTGAATCGGCAAAGTCCCGGCATCCGTCAGAGGCCGCATCCCGTCGATTGTTTCGCCAATCACATTCAGCAGCCGGCCTTTCGTCTGTTCGCCGACCGGCATGCTGATCGGCGCATAACCGGA
>JAIRZY010000280.1 GCA_031266995.1 Tannerella sp.
GGTTCCGTACGTTTTTTGCCGGAATCCGAAATCTTCAAACTTTCAATTCTATTCGATAAATACCGAAAGTAATAAGACTATCACCAATGCGTGTGTCTGTTATAAATATTTATCGTAAATTTGCCCGTCAAAATATATATAGTGTAACAGAGATGAAAATTGCAACAAACAAATTTGTTTCGGTCGCTTACGAACTGAAAACGGGAGACGGCGACGAACGCGAACTGAAAGAGCGCGCTACGGCGGAGCATCCGCTGGAGTTTATTTTTGGGACAGGCTCCATGCTGCCCGCCTTCGAGGCTCAACTGAAGGGGCTGACTGTGAACGATGAATTTCAGTTCACGCTCTCGCCCGAAAATGGGCACGGCGAGTTTGAAGATGAAAAAGTGGTCGAACTGCCGAAAAAAATATTCGAGATCGACGGCGAGTTTGACGCCGAGTTCGTACTGGAAGGCAATGTCTTGCCGATGACGAATTCCGACGGTCACCGCATGAACGGCACGGTGATGGCGGTCAATGAAGATACGGTCGTGATGAATTTCAATCACCCGCTGGCCGGCATGACGCTGCATTTCGCCGGGACGGTGCTGGAGGTCCGCAAGGCGACCGAAGACGATATCGACAAACTGTATGGCAGCAGTTGCGGCTGTGGCTGCGGCGACGACTGTCAGGATTCGTGTGGCTGCGGTTGCGGCTGCGGCTGTTCGTGAGCAGGCTGTTTACGTATCAAATAACTGTTTTGCGCACATGAATACGTTCGGAAACGTTTTTCGCCTTACCTCGTTCGGAGAATCGCACGGCGCATGTATCGGCGGCGTCATCGACGGCTGTCCGGCCGGGATAGCGATGGATATGGACTTCATTCAGCGCGAACTGGACCGCCGGCGCCCCGGACAGTCCGCCATCACGACGTCGCGCAGCGAAGCTGACCGGGTGGAGTTTCTGTCCGGCATCTACGACGGGGTCACGACCGGCGCGCCCGTCGGATTCATCGTGCGGAACGAAAATCAGCATTCCGAAGATTACGACGGGATGAAAGACGCCTTCCGGCCCTCGCACGCCGACTACACGTACCGGATGAAATACGGGATACGCGACCCGCGCGGGGGCGGACGGGCGTCGGCGCGCGAGACCGTCGCGCGTTGCGTGGGTGGCGCCGTGGCCAAGCTGGCGCTCGGCCGGCAACGTATCAGCATACAGGCATATACGTCGCGCGTCGGCCACATCGGCCTCGACGGTTCGTACGAAGACTATGACCTGGGGCTGACGGAAAACAGCGCCGTCCGCTGTCCCGACCCCGGCAAGGCGGCTGAAATGGAGGCGCTGATTGCCGAAGTGAAGGCGCGGGGCGACACCGTCGGGGGCATCGTTTCGTGCGTCGTGAAAGGCGTGCCGGCGGGGCTGGGCGAGCCTGTTTTCGGGAAACTGCATGCCGCGCTGGGGGCTGCCATGCTGAGTATCAATGCCGCCAAGGGGTTCGATTATGGCATCGGCTTCGATACGGTGAGCCGTTTCGGGTCGGAGCAGAACGATCATTTCTACAACGACCGCGGCTGCATCCGTACGCGTACCAATTTTTCGGGTGGCATTCAGGGCGGGATTTCCAACGGGCAGGATATTTATTTTCGCGTGGCATTCAAGGCCGTGGCTACGCTCCTGATGGAGCAGCCGACGGTCGACGGGGATGGGCGCGACATTCGGCTCAAGGCCCGCGGGCGCCACGACCCGTGCGTGCTGCCGCGCGCCGTGCCCGTCGTCGAGGCTATGGCGGCGATGACGATTTTTGACTGTCAGCTTTCGCGCTCAACGATTCCGGATTCAGCGAAGAAGTGGCCGGAATGACGGAATAGCTGAATTCTAGAATCTCCTTATTTTATCTCCGAAATCAGTTTTCCGTCTTTTGCCCTGCGTATATTCAAATCCTTGCGGAGGGTGTATGCCGGCGAGGCGTGTTCCGAACGGCGCGTCTCGACGTACGGCACGCCGGTAATCGCCTCGATTGCCCGGCCCAGCAGCGGATCGCGCTCGTCGCCCCACTGGTGGAGGGGGAAATAATCTTCATCGGCGCGGATGTCGGGTGCAAGCCCTCCCAGGAAAGAATCGTCGCCCCTCACGTTGGCAAGCCTGTATATCATCAGGTACATGCCCCAGTTCGAGATGCTGTTATCCTCCACCCATTCGCCCCTGTTATTCTGCACCATAGCCTGAAACAAACCTCCCGCGCAATATTTCCCGTGCGTCGTGTCGCCTATCTGGGTAAGGTTCAGGTACGGTCGCAACCCGACGATGGTCGATTCCGACGCCGAGGCCGAATATTCCGACGTAAGCACGTACAGATGATCCAGATTCATATTGACCGCGAGCGTATCCGTAAACCGCTCGGTAAGGTCTTCGCCCTCCTTTTCAAAATATGCCGCAAGTTGCGGATTCCATATCTGCCTGAGATATACATTCTTGCTTCTGACATCGCTCTCCGGCGCCAGAATACTGACCAGCACGGACATCGTCCGCACGTATCCGCCGCCGTTATAACGCAAATCGAGCACGACGTCCGTCACGCCCTTCGATTTGAAACCGGAGAAAACACGCTGCAACTCCCCTTCCGATGCCTGAGTATAGTCGGCATACGACAGGTAGCCTATTCTTTTAGAATCCTTTACAATCACCGTGTCTTTCAGTATCGGGTTTTCGTACACCTGTTCGGCGTTCATCAAAATAAGCTCCGGATCGGGCGCCAGACCCTCGTCTGTCCATATTCCGCGCATCAGAAAAAGCGTCGAGGCTTCATACAGTTCCATGCGATTCTCCCGCGTAATATATCCACCGTTCAACCCGAGAATAAAGTCGCCGCGTTTCAGGCCCGCCCTGTCGGCTGGCGTGCCCGGATAGACATACAGGACGATGGCAAACAGCTCTTCCGAATCGGAATACTGCCCGAAAATCAGCGTATAGCCGAACGACGTCACGTTTCCCGCAAACTCTCCTTCCAGTTCGCCCAGATCGTCGGTCAGCATCGACCACTTGTCGTCACCGTATTTCAACGATTCAAAAAACTTGAACGCGTCGGCTTCCTTTTCGGGATACACATTCTTCCAGTCGACGGTCGGACTCCACAAGTAGTAATCGCGTGTATATCCATACACAAAATCGTTTATTTTCAATACTTCTGCCGGAATGTCGGGATCATTGCCCGGCTCCGGTTCATCTATTATGCGGTTATACTCTTCGCCGCACGAAACGGCAACCCACACGAAACATGCACACAGCAACCCAAACGGACTCAATACTTCTGTTTTCATTTATTTTTATATAAAAAATTATTACTCATGATGATACGGTTCCTTTCGCAGTATGGTCATCGCCCTGTAGAGCTGTTCCGCAAAAAACGGGCGAATCATCTGGTGCGAAAAAGTCATCCTGCTCAGCGAGATACGTTCGGGAATGGCGTCATACACTGCCCGGCTGAATCCGTAAGGCCCGCCCGTCACGAAAACGAGGCGGCGAGGCACGGTCTGCATCTTTTTTTCGACGTACGAAGCAAACTGCAGCGACGTGTATTCTTTCCCGTTTTCGTCCAGCAGGACGCAGCAGTCACCCGCCTCCAGTGCTTTCAGGATACATTCGCCTTCGCAGTCTCTCTGCTGCGTCTCCGTCAGTTTCTTTCCTTTTTTCACGTCGGGAATCACCTCTGTTTCAAATGGTATGTAGTGAATCAACCGTTCCCGATATACCCTCAGAGCATCGTCCCAATAACCGGCATCCGTCTTGCCGACAACCAAAAGTACTATCTTCATCTGCGTTCCGGAATTTTTTCCATATCGCTGCAAATATAAACATTATTTCATACGTCCCGTCTGTTTTCAATATTTTAAACAGTCCATCTTTGAAAAAAATGCATACCTTTGTCCTGCAAACATTAAAATGAAGGAGGACATGACGATGAAAAAATCTTTACTGACAGCCATACTCATCTTGTCGGGATTAAGCATGTATGCAGCCGATATTACAGTAATTTCCAATGCATTCACTTCGGGCAGCGCAACCTCGCTCGCCGCAAGCATGGATGCCGAAATCGACTTTGCCCTGCAGGGTAAGGCGCAGAAAATGACCGCGGCCGAAGCCGTAACCCAACTGAGCGGCTTTTTCGGAGCGAACAAGCCGGCGGGATTCACGGTGGCACACAATGCCGACAAGAAAGAATCCGGCTTCCTGGTCGGAAAACTGGCTACCGACAAGGGAGAGTTCAGAGTAAATATCACTTATATTGTTAAGGATAACAAAATTATAATCCAATCCATCCGCATTGAATGAAAACAGCAGATCAATTGATTGACGAACTGATTGCGCTCTCGTTTGCCGAAGACGTCGGCGACGGAGATCATACGACCCTGAGTTGCATCCCGCCGACAGCAACGGGCAAAAGCCGCCTGATTATTAAAGAAGAAGGCGTACTGGCAGGCGTCGAAACGGCCATACGTATCTTCCGGTATTTTGACCCCTCCATGACGGTAGAGGTGTTCCTCCGCGACGGCGCGGAAGTAAAAAAGGGCGACATCGCCTTTACGGTCGAGGGCAAAGTGCAGTCGCTACTGCAAACCGAACGGCTGGTGCTGAACGTGATGCAACGCATGAGCGGCATCGCCACGACCACCCGCCGCTATGTGAAAGCCCTCGAAGGGACGCAGACGCGCGTGCTCGACACCCGGAAAACGACGCCCGGCATGCGCCTCATGGAAAAGGAGGCCGTGCGCATCGGTGGCGGCGTCAACCACCGCATCGGACTGTTTGATATGATCCTGCTGAAAGACAATCATGTCGATTTTGCAGGAGGTATCGAGCAGGCCATCGCGCGGGCAAAATCATACCTGAAAGAAAAAGGGAAAGACCTGAAAATCGAAATCGAAGTCCGCAACCTCGACGAACTGGACGAAGCGTTGCGCGTCGGCGGCGTCGACTGGATCATGCTCGACAACTTTGATCTTGCCGACACGAGGGAAGCCGTACGTCGCATCGCGGGGCGCTTCGAAACCGAGTCATCGGGCGGCATTACGTTCGACACGCTGCGCAGCTATGCCCAATGTGGCGTCGATTTCATCTCTGTCGGTGCACTGACGCATTCTGTCAAAAGCCTGGATATGAGTTTGAAGGCGGTTAATTAGAGGCTTCGTGCGCTGTTTCTGCAATGGCCTGCTGGCGGCTTGAAAGTGCGTTCAACGCTTCTACGATCAGGCTTGCCGTGCGTTGCGAAGCGCCGGACGGACCCAGTTGGCGGATGATTTCGTCATAACCTTCCAGCATTTGCCGGCGATATGCAGGTTCGCAGAGCAGCCGTTTCAGTTCGGCATGAATGTGCCGTCGCGAAAACTTTGCGCCAAACAGTTCCTGCACGATCTCACGCCCGCCAATCAGATTAACGAGCGAAATATAAGGAACATGGAAGAAATGCCGATATATGAAGTTCACTAACCTCCCGCCCGGAAAATAATAACAGACCGCCTGCGGAACGCGGAACAGTGCGGCTTCCAGCGTGGCCGTGCCCGACGTCACCAGCGCCGCATGACTGTGTTCCAGCAAAGCGTATGTCCGTCCGAAAACGACGGGGACTTCGCGTTTCATAAACTTCGCGTAATCGGCTGTTTCCAGTCCGGGCGCGCCGGCTATCACGCACTGATATTCAGGGAAAGACGCGGCTGCATCCAGCATGGCCGGCAGATTGTCCCTGATTTCCTGCCGCCGGCTTCCTGCCAGAATGGCGAGTAATGGTTTTTCGCCCGGACCGCTGTCTTTCGGGAAATCGTCCTTCCCGTCCCGCTGTTTTTCCCGATATGCCGCGACGGAGTCTACCGACGGATTTCCGACATAATCGACGGGGTAGTTCAGTGACTGATAGAATGTTTCTTCGAACGGAAAAATGCAGAACATACGGTCTACATAACGGCGGAATGAGCGGATACGATACTTTTTCCATGCCCATATTTTCGGCGATATATAATAATGCACGGGAATGCGGCATTGCGTTTTGACAAATCTGGCTATTTTGAGATTAAAGCCCGGATAATCAACAAGTATTACCACATCCGGCTGATACGTGCGGATGGCTTCGCAACAACATTCCAGGTTGCGCAGAATGGTACGCGCATGAAGCAGCACCGGCAGAACGCCCATGTAAGCCATTTCGCGATAATGCTTTACCGGCATCCCGCCAACCGCCTGCATCAGATCGCCGCCTAAAAAACGAAACTCGGCCTGCGCATCCCGCTCTTTCAGCGCCGCCATGAGATTTGATGCATGCAAATCGCCCGAAGCCTCTCCCGCTACCAGAAAATATTTCATTCGTTATGCGCCTCCGTAAAATCCCACATTTTCAGCGTATTCATAAGCGCGTAATCCGTTGCGTCAATCAGGCAGGGCACCAGCGAGGCATAGCCCCGATCCAGCATCAGCGTGTCATTGTCGGGACGGACAGGCTCGTCATCGACAAAGTCGCCTGCCAGCCAGTACAGTGTCTGCCCGTTCGCATCCGTTTCGCGGTCAAATTCCTTCGTCCAGCGCCCGCCGGCCTGTCGGCAAACGGCAATGCCCCGGACTTTGCCGGTCATGCTGGGCACGTTAAGATTCAGGTAAGTAGCGCGGGGCAAGCCGTTCGAGAGTATCCGTTCGGCCACGATCCGTCCCAGCCGTCCCGCTTCCGCGAAGTCGGCGGCGGGGGTGTATTCGTAAAGCGACACGCCCAGCGAAGGGATGCCGATTACGCAGCCTTCGAGCGCCGCACCCATCGTCCCCGAATAGTGAACGCAGACCGCCTGGTTGCCACCGTGATTGATGCCGGAAAGCAGCAGGTCGGGCGTGCGGTCGAGGATTTCGTTGACGGCCAGCTTTACGCAGTCGACGGGCGTACCCGAGCAACTGTAAACGGTCATATTTTCAGTCTGATGCAGCAGCGAACAGATGAGCGGAGCGGTCGACGTGATGGCGCATGACATGCCCGAGCGCGGGCCGTCGGGCGCAAACACCACCAGGCGGCCCAGCCCCTGCACACTGTCGGTCAGCGCCTTGAGGCCCCGTGCATCTACGCCGTCATCATTTGTGATTAAAATCAATGGTTTATCCCTGTTCATTCAAAATAATTCTTTACTGAGAGAGGGCAAATGTAGGCATTTAAATTCGAAGATTCAAAGATTCAGGGATTCGGAGATTCAAAAGCCCGGAGATTTGAAGACCCGGCGAATCCGAAATTTGAATTTCATTCTTTGGATTTGACGGCAGTTTCGCTTATCTTTACGGCATGAAACGACCGCTTTATGATTATTAACATTCAAATCCATAACGTTGTAGGAATCATTCTGGTTCTCTTATACGCCGTTTCCGTCGCGAGCCTGGTGCTCGTGCTGCTACTGGAAAACAGGAATCCGCTGAAAACGATTCCGTGGGTGATCGTGCTTATTTTTTTCCCCGGCGTGGGGCTGATTTTTTACTTCTTCTTCGGACAGGATAACCGCCGGCAGCGCATCATTTCGAGGAAAACGTACAAGCGCATCATGCGACCGTTCGGAGCGAATCGCATCGTGCAGGACGCCTGCAGCGTCGCGCCGCAGTATCAGCCGCTGTCCAGTCTGCTGATTCGCAACGGGCAAAGTTCGCTGCTGTATGGCAGCAGGCTGGAGTATTTCACCAGCGGGACGGATAAGTTCAGTTCGCTTCTCGACGCGATCGACCGGGCGCAGCATCACATTCATCTGCAGTATTATGTCTTTGCCGGGGACGAAATCGGCCGGAAGGTGCGGCAGGCGCTGATTGCCAGGGCGAAGGCGGGCGTGACGGTGCGCGTACTGTATGACGACGTAGGAAGCTGGGACGTGAAAAAAGTGTTTTTCAACGAGATGCGCGAGGCCGGGATTGAGGTGTACGCATTTCTCCGCGTGGTTTTTCCGATCTTCACCAGCAAGGTGAACTATCGCAACCATCGCAAAATCGTAGTCATCGACGGAAACGTGGGCTACCTTGGCGGGATGAATATTGCCGACCGGTACGTAAAAGGCTCTTCGCTGGGCATGTGGCGCGACACGCACTTCAAAATCACCGGGAAAGGCGTACACGGCCTCCAGTCCGCCTTCCTGCTCGACTGGTATGCCGCGAGCCGCCGGCTTGTGAAGGGCCGGGAATATTATCCCAAATCGCAGATATACACCGACAACATCATGCAAATAGCCGTCAGCGGCCCGACGGGTCAGTGGCGCACGCTCCTGCAGGCCGTGTCGTTTTGCATCACCAACGCGAAGACGTATCTGTATATCCAGACACCTTATTTCCTTCCGACCGAGGGGCTTAACCAGGCGCTCCAAACCGTGGCGCTGGGCGGAGTAGACGTCCGCCTGATGCTGCCCAAGCAGTCGGATACGCGCCTCGTCAACATGGCTACCCACTCGTTTCTGGACGATCTGATAAAGGCCGGCGTCAAGGTTTATTTCTATCATTCGGGGTTTCTGCATTCGAAGCTACTTCTTGCCGACGACGCGCTGGCCTGCATCGGTTCGTCCAATTTCGACTTCCGCAGCTTCGAGCACAACTTCGAAATCAACGCCTTCGTCTATCACGCGCCCTTTGCCCGCCAGATGAAAGCCATGTTCATGCACGACCTGGAGACCGGCTGCGAACAGGTCGTTCCCTCTCAATGGTTCGCCCGTTCCGTCTTTGTCCGCCTCGCCGAGTCGTTCATGCGGCTGTTTTCGCCCCTGCTGTAAAAGATTCCATTTCCCGAAGACAGAAACTCAATTACTAAAGATAATAACTCATTTACTGAAGGCAATAATTGAGTTACTGAAGACAATAATTCGATTATTGAAGACAATAACTGAGTTACTGAAGACAATAATTCATTTACTGAAGGCAATAACTGAGTTACTGAAGACAATAATTCAATTATTGAAGACAATAACCGAGTTTCTGAAGACAGAAACTCAATTATGTACGACAGAAACTCAATTATTGAAGACAGAAATTCAGTTTCTGAAGACAGAAACTGAGTTATTGAAGACAGAATTTCATTTACTGAAGATAACAATTCATTTGCCGGATACAGATATTTTTTTGATGATCAGACGGTTTGAAATGCAGACAAAGACATCCCCGAATGAAAAAGCGCGAAGGCACGGAAGACTGTCTGCATCCTCCATGCCCCCGCGCAAAAAAAACCGCGGCCTCGACCGGTTCAGAACTCGTCTACCCGGATGCCTCCCTCCGTCATGTCTTTCGTGCCTTCGGCGAAGGCGGCGAAATGGGCAGAGGCGGCATGCACTTCAAACGCGGCCTGGTCTGCGTATTCCTCAAGGAAGACAAATTCGGTCGGGTTCAGGGGCGACTGGTAGAGCGTGTAGAACAGGCAGCCCGCTTCCTGGCGGGTGGCTTCGACGAGTCTGGACGTCACTTCGATGAAGGCTTTTTCCTGGCCTTCCTTCACGTTTACGCGTGCGATGACGACTTTGCTTTTACTTTCGTTCTGAGGCTGTTCGGCCGCGGCGGTTTTTTCGCTGCACTGGCAGGACTCGCCACATTCGCCGCACTTCTTTCCGCTGTTGCAGCACGACGTCGCGACGAGCGTCATGGCTGCGGCCATCAAAATAATTCCAATTCTTTTCATTTCATTCAATGTTTATAAATTTAAATTCGGGACAAAATTAATCACTTAATCGTTTCACGCCTGCGTGCGGACGGATATTTTACCGCAATTCCATGTTCATGGCGCGGCGCACGTCGTTCAGCGTCTGTTCCGCCACGCTCCGGGCGCGTGCGATGCCCCGTTCGAGCACGTTGCGGATATACGTTTTGTCTGTTTCCAGCTCCGCCCTGCGCCGGCGGATGGGCGCAAAGTGCGCGTTGAGGGCGTCGGTGACGACGTCTTTCAGCTTTTTCGCGCCGCCGTCGCCGATTTCGTCCGCGACCCGTTCCGGCGCCGTGTCCAGACACAGGGCGGCGAGGCGAAGCAGGTTGGCCACTTCGGGGCGGCGGTCGGGATCGTAGGTGATAAGGCGTTCGGCGTCGGTCTTGGCCGTCCTGATCATCCGCTGCGTCTCGTCGGCCGTCGCCTTGATGGCGATGGCGTTGTGGCGGCTCTTGCTCATTTTCTGGTTTCCGTCCAGCCCCAGGATCATCGGCGTGTCGCTCAGCAGGCCGAAAGGTTCGCGGAAAGTGGCGGCGCCATATTTCGTGTTAAAGCGCCGCGCGATCGTGCGCGTCAGTTCGATGTGCGGAAGCTGGTCTTTGCCGACGGGTACGATGTTGCTGCGGCAGAAGAGGATATCCGCCGCCTGATGGACGGGGTATACATACATGCCGGCGTTGACGGTCTTCTGTCCCGCGGCCGAAATTTCTTCCTTGATGGTCGGGTTCCGCTCCAGTTCCGCGTTGGACACGAGCGTCAGGAAGGGCAGCAGCAACTGGTTGAGTTCCGGGACGTAACTGTGCGGAAAGATATGCGTCGCGTGCGTTTCCGGGTCGAGGCCGCACGCGAGATAGTCCAGCACCAGCTCGTATACATATTCCGCGATCCGGTCGAACGCGTCGCGGTCGGTCAGCACCTGATAGTCGGCGATGACGATATACGTTTCCACTCCGAGGCGCTGGATGTTCACCCTGTTACGCAGCGAGCCGAAGTAGTGTCCGATATGCAGATTGCCGGTCGGGCGGTCGCCGGTTAACACCCTGTATTTTGACGGGTTGATCGCGATGTCCGTTTCGAGTTCCCTGCTTTTCTGCCGGGCCACTTCGAAGGTCGAATAGTTTATTTTCTCCATATTTATTCCTGATTGTTTGTGAGGGCACAAAGATAGCGATTATGCCAAAAAACAGAATTCAAAGTTTCAAAAATTAATCCGGAATGTCCGTCAGCGCATTTCCCCCTCCCCCTGTAATTCATAATTTATAATTAACCCCGCCTCCCTGCGGGCAACAGCCGGCCGGTGCGCAATGATGCAAAAGAACGCTACAAATCGACGGTGTATTCCTTCAGCGCGGGGTTTTGCATGGATTTGGGGACGGCGTCCCGGACGAGTTGCAGTATCAGGCGCAGCATGTTTTTGCGGACGTAGTCGCGGCCCACGACCAGGCTGATTTCGCGCACGGCGGTCATGTTTTTGAACGCGCGCAGGTTTCCCTGCCTCTCTTCGTCGAGACCCATCGCGTGCAGTTCGGGGACGATCGTAATGCCACCGTTGCAGTCGACGATGTGCATGAGCGTGTCGATGCTCCCCGATTCATAGCGGACGGGGAGGCTGACGGCGGCGTTTTTTTTCATCTGGCAGAGGCGCTCGATCTGTCCGCGCAGGCAGTGCACGTTTTCGAGCAGCCAGAGGTCGTTGATGTCGATGCTGTCGAGGTCGATCTCCCTTTCGCCGATTCTTTCGTCCTGCGGCGAGACGTAGGCGTAGAATTTTTCGTAATAGACGGGATGTTCGATCAGTTCGGGATGATTGAGCGGCCCGGCCAGCAGTCCGCCGTCGAGTTTGCCCTTGAAGATGCGGTCGACGAGGTCTGTCGTCGTACATTCCTTCAGCGTCAGTTCGATGTCTGCCTCGCTCTGCTTTTGCAGCAGGACGGGCACGAGGCTTGTCGCGACGGTGGGGATGATGCCCAGCGCGAAAGGGCCGCTGACGGTCTGCTGCTCGTTTTCGACGAGATAATGGATTTGCCTGAACTGCTTCAGCGAGACGTGCGCCTGGCTGATGATCTGCCGGCCGATGGCAGTCGGCTCGACGGGGTGTTTCGTGCGGTCGAAAATCTTCACGTCCAGTTCCTCTTCCAGCTTCTGAATCATCATGCTGAGTGTCGGCTGCGTGATGCGGCATTCGTCGGCCGCGTGGGCAAAGTGGCGATACTTGTCAACGGCGATTATGTATTCCAGTTGTTGAATATTCATCGTAGCATATACTTGATTACGGATGCAAAAGTAAGTCAAATATCCGGACGGCTGTGGATTCAAAGATTCAAAAAATCAAAAATTCGCGAATGCGGATCCCCAAAGATTTTAAAATCCGGCTGTTCGGCTACGGTTGCGGAACGTCTGCAGCACCGGTGCATAAAAGTCACGGACGCTGTATCCCGCCTCCCATTAATAGGTATTTGCGGGCGAAAGAATCCCTATTTGTCGGTATTGATTGGCGAGGGTGGCGGAAATACCTTTGCATCCGAAATAAATGTATATGTGTACAACAAATTTCCGGATTCCCGGCCTGTATGGAAGGGGTGGGGCCTGTAATACCTGTAAAAAATCAGAGCTAATATATTTAATGTAATTGTCAGTAAAAATAAGATGAAGCAGATAAAGATTGTTTTGGCATTAATTTTCTCAGTGACATGTTTTACGGTGCGGGCACAGGACGGAGCGGCGAAGGAGGCGGAGAGCCTTCCGCGCTTTTCGGGCCTGACGCTGGGCGGATATGCCGAGATTGCCTATTCGCGCAATTTATACAGCGACAGCCCGTTTCGCTACATGCGCCCGGAGTCGCACCGGGATGCTCCCGCTCACGGACGTTTCGACATGCCGCACGTGGTCTTCTTCGTAGGATACGACTTCGGCAAGGGATGGCGCATCAGTTCGGAGATAGAATTTGAGCACGGCGGCACCGAGTCGGCCATGGAGGTCGAGGCGGAAGAAGGCGGCGAGTACGAACAGGAGGTCGAGCGCGGCGGCGAAGTGGTGCTTGAACAGTTCTGGATCGAAAAGACGATTACCGCTGCGCTGAACATTCGCGCGGGACATATCATCGTGCCGGTCGGCCTGACCAACGGCAATCACCTGCCGACGCAGTTTTTCACCGTCTACCGCCCCGAAGGCGAAAGCACGATCATGCCCTGCACGTGGCACGAAACGGGCATCAGCCTCTGGGGGCGCATTTCCGACTGGCGCTACGAGATCATGGCGCTTCCGGCCCTCGACTCCGAACTCTTCGGCAGCAACCGGTGGATAGGCGACGCCTCGGCATCGCCCTACGAGTTCCGCATCGCCAACAAATATGCCGGAGCGTTCCGGCTCGACAACTACTCCGTGCCCGGCCTGAGGATGGGCATAAGCGCATATTACGGCGAGAGCTTCAGGAACAGCCTGATGCCTTCGTATGCCGAAAAGTTCGACAGGATCAGGGGCGCGGTCAGCATCGGCAGCTTCGACTTCGAGTACAGGGGCAGCACGGTGGTGGCGCGCGGATATTTCGACTACGGGCATCTGGGCGACGCGATGAGCATCTACTCCTACAACCGCACCCTGCCCAACCAGTCGCCCTCGCCCCGCACGGCGGTAGCGTCCGACGCCGTCGCGGCAGGCGCCGAAGCCGGCTACGACGTCTTCACCTTCGTACCCGCGCTCAAAAGGCAGAATCAGAAGATGTATCTCTTCGGGCGCTACGAGTATTACGACTCGATGTACAAAACGCCCAAAGGCATGCAGGACGAGAAATGGTGCGGGCGGCAGCGTGTCGTCGCCGGGTTGAACTACTTCCCGATGGGCGACATCGTCGTCAAGGCCGAATATGCCGCCGGACTGCTGGAGGCGCCGTTCAACAACGAACCATCCTTCTCCGTCGGCATTGCCTACGCCGGCTTTTTTTCTAGATAATTATTCAAACCAATTTTATATATAAGCAAATGAAAAAAATTAGATTTACCATTTATCTGCTGTTTGCGGCCATCGTCGCAGGCAGCCTGACTTCGTGTGGCGACGACGATCCGGTAGTCAACACGGTCGACGAAAAGGAAACTGCGCTTGCACCGGTCATCCCGCAGTACGTGAACAACACGGTCATCGTGACATACAAGGCGCTGGCCGACGCCTCCATCGACCTCTACCAGTCGCTTGCCGACCTGAGGAACGACAGGACGCAGGCGCGTCTCGAAGCCGCTACGCAGGCATGGATACAGTCGCGCATCCACTGGGAACGAAGCGAAGCGTTCCTGTTTGGCGCCGTGGCCGACTTCGGTATCGACCCGCATATTGACACGTGGCCGCTCGACGAGCCGGCGTTTCTCAGCACCATCCGGAATGAAGATTTCATCAACAGTATGGCGGACGACGAAGGCGACGTGTGGGTAGCCGATCATCTGGGCTATTCGCTGCTGGGATTCCACGGCATCGAATACATCCTGTTTTCGGAAGGCCGAGCAAAAGATGTTGCCTCCGTGACCGACAGCGAACTGACTTACGCCGCGGCAGTGAGTGGCGACCTGCGCAACCAGTGCATTCGCCTCGAAGCCTCGTGGGCGGGTATCGACAACGTCACGGCGTCGAAGCGCAACCTGATCGAAGAGCTTGAACTCACCGTCACGCCCTCGAACAGCGCCGTTTCGTATGGCGAAAACATGCTGAACGCCGGCCAGCCGGGCAGCACGTACCGCACGGTGACCGACGCCGCGGTGGCCATCATCGAGGGCTGCCTCACGATCTCGACCGAGGTGGGAGAGGTGAAAATCGGCACGTCGTACAACAAGGACGATGTCGACTACATCGAGTCGCCGTACAGCTACAACTCGAAGGTCGACTTCATCGACAACATCCGCAGTATCGAAAACGCCTATCTGGGCGGCATGAACGCGGCACAGCGCGGCGCGTCGGTGAGCGACTACGTCAAGGGTCAGGATGCGGCGCTGGACGGCAAAGTGCGCTCCGCGATCGAGAACGCCATCGCCAAAATCGACGCCATCCCTTATCCGTTTGCCGTCAACTACGCTTCGCCGCAGGCCGGAGAGGCAATGGACGCCTGCGCGGAACTGACCGATACGCTGAACGAAGTAAAGACCCTGCTGCAGCAGTAGAAGATCGTTTGACTTAACGGGAGAAAGATGAAAAAAACAGACGTATGTATTGCATGTATACTGTTGTCGGCCTTGACGGCATGCGAGGATGGCGGCAGTGCGGTGGATCCGAAACCGGAAGAACTGCCGGAAGAATATTACACGGGCGGAAAGCTGGGCACGGTGTTCAATGATACGCCCTTCGCGTATGAACAGCCCGCGCCGGCCGTGGAAGAGCAGGGCTTCGCCACGGCATTCCAACTGGGCGAAGCCTTCTTTGAGAAAGAGTTTAATACGAACGCGACAGGCACGCGGCGCGGGCTTGGCCCCGTCTCGGTGCGCAGTTCGTGCATCACGTGCCATCCGGGATACGGACACGGCAAGCGCATGGACCGCTACCGCGCCAACGACTTCGGCAACGGCTACCTGCTGGTCGTGACCGACGCGAACGACAACTACGTGACGCAGCTTACCGGCATGCCGCAGGTGCAGGCCGTCTCGCCCTTCCTGCCGCCGATAGACGAGCGGGGGATACGCATCGAGTGGCTGCCGTATGTGGACGAATACGGCAACGTGTTTCCCGACGGCGAAAAGTATAACCTGACTTATCCCGAGACGACCATTCCCCGCGAATCGTTCAACGTCCCCATGCCCGACTTCTATAAGGTTCGCCTCGAGGCCACCATCGGCATCTACGGCACGGGGCTGCTCGACGCCATCCCCGACGATTCGCTGCTGGCGCAGTACGGGTACGAAAAGGGACTGGGGCTGCCGCTGAACGACGCCAAGTATCAGCCGGAAAACTTCATCCGCGAGGCCGACGGCACGTCGCATCCGGGACGGTTTACCTACGGACTGACGCGCGGCACGCTGCAGAACGGCCCCGGCGCCAACGCGATCTGGAACATTACGAACGTGACCCGCTCAAACAGGCGCTATCACTACATCACGGAGACGTATGCCCGCGTCATGTCGCAGAACGAAGACGTCCGGCAGGCGCTCGGGATGGACGAGGCGGCGATCTACGGCGAGCTGATGTCGACCGAACTGCCGGTCGAGATGAGCGATGAAGACTACGTCGAGTTCATGGTCTGGCACCGCGGACTGGCTGTGCCCGCGGCACGCAACCTCGACGACCCGGCGGTGAAGAAGGGCAGGGAGCAGTTTCACGAAATCGGATGCGCGCTCTGTCACCGTCCGTCGTGGACAACCGGCGACGACCGTTATACCGGCGACCCGCTGGTGGCCGACAAACTGCCGCGCTATCCGCACCAGAAGATATGGCCGTATTCCGACCTGCTGCAGCACAAGCTCGACATGGTGAACGACATCCGCACCGGCTGGTGCCGCACGACGCCGCTGTGGGGCCGCGGACTGTCAGACAAGTGTACCGGCGCGGGCGAACACCTTCACGACATGCGCGCGCGCAACTACACCGAGGCCATCATGTGGCACGGCGGCGACGCGCAGAACGCGAAGGAAAAGTTTCGCCGGCTCACGAAGGAGGAACGCGACGCCGTCGTCCTGTTTCTGGAATCAATATGAGATGAGCAGGGCGCAGTGCGATTGTGACTGACGCATCGCCGCATGAAAAGCGAAGCAGTCCGGCTTATCTGGCCGGAGTGTTTCGCTTTTCCGTTTTCATATTTCTTTATACTATACTTCGCCGGGCATGGTTTTGTGCTATGCTTCGTCTTTGCGGCTGAACGCCGTATGGCGTCTGACGTGGATAGCCCCGTACAAGCGGAGCGCAGCTCGGGGCAGACGCGATGCATCGCGTCTCTACTGCGTAGCAGTTCAACTGCTACGCAGTTCAGGCAGCCGGGTGCGGTCTCTGCCCCGAGCTACGCCTGCGGCTTGCACGAGGTTATCCACATCAGACGCCATACGGCGTCGGCACGGAATGCACATTGGAAAGTCTGCCGCACCGTGCGAGAAGGTTTCCAATGCCATTGGAAAGTCTGCCGCACCGTGCGAGAAGGTTTCCAATGCCATTGGAAAGTCTGTCGCACCGTGCGAGAAGGTTTCCAATGCCATTGGAAAGTTCGCTGCACCGTGCGGGAAGGTTTCCAATGCCATTGGAAAGTCTGTCGCACCGTGCGGGAAGGTTTCCCCACAAGGGGCAACCTTGCCGGAAGTCACGGGAGGGCCAATGGACATTTCGGGATATGGTACAGACAAAACTCTTTTTGTCGAGCGCGTCGCCATCCCAATTGTGAATCTTGATTTTTTTATCCCTTACAGCCGGCTTGCCGCCACGACCAGATCCGCCGGCGCGGTAATCTTGATATTCTCCCGGTTGCCGGATACCAGCGAGATGCTTCTCCCCGAGGCTTCGACCACGGATGCGTCGTCGGTGAACGAGGGCGTGTAAGGCTGGCGGTATGCTTCCAGGAGCCAGTCGGTGCGGAAGACCTGCGGCGTCTGCACGACGCAGTACCCGGCGCGGTCGACGGCATGGCTGCCCGTTTCGTCGCACATGCGGATGGATTCTGCCAGCGGAACGACGGGGATGGCGGCGCCGTACTGCATCGCGGCAGTGAAGCAGGCCTCGATTACTTCGGGCGTGACGAACGGACGCACGCCATCGTGTACGCCCGTGACGTCGCATGTCGAGACGAGCGGCAGCGCGCCTGACACGGAGTGAAAGCGCGTCTCCCCGCCCGTCGCGACGTCATGCGGAATGCGGCAGTTCAGCTCGCGGCACAGCATCTCCCAGTACGCCCGGTGCGCTTCGGGGAGAACAACCACGAGCACGGCGCGCCCGTCCCAGCGGTGAAATACCTCCAGCGTATGCATCAGTACGGGCTTGCCGTGGACGGGGATGAACTGCTTGGGCAGGTCGCCGCCCATGCGCAGTCCGCGTCCGCCCGCCACGACGATGACGCCTCGCTTCACTGCAACTCCTCCAGTATTTTTTTCACCTCTTCGTCGGTCTTGCGCAGTTTCTCCTGGCACAGTTTGAGCAGGCGGCTGGCTTCTCTGACTTTTTCCGAGAGCAGGTCGATGTCCATTTCTCCCTGCGCGATTTCGTCCATGAGCGCGTGAAGTTTCGTGAAGGCTTCGCTGTAAGTTTCGTTCTTTTCCATATTGCGTAATATAATAATTGTACAGTCCTCTTTATCGAATCGCGGCCGTGCGGTCGCCGTCGATATGGCGGATGGTGACCGTGTCGCCCGCCGCAAGCCCGGCCGCGCGTTTGACGATTTTACCGTCTTTCAGCGTCAGCGCGTATCCCTGCGCGAGGATGTAGTCGGGAGACGCCAGCTTCAGGAATTGCCCGGCCAGCTCCAGTTCGCTCTTTTTATCCTTGAGAAGCGATTCGGTCAGGTTCTGCAACTGCCGCCGTATGCCGGTCAGGAGCGACTGCCGTTTCTGTATCGGCAAATACACGCCCGACAGACGGCTGCCGACCGTCGCCAGTTGCGTCCCGTGTTGCTCGACCAGCCGCGTGACCGATGCGGGAAGCCGTGCGACGAGCAGTTTCAGATGCGTTCCGTGCGCGGTCAGTATCTCGGTGGCGCACGTACAGATGGATTGCTGCAGCGCGTTCAGTTCGCCGGCCTGCTCGTCCATCTTCCCGATGAGAAACGCGGCCACGGCGGTCGGTGTTTTCATCCGCGTATGGGCGACCATGTCTACGATGGAGTCGTCGCGTTCGTGTCCGATGCCCGTGACCAGCGGCAGGGGAAACTGGGCGCAGTGTGCGGCCAGCGAATAGGAATCGAAGCAGCTCAGGTCTGCCGCCGACCCGCCGCCGCGTATCAGTACGACCACGTCGAACAGGTCTGCATATTGCGCCACGCGGTCCAGCGCCGCAATCACCGACTCTTCCGTCTTCTCGCCCTGCATCACGGCGGGGAAGAGTTTGAGGAGGAAGGGATAGCCTGCCCGGTTGTGGAGCAACTGGTTTACAAAATCTTCGTATCCGGCGGCTGTGGGCGAGGTGATGATCGCGATGCGCTGCGGCAGGGCGGGGAAGGGCAACTCTCCGTTCAGTTCGAAGATGCCTTCTTCCTTCAGCCGGAGGATGATTTCCTGCTTTTTCCGGACGAGATCGCCCAGCGTGTACGAAGGGTCAATGTCGATAACGGTCAGGCTGTATCCGTATAATTTATGAAACTCGACCGAGACACATGCCATCACTTTCAGCCCCGAGGCGAAGGGTCGCCCCGCGATGCTTTCGAAATGCGGTTTCAGCGAATGGAACGTGCGCGCCCAGACTGTGCCGCGCGCTTTGGCGACGATCTGGCCGGTCAGGTCGTCTTTTTCGACAAATTCGAGATAGCAGTGCCCGGACGAGGCGTTCTCGCGCACGTCGCTCGTCTCGGCGCGTATCCAGCACGTGTCGGGAAACGAGGCGTGGATGGCAAACTGTACGCGCTCGTTCAGTTCGGACAGCGTCACCGGGCGCGTCCGGTCTTCCCTCTCGTTATCGAACAGGCGCATTGAGTTCTTTCCGGTAGGATTCATACATGTCGGGGATGCCGTATCCCTGCTCGGCGTCGGGCCGGCCGGACTGTGAGGCGGCCTGGCGTATCAGCGCGGCGATTTCGCGGTTGTCGAGCCACGACAGCGCCTGCCAGAGACATGCGCCCAGTCCGGCGGCAATCGGCGTGGCGAAGGAGGTGCCGTTCGAGTGGATGATGTCGCCGCCGGAGCTGATGACCGTCGTGCCCGTTCCGAGGGCCACGATGTCGGGTTTCACGCGGTAGTCGGCCGTCAGTCCCGTCGAGCTGAAGGGCGAATGTCCGCCGCTTTTGTCGACGGCGCCGACCGTGAGCACGCCCGGCGCATCGGCGGGGAAAGTGATTTTCTGCCACTCGCGGTTGCCTTCGTTGCCGGCGCTGACGAAGAGCAGCATGCCTTTTTCTTCCGCCTTTTCGGCTACCTGCGAGATGAAGGCCGTCTTTCCGTCGAGGTCGTCGGCGCGATACGGCGTGTCGTCCGTGTCAAAAAGGCTGTATCCGAGCGACGAGCTGACCACGTCGATTCCCACGCTGTCGGCATATTCGAGCGCGGCCGCCCAGAAGTCTTCTTCGATCGGGTATTCCGAGCGCGGGTCTTCGCTTTTGATGAGCAGGTAGGACGCCTCGGGCGCGGCGCCGACCATCTGTCCGGGCAGGTTGGCGGCGAGGCACGACAGGACTTTCGTGCCGTGATCGTCTTCGCAGAACACGTCGCCACCGGGAAACACGACGTTGTGCGTCCCCAGCAGGCGGAGCGACGCGAAGGCACTGATGCGGTTGACGTTCATGAAGCCGGCGTCTATCACGGCGATGCGCATGCCCTGACCGCGCTTGCCGAGTGCGTGCAGCCGCAGGCCGTTGAGCATCTCGAGCTGTGCGCGGGCGTATCCGTAGTCTTCCTGCGCCATCTTTTCCGTCGTCGGCTCGAGGAGCATGTCGCCGTCCGGGCAGTCGCTGCGTTTCAGGCGGTCGACGCCTCGCCACACGAGCCGTACCGAGTCGACGAAGGCCAGCGCCGTCAGGCGGTCGACGGCCAGGCTGTCGTCGCTCTCGACCACGACCGTCGCCATCCATTTGCTCTGCGTCACGGGACGGACACCCGTCGCGGACAGCATGTCGAGGTACAGCGGTGCGACCGGCACGTCCGACAGCGTGATGTCCGCCATTCGCCTGGCGCGCCGTTCGATGGCTTCCTCCGAGAGGAAACGTTCGGGCGTGAGGAGGCTTTCTTCCGTCGCGCCCCGGTCTTTCAGGTATACGCGGAAGCAGTAGCTCTCGCCTGCCACGGCCGCCACTGCAAACAGCCATAAAATCCCTGCAAACCATGCGCGGTTTGCCGCTCTGTCTTTCATTTTCGTCTTCGTTTGGTTTTAAACGGGGCAAAGATAGGAAAAAGCTTTCGGAAATCGGGGTTCACGATTCAATGATTCAAAAATCGCAGCGTCAGCGATTCCTCCGGTTTGACCGGTGCGCTTCATTTCTTCAGTTTCAGAATCATCAGCACCGGATTGTCTTCCGGATCCAGCCGGCCGACCATTTCCGCATACCGGTCGTAGCGTCCGTCCGTGATTTTATGACTGTTTTTTATGACCATCTGGCCGGGAAAGGCATACGTAATGGCCCGGTCGTCGTCCATCTTTTCGGGATGGCGGGGCAGGCTGCCTCCGTACAGGTCGTTTTCGAAATCCAGATTGAAGTCCCTGTATTCGTCCAGCCATGTCCGGTTTTCTTTTTTATCGAAGATGAAAACGCCTTTGTTGGTGTATAGGAGGATGTACCTTGAAAATTCATTGACTGTGCTCACGTCCAGTATGAGCCGGTCTTCGGGCAACGGCTTCCCGCCCTGTACCAGGCTCCTGTCGGGCACGTCGCGGGGGACGAGATTCCCTTTTTGAATGACGGCGTAGACGTAAGCGTCGTAGATGCCGTCGGCCACGTAGACGGTGTCGCTCCAGTAGTCCTTGAGGTAAAGATTGTCATTATATTTATATGAAATGGGAAAACATATTGCCATTGCGGGGATTTTCCTGTCGTAATCGCACGAAAAGCGGGACAGCGGCTTCTTCTCCTTCTCGGAATAGAAATACATGCTGAACCGCTCCTTCGGTTTGGCAAACATATAATAGGGATAATCCATCAGAAACAGGCCCGGAGTGATCAGGTCAAACATGAAGCGGCCCGATTCGGTCTTTACTGTCTCAAGGTAATTGCCGTCGCAGTCGTATTTTACGATCTTGCCGTCGTCCAGGAAATAAACCTGCCGGTTCAGCGTATCGACCGTCATTCTCATCGGTTTTATCAGTTCCGCGGGGCCTTGTCCCCGCGTGCCGATGGAGTTGAGGAACTTGCCGTTCCGGTCGAACCGGTATCCTTTGTTATAATCATATATGAAAATATCCGTCCCGGTTACCGTAATGGCCAGATCACGGTCCAGAAGGCATTCGTCGGTTGTCTCCAGGGGGAGAAACTCTATATCGTCGCAAATCTGACTCAGCGTCGCTCCCGCCTTCTCCCGATACGCGGTCGACACGTCGATGCGGTACGCCGCTTCCGTACGATGCTTCCTTACGGCCGGCACGGAGGCGCGGTTCTGACCGTATGCGCAAAAGGAAACCGTCAGTAAAATCAATCCGGTACAATACTTTATATTCATATTCTCGTTTAATAATTTATTTCCTGTCTGCCCGCTTGAGGCTGCCCGGCTACTGTCGCGGCCTCTCCGCGGCTCAATGTCTGCACCCCGTGCGACGCATGTGTCATGCGATGCATCGGCATGTGCCAGACCGGTGCGGCAAAAATACATTATTTCCCCGGCATGTGCAACGGATTTCCAGCCTCTTTTTTTCATGAAAACATGTTCGAAGAACGTCCCGCACAAAAATATGAGCCTGAAATGTCCACTGGCAAGTCTTCCGCAACTTGCGGGAAGGTTTTCGTACGTGCGGAAAGTCTTCCGGAATTTCCGACAAGGTTTCCGCGCGTGCGGAAAGTCTCCCGGAATTTCCGGCAAGGTTTCCGCACGCGCGGAAAGTCCCCCGGAATTTCCGACAAGGTTTCCGCACGTGCGGAAAGTCCCTCGGAATTTCCGGCAAGGTTTCCGCACGAGGGAAGAGTCTGCCGAACCGTGCGGGACGGAACCGGTATAGGGCATTTTGAAACCGGATTCCCGAATCCCGAAATATATCCAATAGTGCAAATCATATATCCGAAATTGCAAGGCCGCGACGGTGATATGCCCGACATTTGTCGCCGTCATGAAAAGAA
>JAIRZY010000041.1 GCA_031266995.1 Tannerella sp.
CTGCATCTGGCATAACTGGAAGAAACCGGAACGACGCCGAAAGAACCTGATCCGTCTTGGGGTAAAGGCCGGGATGGCAAAGAAGTGGAGCCACCCTCGTGCTGGAGGGTGGGCGGTCTCCCGTAGCCCCATACTGAAAACCACCATCACCAACGCGCGTCTGAAACAACGCGGTTATGAAGCCATGCTTCCACTTTACAAATCGATTGCCCCCCATCTTAACGAACCGCTGTAAACGAGACCCGTACGTACAGTGGTGTGAGAGGCTCACCCTGCCGGGCATCCGGCAGGGCAGTCTACTCGATCTCGGTAGAATAATGCATCGCCCGGTAGCCACCCGCGTGTAATTATCGTGCATCCCGTCAGGGATGCATCCCCAGAGAGGGATGCAAAGATGTGTTGTGGCATGTTTTCTACCGAGCGAGGCATCCCTGACGGGATGCAAAGACATTGAATACTTGCAGATTATGTATGTCGTATCACTAACTTGATGACATTGGGCTCCAGCCTTCGTCGCAGTAGTAGAGACGGGGCGCGCCCCGTCTCTACAGCAGCCTTGCAAAATCTACTGCGCTGCAATGCTGGAGCCTTGCTTTTAACACGGCGTAGCGTTTTCGCTACGCCGAGCGGGAGTACTCTCCGATGCGACAATTTGAATCACACGCCGATTTTGCGCGCCGGCCTCGAAAATAACAGGTTTTATTTTGTCTTTACTTTTGATTTTCCTTATCTTTGCCGTTCATTTACGGAAATGGACTTTAAGATAGAACATACGGATAAGGCGTCGGATGCACGCGCGGGAGTGATTACGACAGATCACGGATGCATTGAGACGCCCGTTTTCATGCCGGTGGGAACGCAGGCTACGGTAAAAGCCGTGCACATAACGGAACTGCGGGACGACGTCGATGCGCAGATTATCCTCGGCAATACCTATCACCTGTATCTGCGCCCCGGACAGGACGTGCTCGAAAAAGCCGGCGGACTGCACCGCTTCAGCGGCTGGGACAGGCCGATACTGACCGACAGCGGTGGATTCCAGGTCTTCTCGCTTGCCGCAAACAGGCGGCTAAGCAGCGAAGGCGCCGAATTTCGCTCGCACATAGACGGAAGCCGGCATTTCTTCTCGCCCGAAAAAGTGATGGACATACAGCGCACAATAGGCGCAGACATCATCATGGCATTCGACGAATGTTGCCCGGGCGACGCGGATTACGACTATGCGAAAAAGTCGCTCACACTCACCGAATCGTGGCTCGCACGATGCGTCGGACGCTTCGACGACACGGCGCCACGGTACGGATACCGTCAAAGCCTCTTCCCTATCGTCCAGGGATGCGTCTATCCCGAACTCCGCCGGCAGGCTGCCGAAAACGCCGCCCGCACCGGCGCCGACGGATATGCAATCGGCGGACTGGCCGTCGGCGAACCGGTCGGGAAAATGTATGAAATGATAGAAATCGTGAACCGCATACTGCCCCGCGACAGGCCGCGATACCTCATGGGCGTCGGAACACCCGCCAACCTCCTCGAAGCCGTCGAACGCGGTGTCGATATGTTCGACTGCATCATGCCCACCCGCAACGGACGCAACGGACAGCTCTTCACTATCGACGGGACAATGAACATGCGCAACCGCAAATGGGCCGACGACTTCTCGCCGCTGGACGAAAACGCCGCCTCGTTCGTCGATACGGCCTACAGCAAGGCCTACCTGCACCACCTCTTCAAAGCCAGCGAGATACTCGCGCTCCAGATCGCATCCCTCCATAATCTCGCCTTCTACCGGCGGTTCATGCAGGATATGCGCTCGCACATCGCAGCCGGCGATTTCTCACCGTGGAAGAAACGCATCCTCCCGAAACTGAACGAACGCCTATGAAACGAAACCGCTTCGGACTGAAACGCATCGACCGGTACATCATCCGGCAATTCCTCGGAACGTTTGTCTTCGCCATGACCGGCATCATCGTGATCGTCGTCGTCTTCGACGTGAACGAGAAGATCGACAAGTTCATGGCGCCCGAAGTCACGCTGAAGGAAATCGTCACCGACTATTACGTCAATTTCATCCCCTACTTCCTGAGCATGTTTGCCGCGCTCTTCACCTTTATTGCCGTCATCTTCTTCACTTCCAGGCTGGCAGACCGGTCGGAGATTATCGCCATGCTCTCCACCGGCATGAGCTTCGACCGCCTGATGCTGCCCTACGGCATCTCTGCCGGCATCATCTCACTGGCCATGTTCGCCCTGAGCGCCTACATCATCCCGCCCGCAAACGCAAAGCGCCTCGATTTTGAATACAGCTACATCAAGAAAAACAAAAAGCCGGAATACGCCGGCAACGTGCAACTCGAAGTCGAACCCGGCGTATTCGCCTACTTCGACCGCTACATCAACTCCTCGCGGATGGGTTACAGCTTTTCGCTCGAACGCTTCGAAGGGAAAACCCTCGTCTCACGCCTCACGGCCAATTCCATCAAATACGACTCGCTCTACAACTGGACCATCATCGACTATATCGTGCGCGATTTCGACGGCATGTACGAACACATAACAACCGCCTCGCGACGCGATACGGTACTGAATTTCACGCCCTCCGACTTCCTGATCTCCGAAAACGACTGCGAAACGATGACCAGCCCCGAACTGGCCCGGTACATCGAACGCCAGAAGAAACGGGGCATCGGCAATATACAGACCTTCGAGATCGAATACCACAAGCGCTTCGCCAATGCCTTCTCGTTTTTCATACTCACGCTCATCGGCGTATCGCTGTCGTCGAGCAAGCGAAAAGGAGGCATGGGACTGAACATCGGCATCGGACTGGGACTGAGCTTCTCCTACATCCTCTTCATGACGGTCACCTCGTCCTTTGCCGTGAGCGGACTGGTCAGCCCGTTCATCGCATCCTGGGTGCCGAACCTTCTTTACACGTTTATCGCCATCTATTTATACCGCAAAGCGCCAAGATAACCTATGAGAACATCCGCACTCCAGTACCTGTATCTTCAAAAGCCCGTCACGACCGTGATCGTCATCTGCGCCGTGGCTCTCCTGCCGTGGCTCGGCAGTGACTTCTACACGAAGGGCGAACCCCGCGAGGCGTCCGTCGCCGTATCAATGCTCAAGTCCGGCAACGGGATCCTGCCCGAAGTCTATGCCGGCGAATTTGCCTACAAGCCGCCAATGGCACACTGGCTCATGGCCGCCTGCTCGCTGCCGCAGGGGCGCGTCACCGAGTTCACGTCGCGCCTGCCTTCCGCACTGGCGCAAATCGTACTGGCCGGCTTCGTGCTCGCCTTCTTCGGCAAGCGGATCCGCTTCGAGGAGGCTTTCGTCGCGACGCTGCTGCTGGCGACCGCCTTCGAAATCCACCGCGCCGGGATGACCGCCCGCGTGGACATGCTCCTGACGACGTTCACCGTACTCGGACTGATGCAGCTCTACCGCTGGGAGAACCGGCTTGAGCTGAAAGGCCTGCCCATCGCCATACCCCTGCTGCTGAGCTGCGCCGTGCTCACGAAAGGCCCCGTCGGGATCGTCCTGCCCCTGTTCGTCTTCTTTGTCCATCTGCTCCTGCTGCGCCGGTACCGCTTCCGCAAGATACTCAAAGCGCTTCTCTACACGGGCCTGTCGTCCGCCTTTATCCCCCTGCTGTGGTACGCCGCGGCCTGGCGGCAGGGAGGCGACGGGTTCATGGACGTGGTGCTGGCCGAGAACTTCGGACGCTTCTTCCACCTGAGCGAAAGCAGCATCAGCTACGACCTGGGGCACGAGGAAGGCGTCTTCTACAACGCCGTCACCCTGCTGGCGGGCTTCGTCCCCTGGACGCTGCTGCTCGTCCTTTCGCTCTTCGGCGCCGGATGGCGACGGCCGCGCGTGCCGGCCGTGCACGTGCTGAAAGACGCCTGGAAGCGTTTCCAGTCCATGGAAGAGATGAAACGGTTCAGCCTCGTAGCCGCCGTCTGCATCATCTTCTTCTACACCATCCCGTCCAGCAAAAGGAGCGTTTACCTGATGCCCGCCTATCCGTTCCTGGCTGTGCTGCTGGCGCAATACTTCGTCCATGTGACGAAAAACCGCGCGAAAGTAACCCGCATCTTCACCTGTGCACTGACGGTTGTCGCCTCCGCCGCGTTCGTCGCAGGTCTGCTGGTCATGACGCAGGCCGTGGATCCGACCGCCGTGGCGGCACGGTTCACGACACGGGAGGCCACGCTCAACGCCGCCGGCAGCATCGCCGCCACGCTCGCGCCCGGCAACCTCGCAGGCCTGACCGTCATGCTCCTGCTTGCGGCATCAATCGTAACGGTCGTCCGGCACATGATGAAGCGCATAAACATCAAGATCCTGTATGCCGTGATATTCATGACCTTCTCCATCAACCTGTTCATCGACGGTATTGTCATGAAAAGCGTAAAAAACGATTCCTCCTCCCGCCCGTTCGCCGAACAGATCGTCAGGGAATACCGCCCGGAAGGCAACATCTTCGTGATGAACAATCCGCGCGAATACCTGAACCTCTACGGCATGAACTT
>JAIRZY010000078.1 GCA_031266995.1 Tannerella sp.
CTCAATTTTTATGTTCGGAAATATATCGTATCTTTGTGGAGATTCATATTGGTCAAAAATTTGTTTTTTAGCAAGTTGTAAATAAATTTTCATAACATGCAAAAAGAGCGAAGCATGAAGGGAAAATGGAAAAAAGGGATAAAGCGGCTGCTGCTGGCGGGCATAATAGTGGTCGGCGCCGTACTGCTGGCGATCGCAACCCTGTACGTCCCGGCCGTACAGGATTTTGCCGTAAAGGAAGCATCGCGCCGCCTTTCCGCCGCCACCGGCCTGGATATCCACATTGACAGACTGCGCCTGTCGTTTCCGCTCAATCTGCACGTGCAGAACGTTCTCGTGACGGATGCGGCGCATGACACGCTGCTGCTTTTCACCCGGCTGGAGGCCGCCATACAGCCGCTCCCCCTGCTGAAGTACGAAATTGTCCCCGCGGACGACATTCGCCTCGAAAACGCGCGTTTCGACACCGGGACGCTGATCGAGGGCATGGCGATACGTGGCGACTTGGACCGTCTTATACTGAACGTAAACCACATCCGCCTCCCCGACGAAACACTGCATCTGGACAGCCTGCTTCTCGAAGGTGCGGACGTGACACTTCGCATTGATTCGACGCTGCCGCCTGACGACGAACCCGAAGTGCCCGTAAACTGGCAGTTTTTCCTCGACAGGATTCATCTGCGGCACATCGCGTTCCACTGCCGGATGCCGTCCGACAGTATCCGCGCGGATTCGTTTTTCGAAGACGTCATGATTGCGGACGGAAATCTGGACCTGGGAGCGCAGCGATATGCCGTTCTCCAGTGCCTCGTGTCGGGGGCGAGCGCCGGTTTCGACCGCGACGGCACGCCGGCAGGAAAGGGATTCGACCCCTCGCACGTTGCGCTTTCGGATCTGAACGTCGGGGCCGACTCGCTCCTGTATTTTGGCAGGACGATGCATGTCAACATTCGCCACTTTTCAGTCCGCGAGCAGTCCGGGCTGGAAATCATGTCGATGGACGGCAGTCTGCAGAGCGATTCGACGACACTCTCCGTCCCCCGCTGGTCGCTGCGGACGCGCGGCTCGACGCTGTCGGCGCAGCTCTCCCTGCCCTGGCAAGCCCTGTCGGCGAATCCGCAGGACAACCTCCGCGCACTGCTCACGGCGTCGCTGGACAGGCGCGACATCTCGATTCTTGCAGGCAACGCTTTCGACGCGCCCGGACAGCGCTGGCCCGACACGCTGATCCTGTGCCGGACCACGCTGGAGGGGAATATGGAACGGTTAAACATCAGCAAACTATACAGCGAGCTGCCGGGCGTATTCAAAGTAGAAGCGGCGGGCGTCATCGAAAAAATGTCAGACCCGGCGGCGCGTTCGGGAAACATGCATCTGACGGTATCCACTTACGACGCGAACGTCTTCCGCGCCCTTACGCAGAACGTGTACGACGGGAAATTCCGCCTGCCCGACAACATGCAGCTCGAAATGAAAACGGCGCTGAATCGCGGAGAATACCGGCTCGAAATGTCGCTGGCCGAACAGCAGGGCAAAGTCCGTCTGGACGGTCGCTACCACGCCGCCCACCAGACCTATTCCGTCGCGATGAAAATCGACAGCCTCGAACCGGTTCATTTCCTGCCATACGACTCAGTGACGTGGCTGGCGGCATCTCTGCATGCCGAAGGGATGGGGACGAATCCGTTTGCCGCCTCGACGTGGACACAGTTCGACGGCGAGCTACCCGAAATTCGCTACAAAGACGCCGTGCTGACAGGCCTGTCGTTCGACGGCTCGCTGAAAGACAACCACATGCAGGCAGCCCTGCGCAGCGCCCATCCGTATGCGCAGGCCGACGTTTCGCTGGACGGTTCGCTCCGCGAAAAGGACATTTCGGGCATTTTGATTGTAAATGTCGACTCGCTGGATCTGTATGGTCTGCAACTGGCCGAACAGCCGTTTAGCCACTCGTTTCAGATTTTTTCGGAATTTGAAACAGACCTGGCAAAGCGGCACCGGTTCGACATCACGCTTGGTAACTGGGAGATGCTCATGCGACGGCGACGGATGAATCCCAAGACGCTGACGCTGCACGTCGACAGCCGTGAAGACCGCTCGCTCGTCTCCTTCCACGTGGGCGATTTGAGCGTCATGCTTCAGGGCAATACCGATCTGGGCACGCTTGCGGAAGACTTCAGCGTGCTGTCGGCCGACGCCGTACACCAGTTCGAGACGGACACGACGCTCGACCTGTCGCGGCTACGCCCCCTGTTTCCCGCAATGACGCTGAACGTGGAAGCGCAGCGCGACAATCCCGTCTATAATTATTTGCAGGAGAACAGTATATTTTTCGACCGCTTCGCCCTCGACGCCTCGCTGTCGCCCGAAAACGGGCTGCAAATGGACGCCTCGCTCTACAACATCATTCGCGACACGACGAAAATCGACACCGTGCGCCTGCAAATCCGTCAGGATTCCACCGCGCTGCAATACACGGGTGAAGTGGTCAAGAACAAATTTCGCAACCAGGAACCGTATCGGGCCAGCCTCACCGGCAAACTGCAGGACAATATGGCAGATGCGGAAGTCACGTATCGCAACAGGCTAAACGAAACCGGACTGCACGCAGGCATCAGCGCCCGGAAAATGTCGTCGGGCGTGAAACTGCAACTGTTTCCCGAACGTCCCGTCATCGCCTATCTGCCTTTTCGGGTAAATGCGGATAATTACATACATATAAAGACTCTGTCCGACATTTCGGCAAACCTGCGGCTGGAGGGTGAAAACGACGCGTCGGTGTGGCTGCATTCGCAGGAAGAAAACGGCGCCATGCAGGAACTGTCGCTCGAAGTCAACCAGATAAACCTGAAGCAGATATCCGAAAGCACCGGAAATCTGCCGCTCATGCAGGGCATTGCAAACTTTTCGATGCGATACGTGCCGATGAGCGACACCTACATGCTCGTGGCGGACGCCGGCGTCGACAACCTGATCTATCAGGACAGCAGGATTGGCGAACTGCTGCTGAACGGCGTTTATCTGCCTGTGGAGGGAGGAAAGCACCGGGTCGACATGCACTTTTTTCATGACCGCGACGAGCTGTCCCGGTTTTCGCTGCTCTATCAGCCTTCGCGACAGGCCGGTGGCCGCATAGACGGCGTGTGGGACATAAACGGTTTTCCCCTGTCAATGCTGAATCCGGTTCTGGGAAGCAACACCATGCGGCTGAACGGCGCGCTGCACGGGAACGCGCAAATATCGGGTACCGACGAGGCACCGGTCATCAACGGCTTCATGCAACTGGACACGGCCGCAGCCTACATCACGGCGGCAGGCACGCAAGTCCGCTTCGACGGGCAAAAGGTAAATATCGAAGACAGTAAGATTCTGTTTAACAAATATAACCTGTTTACGTCGGGCAATAATCCGTTCATAATCGACGGCTCGGTCGACATAAGCAATCCAGGGAAAAGCGAAGCCGACCTGACGCTGACGGCGCGTGACATGCAACTGCTGAATGTGCCGAAAAACAGCGAAAGCATCGTCTACGGCCGGCTGTCCGTCGACCTCAACTCGACGGTAAAAGGCCCTTTGAACACGCTCAAAATGAGAGGAGACCTCCACATGCTGGGCAGTACGAACATGAGCTATATCATGAAAGAGTCGCCCCTTGCGACATCCGACCGCATGGCCGACCTGGTCACCTTCTCCTATTTCCGCGACACCATCCCGCGCAGTACCTGGCTGCTCGAGAACCGCATGCCGCGCGAATTTGCCTCGGTAAGCGGGCTGGACATGCTGCTCACCGTCCGCATCGACCCCGCGGTGAAGCTGAAGGTCGATCTCGACGAGACAGGAAACGACCGGGTCGAAATGAAAGGCGGTGGCGACCTGTCGCTGCAATACACGCCCCACGGTGAAATGCTGCTGAACGGCCGCTATACCTTCTCGGGCGGACTGATCAAGTACAACATGCCGATCATATCCAATAAAACGCTGAATATAAAAGAAAACAGCTATGTGGAATGGACCGGAGACCTCTTCGACCCGTACCTCAGCCTGAAAGCGACCGAACGTATCCGCTCGTCGGTCAGCACCGACGGACAGAGGTCGCATATCGTCAACTTCGAGGCCGGCATCGCGCTGCGGCAGAGGATAGAAGACCTCAGTCTGCAGTTTACGCTGGATGCGCTCGACGACGTCGCCGTGCAAAACCAGCTCGTCGCAATGGGGACGGAAGAGCGCAGCAAGCAGGCCGTAAGTCTGCTGCTGACGGGCATGTATCTGGCGGGCGACGGAGCAGACCGCACAAAGCTGGACATGAACTCGGCGCTGAACACCTTCCTGCAGAGCGAAATCAACCACATCACGGGGAGCCTGCTGAAAGACGTCGATTTCAACTTCGGGATGGAGCGGTTTGACGACGCGTCGGGTTTCGGCCAGCGCACGGACTATTCGTTCCGCTTCTCGAAACGGTTCTACAACGACCGCTTCAACATCATTCTGGGCGGGCAGGTTTCGACCGGCGATGCGCTCGACGATAATAGCAGCATGTTTATCAACGACGCGTCCATCGAGTACCGTCTGGACACGGAGGGAAGCCGTTATGCCAAACTTTTCTACAACCGGCAGTACGACAGTTTGCTGGAAGGCGAAATCTCGAAATACGGCCTCGGCGTCGTCTTTCGCAGGAAGATGAGGCGGCTGGGAGACCTGTTCGTCTTCCGCAGGAAAAAAATAGAGACAGTTACTGAAAATGAAGTGCATGAGAACGGCAAGTAAATCATATAATCCGGCAGTCGCTCCGGCCTGCGCCGGTGCCTTGCGGCATGTCTACAGGCGGGTAAATTCAGGATTCGGGATTCTGGTGAAAAGTTCATTATTCCTCTCCATCCTGTTTTTCGCCTCCTGCTCCACGACGAAAAAACTGCCTGCCTACGAACAGCTTTATACCGGCATTCAGCGCATTGAAGTGACCGACGCCAGGGCATACGGCGACGACGAGGTGATGACCGAAATCGAGGCCGCACTCGCCTGCCCGCCAAACAATGCCTTTTTCGGCAGTTCGTCCCTGCGCATCCCGTTCCCGCTCGGGCTGTGGATGTACAACGCCCTCGTCGACAAAAAAGGCGGACTCAATCGCTGGATGTTCAAAACGTTTGCGGCCCGGCCGGTGCTCGTCTCGACCGTGAATCCGGAAATAAGGGCGAAGATTGCGCAGCAGTTGCTGCACGAATACGGCTACTTCAACGGCACGGCCTCCTGTCAGGTGATTCCACACGCGGGCGATTCGGCAAAAGCGAAAATACGCTACGAACTGACGATGAACGAGCCATATACATACGATTCCATCGAATACCGCCGAATGCAGCACCGCGCCGATACGCTCCTCAAGCTTTCCGAGTCGGACCGCCTGCTGCGAAAGGGCGACCGCTTCGAAGTCAACATGCTGGAAGCCGAAAGGCGGCGCATTGCCTCGCTGATGCGCAATAATGGATACTACTACTTCCGCCCCGAATACATCATCTGCGAAGCCGACAGCACCCTCGCGCCGCAACGCGTAAGCCTGCGCGTGCAGTTGAAGAGCGACCTTTCGCCTGCGACGCTGAGACCGTGGAAGATAGGGACGACCTCGGTGCACCTGTTCGGCTACGGCAACGAGGCGCCCACCGACTCGATGCAATACGAAGACATGAAAATTTACTACGAAGGGCGGCTTCGAATCAATCCGAAGGAACTGTATAACCGTTTCAAATTCAAATCCGGCGACCTTTATTCGCAGGCGCGGCAGGCACGGACGCAGTCGGAGCTGAATCGCCTCGGCATTTTCAGATACACGGAAATGCAGTACACGCCGGGCAGCGACTCCTGGCGATGCGACACGCTGAATGTGAACATGAATGCAGCCTGGGACCTGCCCCTGAACGGCGAGCTGGAGGTCAACCTCACCGCCAACAGCAACCGGCGCGTCGGGCCGGGCGCCGTCTTTTCGCTGACGAAAAACAACCTGTTCAGGCGAGGCGAAGTGCTGAACGTCAGCCTGAACGGCAGCCACGAATGGTTCCTCGACCGGATGAAGAACGAGTCGGGTTCGCTGCGCGACAACTACGAATACGGCGTCACCGGCACGCTGACCTTTCCGCGCGTACTGCTTCCCCGCTTCTTCAGGCGCGAGTACGACTTTCCGGCCTTCACCACGCTGCGGCTGTACACCAATCGCCTGAACCGTGCCGATTTCTTCCGTATCCTGTCGCTCGGCGGCAATGCCACCTACGATTTCGTCCCCGACCCCATCCGGACACATTCGTTTACGCCCTTCAGCCTGACCTTTACACAACTGGAGAAGACGACCGCCCGTTTCGACGAAATTGCCGCCGGCAACAGCGCCCTGTTTCAGAGCCTCAGGAACCAGTTCATCCCCTCCATCAGCTACACTTACACGCTGGACAATCTCCCCGTCCGCCGCGGCCGGCATACGACGTGGTGGCAACTGTCCGTGACCGAGTCCGGGAATCTCCTTTCGGGCCTCTACGCCCTTGCCGGGACCGGGTTCAACGAACATAAAGAACTGCTGGGCAATCCCTTCTCGCAGTTCCTGAAACTGACGACCGAGCTGCGCTACAACCACGCCATGAATCGCAGCAACCGGCTGGCCGGCCGGCTGGCCGGGGGCATCATCTACAGCTACGGCAATTCCGGCTTTGCGCCCTACAGCGAGCAGTTTTACGTAGGAGGCGCCAACAGCGTACGCGCCTTCACCATCCGCACGATTGGCCCGGGGCGCTTCAAGGGCGAAGACAGTGGCTTTGCCAACCTCGACCACGTCGGCGACCTCAGGCTCGAAGGCAACATCGAATACCGTTTCAGCCTCTCCGGCGACCTCGAGGGAGCGCTGTTTCTGGATGCCGGCAACGTATGGCTGCTCCACGACGACACGGGCAACAATCGCCCCGGCGGAAAATTTGAATTGCGACACCTGCTGAACGACATTGCGCTGGGCACGGGCGGAGGCCTGCGCTACAACCTCGACGTGCTGGTCATTCGCCTCGACGTCGGCGTCGCACTCCACGTGCCTTACAACACGGGGAAAAGCGGCTATTTCAACAAAACACGACACGAAGGCCTCGGATTTCACATCGCCGTCGGATACCCCTTCTGAGGGTGGCGCATCGCAAAACGTCGCACCGGGAATTTCTGCCAAAATAAGCATTTATCTTTAAATCAAACGCTTAATACGCGAGCCTTTTCCCCCGTCATGCCCAAAAGCGCCGATCTGACGCACGGGATTTTTTTCATTCCGTGCGGAACGCTTTTCATCCCGTGCGGGATTTTTTCCATCCCGTACGGAACGCTTTTCATCCCGTGCAGGATTTTTTTCATCCCGTGCGGAACACTTTTCATTCCGTGCAGATTTTTTTTCATCCCGTGCGGAACGCTTTTCATTCCGTGCAGGATTTTTTTCATCCCGCACGGAACGGATTTCATCCCGTTCGTCAGCTCGCCGCAATTCCCCGGCAAGCGGGCTTCAGCATACGGAAAGCAAACCGTACACGGCCTGCCCTCCGGCGCCTTTCCCGCCGGCGCCTGCAGCCCCTTCCCGTATGCATAGAATCCATGCGCCGGCATAAAACTTTATTCCCCAAATCCGGCGGCTTGAAACGCCCCACACCCCTTCCGACTGTTTCTTCCCATTTTTTTGTACCTTTGCCGGCGCGCAGAAACAGCGCTCTTAATAAAAAATGTGATGACACCGGAAGAAACAAACGAACAGTACGAAATATTTCCGTCGGAAAACGCCGCCCCGTCCGCACCGGAAGAAGCAGAAGAGCGCGAGCCTGAAGTATCCTCACGCTCAGGTTATAAAGTGCCCGTCACCGGCGCCGACGCGATTCACCATCTCCCCGGCATGTATCAGAGCTGGTTTCTGGATTACGCCTCATACGTGATCCTCGAACGCGCCGTGCCCCACATCAACGACGGGCTGAAGCCCGTGCAGCGGCGCATCCTCCACTCAATGAAGCGGCTGGACGACGGACGATACAACAAGGTCGCAAACATCATCGGCCACACGATGCAGTTTCATCCGCACGGCGACGCGTCCATCGGCGACGCGCTGGTGCAGCTCGGACAGAAAGACCTCCTCGTCGACTGCCAGGGCAACTGGGGCAATATCCTGACGGGCGACGGCGCCGCCGCACCGCGCTACATCGAAGCGCGCCTGTCGAAATTCGCACTCGAAACGCTTTTCAACCCCAAAACGACCACCTGGAAACTGTCGTACGACGGCCGTAACCGCGAGCCGGTATGCCTCCCGGTCAAATTCCCGCTTCTCCTCGCCCAGGGCGTCGAAGGCATCGCCGTCGGACTGTCGTCCAAAATCCTTCCACACAACTTCAACGAGCTGATCGACGCATCCATAGCCTATCTGAAAGGCGAACAGTTCACACTCTATCCCGACTTTCAGACCGGCGGATACATCGACGTCTCGCGATACAACGACGGCGAACGCGGCGGCGCCGTCAAAGTACGCGCCAAAATAAACAAGCTGGACAGCAAGACGCTTGTCATAAACGAAATACCGTTCGGACGCACCACGACCTCGCTCATCGACTCCATCCTCAAGGCCAACGACAAGGGCAAAATAAAAATCCGCAAAATAGACGACAATACGGCCCTGAACGTAGAAATCCTCGTCCATCTGGCGCCGGGCGTCTCGTCGGACAAGACGATCGACGCCCTGTACGCCTTCTCGGACTGCGAAATCAGCATCTCGCCCAACTGCTGCATCATCGAAGACAATAAACCATACTTCCTGAGCGCTGGCCAGATACTTCGCCATTCGACCGATCAGACGCTCCACCTGCTGCGCACAGAACTGGAAATCAGTAATGCAGAACAGGAAGAAGCACTGTTTTTCGCTTCGCTGGAACGCATCTTCATCGAAGAGCGCATCTACAAGGACCCGGAATTTGAAGCCGCGCGAAACATGGACAGAGCCGTAGCCCACGTCATGTCGCGCCTGAAACCTTTCGAACCGAAACTGATTCGCGAAATAACCGGCGACGACATCCTCAAACTGATGGAAATCAAGATGGCGCGAATCCTCAAATTCAACGCCGACAAGAGCGACGAACTCATCGCCCGGATAAAAAAAGACATCGAAGAGATAAAGCACCACCTCGAGCACATCGTCGAATACACCATCGACTGGTTCCTGATGCTGAAAGAAAAATACGGCGCCGCCTGTCCGCGCCGCACCGAAATCCGCAGTTTCGACACAATCGAAGCCAGCAAAGTCATCGAAGCGAACGAAAAACTGTACATCAACAGAGAAGAAGGATTCATCGGAACAAGCCTGAAAAAGGACGAATTCGTATGCAACTGTTCTAATATAGACGACATTATACTCTTTTATCGCGACGGGACGTACAAAGTCATCCGCGTGAGCGAAAAAGTATTTGTCGGAAAGCACGTGATCTATGTAAACGTCTTCAAACGAAACGACAACCGCACCATCTACAACATCGTATACCGCGACGGCAAGGCAGGATGCAATTTCATAAAACGCTTTGCCGTCACCGGAGTGACACGCGACAAGGAATACACCGTTGCGAAGGGTGCGCCCAACTCGCGCATCATGTATTTCAGCGCCAACCCGAACGGCGAGGCCGAAACCGTCAAAGTGATACTGAAGCCGAAGCTCCGCCAGAAAACGCTCGTCTTCGAAAAAGACTTCAGCGAGATAATCATAAAAGGACGCTCGTCGATAGGCAATATTCTGACAAAGGCGGAGATACACAAAATATCGCTCAAGCAGAAAGGCACGTCCACGCTTGGCGGGCGCATGGTGTGGTTCGACCACGACGTGCTGCGCCTCAACTACGACGGACGCGGCGAGGAACTCGGCGAGTTTCAGAGCGACGACCTGATTCTGGTCATTCTGCGAAACGGCGAGTTCTACACAACCGGCTTCGACCTCAGCAATCACTACGAAGACAACATACTGATAATCGAAAAGTTCGATATTCGCAAAATATGGGCGGCGCTGCTTTTTGATGCCGACCAGAAATATCCTTACCTTAAGCGCTTTACTCTGGAAGCAGGAAATAAAAAGCAGAGTTTTATGGGAGAGAATCAGAAAAGTTTGCTATATTTGCTCACGGACGAGGCGTATCCCCGCATCGAAGTAGTGTTCGGCGGCAACGACAGTTTCCGGGAACCGCTTATTATCGACGCGGAAGAGTTTATCGGCGTAAAGAGTTTCAGAGCGAAAGGGAAGCGCGTCACGACCTGCGAAGTGGCAACCGTAAATGAGCTGGAACCCATACGTGTTCACGAAGCGCCGCTGCCCGATGATACTGAAACCACTCCGCAAACGGTAGAAACCGACGACGAAAGCGACGGGGAACGACCGTTCGGACAAATGAATCTTTTTAATGATTAGGTTATGAGAACTAAATTTTTAATGATATGTATTTTTTGCCTGATACTTCAGTCCCTCACCGCACAAACGGACAGTCGGGACGAGATCCCGTTTTCCGTCAACGAAGGTACGCTGGTCGGCATCGGGCATTATAATATAAAAAACAACTATCTGTCTGACAATATCAGATATACGGGCTGGGGCGTGCAACTGCTGAACGAGCGGATGCGAAACACGTCGCTTTTCGACCGCCGCCTCTCGTCGCAGCAGATACTGTACGCCGACCTGTCTTCGACGTTCAATCCGGCGAAAACCATCAGCGAGCTTTCGGCATTTGCCGAATATTCATACGGTTATCATTACCGTTTCTACCCGTCACCGGGGTTGAAACTGCTGGCCGGGAGTTCGGTGCACGGATTACTGGGCTTCCTGTATAACACGCAGAGCAGCAACAACCCTTTTGCACTGAACGTCGATGTCGACCTGAATCTTTCGGCGGCGGCCATCTATTCGCTTCACGTGAATCAGTATCCGCTTACGTTTCGCTATCAGGTGGATATCCCTTTTGCAGGCGCCGCGTTCGCGCCCGGCTACGAGCAGTCGTACTACGAGATTTTCGGGCTGGGCAACTATGACGGCATCATTCATTTCACGTCGTTTCATAATAAATTCGCGATGCGCAACTACGCGACGCTCGATTTCCCGGCAGGAAACCTCACAATTCGCATCGGCTATCTCAATAAACTGTATTATACGGAGATAAACAAGATAGAGGTGCATCACGTGTCGCACAGTATAATGATTGGCATTGCGAAAGAATTTATTTCGTTCGGCGGAAAACGGTTAAAGAATAAACATTTATATCAAAGCGCCTTTTATTAAGATGAAAACGGGGAATAAAAATTTTTTACAGCACATTTTTTCTTACTTTCCGGGCGGCAGGCTTCCTGTCTTCCTGACGCTCACCGTGCTGCTTTTGCTGGCGACAGGTTGCGAAAAGGCAGATGTCTACACGATGAATCCGAAAGCCAATTTCGACGCCCTGTGGCGAATCATCGACGAGCATTACTGCTTTTTCGAATACAAAAATGTGGACTGGAACGAAGTGTACAGGAAGTATGACAGCCAACTGTCCGATACGCTGAACAAATACGAACTGTTCGATTTGCTGGGCAACATGCTTGCCGAACTGAAAGACGGGCATACCAATCTGATGTCGTCGTTCGACGTGGCACGATACTGGGCGTGGTACGAAAACTACCCGCGCAACTTCAACGAAGACATCCACAAGCTTTATCTCGGCCAGAACTACAGGATTGCCGGGGGCATAAAATATCAGTTGCTTGCCGACGACAAGATAGGATACATGTTTTACGAAAGTTTCTCAAGTTCCGTAAGCGATTCGGGGCTGAACGAGGTTTTCATGCATTTCAAGGACTGCAAGGGGCTGATTATCGACGTGCGCGAAAACGGCGGAGGTTCGCTGGGCTATTCCGACCGTATCGCCTCCCGTTTTCTGGACAGGGACACCGTCGTGGGATATATCATCCACAAAACGGGGCCGGGACATAACGATTTCTCAAAGCTCTATCCCATTGAACTGACGCCTTCCAAGTACACGCGATGGCTTCGTCCCGTGGTCGTGCTGACCAACCGCCACAGCTACAGTGCGACGAACGATTTTGTGAACAAGATGCGCAATTTTCCGCAGGTCACCATCATGGGCGACCGGACGGGCGGCGGCGGCGGCCTGCCGTTCAACTCGGAGCTGCCCAACGGCTGGCGCGTGCGGTTTTCGGCATCGCCCCTGCTCGACATCGACAAGCAGTGTGCCGAAGACGGCATTGAGCCGGACGTGAAGGTGGCGCTGCAGTCTGCGGACGTCGACAAAGGAAAAGACACGCTCATCGAATCGGCCATTGCCTTTTTACTAAAGGATTAATCCGGCAGGCCATGACGGATTCGAGTATCTTTGAAAACAAGATTGCCGCATATTACACGCTGGGCTGCAAACTCAATTTTGCAGAAACATCCACCATCGGAAAAGAGCTTGCGCAGCACGGCATCCGCAAGGCGCGCGCCGGCGAGGCGGCCGACATCTGCGTGATCAATACCTGCTCCGTCACCGAACTGGCCGACCGGAAGTGCCGCCAACTGATACGCCGCATCCACAGGCTCCATCCAAAAGCATTCATCGTCGCCACCGGCTGCTACGCCCAGCTCGACCCGGAGGCCGTGTCGCGCATCGACGGCGTAGACCTGGTGCTCGGCAACGTGCAGAAGGCGCATATCATGCAGTATCTGAACAGGACGGACGCGTCGACCGTCGTGACCTCGCCGGCGCGGGATATGCGGGCCTTCGCGCCCTCCTGCTCGGCCGGCGACCGCACGCGCCATTTCCTCAAGGTACAGGACGGGTGCGACTACTGCTGCACGTACTGCACCATCCCCTTCGCCCGCGGCCGCAGCCGCAACGGCAGCATCGGCGAGATGGTCGCGCAGGCCGCGCAGGTCGCGCGCGAAGGCGGGAAAGAGATTGTGCTGACGGGGGTCAACATCGGCGACTTCGGGAAAAGTACGGGCGAAACGTTCGCCGGGCTGCTTCGCGCGCTGGACGGCGTGGACGGCATCGAGCGCTACCGCATCTCGTCCGTCGAGCCGAATCTTATTACGGACGAGATAATCGCTTTCGTGGCGCAGAGCAGGCGGTTCGCGCCGCACTTCCACATCCCGCTGCAGAGCGGATGCGACGAGACGCTGCGGCTGATGCGCCGGCGGTATGACACGGCGCTGTTTCGTCGAAGGGTAGAGAAAATAAAGGAGCTGATGCCCGACGCGTTTATCGGCGCGGACGTCATCGTCGGCACGCGGGGCGAGACGGAGGCGTGTTTCGAGGCGAGCCATGCCTTTGTCGAGCAGTTGCCCGTCTCGCAGTTGCACGTTTTCCACTATTCGGAACGCCCGGGCACGCAGGCGCTCAAGATCGAACCGGCCGTGCCGCCGGACGTCAGGCATCTGCGCAGCAAGCGCCTGCTTGAACTTTCCGCCCTGAAGTGGAAGCGGTTCTGCGACGCGCAGTACGGACGGGCGGCGGAAGCGCTGTTCGAACACACGCGCCGGGGAAACAGGATGTACGGATTCACGGCCAATTACGTCAGGGTGGAGGCGGCGTATGCGGCGGACGCCGTGAACCGCCTCACGCGCGTGCGGCTGGGCGGATGGAACGGCGACGGCACGGCGCTTGCGTGTACTTTTGCGGAGGAGGGGTAGGCGATGGCGGACGATATTATATACGCAATACTCTACCTCTGGGTGAAAGCGCACGCGCTGCTGCCGATGCGCGTCCTCTACGTGCTGTCGGACGTGCTTTATTTCCTCGTCTACAGGGTCGTGAGATACAGGCGCCGGGTGGTGCGCGACAACATGCGGTACGCGTTCCCGGAAAAGACCGAACGCGAACGCCGCCGGATGGAGCGGCGGTTCTACCGCCATTTTGCCGACTACATCGTGGAGACCGTCAAGCTGGCCGGCATTTCGCACGCCGAACTGCTCCGCCGTGCGCACCTCAACAATCCCGAGGCCGTAAAGCCGCTCTTCGCCCGCGGGCAGACCTGCGCGCTCATGCTGCTGGGACACTACGGCAACTGGGAATGGCTGACCGGCTTCGCGGGTTGCTTCGGGATGGAGCTGCAGCTTTATCACATCTACAAGCCGCTTTCCGGCAAAGCGTTCGACCGCCTGCTCGTCTACATGCGGACGCGCTTCGGGTCGGCCGGGATGAAGAAGCACGAAGTCGTGCGCGACGTGATTCGCCTCAAACGGGAGAAAACGCCGTCGATGATCGTTTTCGTTGCCGACCAGACGCCCGCCGGGACCAGTATTCGCTACCGTACGACGTTTCTCAATCAGGACTCGGCCATGTTTACCGGCGCCGAGCGGCTCGCCGTCAAGCTCGACCTGCCCGTGATCTTTGCCGACGTGAGGCAGGTCAGGCGGGGATACTACACCGTAGACTTCATCCCCGTCGCCGACCGCCCGCGCGAGATGCCCGAATTTGCCATCACCGAAAAATACACGCGCCTGATGGAGCGCAGCATCCTCCGCGAACCGGCCTGCTGGTTCTGGACACACAGGCGCTGGAAGTATACGCGCGGCTGACGGGAAAGAAATTCAAAGATTCAAAAATTCAAAGATTCGGAGTATCTCCTCTGTGTTTCTCCGTGTAACTTTTCTTTTTCTTACACAGAGGATGAAAACTCAGGAACAGGCTCCGGCTCTGAACGGATACGCTGTATCCGGTCGGAATCGGTTCCGGTTCTGAAAAGATACGCTGTATCTGATCGGAATCGGTTCCGGTTCTGAAAAGATACGGCGTATCCGGTCGGAATCGACTCCGGTTCTGAAAAGATACGCTGTATCTGATCGGAATCGGCTCCGGTTCTGAAAAGTTACGACAGAACTGATCGGAATCGGCTCCGGTTCTGAAAAGTTCTGACGGAACTGATCGGAATTGACTCCGGTTCTGAAAAGTTCTGACGGAACTGCCCGGAATCTTAAAGATTCAAAGATTCGGGGAACATGGAGATATGCAATAGACAAATATAAACACAGAGGCACGGAGAGCACGGAGAATACACTGCGTTCGCAGTGTTTTTCTTTGTGTCCTCTGTGTCTCCGTGTTAATAACCTGTTTTTTTATATCACACAAAACCGTTCAGTATAAAGTATAAAACATATCCGGCGGAACTGCCCGGAATCGGCTCCGGTTCTGAAAAGTTACGGCGTATCTGCCCGGAACAGGCTCCGTCCGGCCTGAAAAAAATCTTTGAATCTTTGAATTCCGGAATCTTTAAATTCTGTTTGCCCGTTCAGGACCCGGTTTTTTCCGAAAGGATATATTCCGCAATCCGGTCGCCGACGTCGGAGGTGGAGTGTGCCGTGCCGCCGTCGGGCGCAATATCGCCCGTGACGATGCCGCTGCTCATCGACGCGTCGACGGCCCGGCGCACGAGGGCGCCCTCGTCCGTCAGGCGGAAGGCGTATTCGAACATCAGCGCGGCGGAAAGGATCGCCGCCAGCGGATTGGCGATGTTCCGCCCGGCGGCCTGCGGATAGGAGCCGTGGACGGGTTCGAACACCGACGTGTGTATCCCGACGGAGGCCGAGGGCAACATGCCGAGCGAGCCGGTGATGACGGACGCCTCGTCGGTCAGGATGTCGCCGAACATGTTTTCCGTCACCAGCACGTCGAAGCTCCCCGGCCACTGTATGAGGCGCATCGCGGCATTGTCGACAAACATGTATTCCGTCTCCACGCCGGGATATTCCCTCTCGATCGCCTGCGCCACCTGGCGCCAGAGCCGCGAGGTGGCCAGGACGTTGGCCTTGTCGACCACCGTCAGCTTGCGGCGGCGCGCCGCGGCGTATCCGTATGCCAGGCGGAGGATGCGCTCGATCTCGTCGCGCGAATACACGCACGTGTCATACGCCGTCTGCCCGTCTTCGCTCCGTCCCTGCGGACGTCCGAAGTATATCCCGCCCGTCAGCTCGCGGATGCACATCAGGTCGACGCCCGCGATCAGTCCGGAGCGAAGCGGCGAGCGATCGAGCAGCGAGGGAAACGCCGTCACGGGGCGTATGTTGGCATACAGCCCCAGCCGCCGGCGCATAGCCAGCAGGCCCTGCTCGGGGCGCACCGTGGCCGAGGGGTCGCTGTCGTACTCCGGCGCGCCGATGGCGCCGAAGAGCACGGCGTCGCTCTGCATGCACAGCTCGTGCGTCGCCTCGGGATACGGGCTGCCCGTCGCCTCGATGGCGCACGCCCCGACCGGCGCCTCGCGCCACGCCAGCTCGTGACCGCAGCGGCGGCAGACGGCCTTCACCGCCTTCATCGCCTGCGCCGTCACCTCAGGCCCGATGCCGTCGCCCGGCAGGACGGCTATGTTCAGCTTCATGTGTCCTATCTTTTAAAATATACATACTTGGGTTCCATGGGGACGTACGAGTCGTCGTCCCACAGGGCGCTGGTCAGCATCAGGTCGGCGCTGTAGCGGTTGCAGGCGATGGGGATGTTGTGCACCCTGCACTGCCGGAGCAGCATCTGAATGTCGGCCTCGTGCGGCTGTGGATTGAGGTCGTCGATCAGGAAAATGGCCAGATTGATCTCCTTGCGCACCACCATGGCGGCAATCTCGGCATCGCCTCCGAGCGGGCCCGAGTGCATGCAGGTGATGTCGGTCTCTATGCCCTTGTCGTGGAAGGCGCCGGCGATCAGTCCTCCCGTAGTCCCGGTACATATAAGATGATGATGCGAGAGAAACTCGGCGTTGTGGAGCGCCCATTCCACCATGTCCGCCTTACGCCTGTCGTGCGCTACCAGCGCGATTGCTAATTTTTTGTTCATAATGTTCATCAGTTAATATGGTTTCTTCCGGCGCCGGGGTTCCGTATGCCTCTCCCCGGCCGCGCCGTGTAATTTATCGTTCTATCCTGTTCAGCATCTTCACGGTCGCCTTGATGGCCGCCTCCATCTGGTCGGCATCCAGTCCGCGCGTCTTAAACTCCGCACCTTCGTGACGCCAGCTGATGATGGTCTGCACGAAGGCATCCGTGCGCCCGCCGGGCGGGATCGAGACGGCATAGTTCGTCAGCATCGGAAAAGGACGCCCCAGAGACTTGTAAATCTTGCGGAGCGCGCGCACGAAGGCGTCATACTGCCCGTCGCCCGTTGCCGTTTCCTCGTAGGCCGTGCCGTGGATTTCAATCTTCAGCGTCGCCACCGGCCTTAATCCCTGCGTCAAAGATAGGGAATAATTCAATATCCTGATATTATTCTCCGGCGTATCCTGCTGCAGCACGTCGGAAACGATATAGGGCAAGTCCTCCTGAGTGACGATCTCCTTCTTGTCGCCCAGCTCGATGACGCGCTCGGTGACCTTGCGCATGTCGTCTTCCGTCAGTTCGATTCCGAGCATTTCGAGGTTCATGCGTATATTGGCCCGTCCGGACGTCTTGCCGAGGGCATATTCGCGCATGCGCCCGAAGCGTTCGGGTATCAGGTCGTTGCAGTAGAGGCTGTTTTTGCTGTCGCCGTCGGCATGTACGCCCGCGCACTGCGTGAACACGTGCTCGCCGACGATCGGGCTGTTGGGCGCGACGTGTACGCCCGAATAGGCTTCGATCGTCTTGCTGACGCGGGTGATGCGGTCTTCGTTGACGGACGTCCGCATCTTCAACTGGTCGTGTATCACGGCCACGACACTGCTCAGCGGAGCATTGCCGGCGCGTTCGCCCAGCCCGTTGACCGTCGCGTGTATGCCGCGGATACCGGCACGGATGGCGGCATACGCGTTTGCCACCGCCAGGCCGTAGTCGTTGTGCGCGTGGAAGTCAAAATGCACGCCCGGATAGCGCGCCGTCATGTCGCGGCAGTACGCATACGCCTTTTCCGGATTCAGCACGCCCAGCGTGTCGGGCAGCATGATGCGCTTCAGCGGCAGCCTGACCAGCGCGTCCGTGAGCCGGTACACGTATTCGGGCGACTGCTGCATGCCGTTCGACCAGTCTTCGAGGTAGACGTTGACGGCGATGCCCATCTGCCCGGCCATTTCCGTTTCGCGGACGATGTCGGCGATGTGCTGCTCCGGCGTCTTGCGGAGCTGTTCGGTCAGATGCCTGTACGAACCTTTACAGAGCAGGTTCACCACCTGGCAGCCGGCAGAGCTGATCCACCGCAGCGACTCGCCGCCGTCGATAAAGCCCAAAACCTCCACGCGCGGCAGGCAGCCGGCCTGCGACGCCCACTGCGCAATCTTCTTCACCGAATCGAACTCGCCTTTCGAGACGCGGGCAGAGCCTGTCTCGATGCGGTCTACATTCAGCTCGTTGAGCAGCAGGCGGGCGATAGCCTTTTTTTCCTGCCTCGAGAAGGAGACACCGTTGGTCTGCTCGCCGTCGCGCAGGGTAGTATCTAAAAGTTCTATCATCATGAATCTTCAAATCTTAAACTTTACACATGCCCGCTTCGTACGCTTCGATTTTATCTTTCCGGCTCAGCAGGTAGTCAATGTTGTCCAGCCCCTGCAGGAGGCAGTCGCGCTTGCGGGCGTTGATTTCGAACGTTTCCGAACGGCCGTCGGCGTTGCAGGTAATCCGCCGGTTTTCGAGGTCGACCGTGAGCGTTGTTGCCGGGTCATTTGCGACGGCGGCAAAGACGCCGGCCAGAAACGCGGGCGAAACGACGACCGGCAGGACGCCGTTGTTCAGCGCATTGCCCTTGAAGATGTCGGCAAAGAAACTGCTCACGACCACGCGGAAACCATATCCGGCAATCGCCCAGGCGGCATGTTCGCGGCTCGACCCGCTGCCGAAATTCTTCCCCGCGACGAGAATCGCACCCTTATATCGACCCTGATTGAGGACGAAGCCGGGATTCGGATTCCCTTCCCTGTCGTATCGCCAGTCGTAAAACAGATTGTCGCCGAAGCCCTCGCGTGTGGTGGCCTTCAGGAAGCGTGCCGGTATGATCTGATCCGTATCCACATTCTCCAGCGGGAGAGGCACGCAGGTGGATGTTAATGTAATAAATTTGTCCATAAATAATCAATTAGACAATTAGCAAATTAGTAAATGCGAGAATTAGCAAATGAGAGAATGTGGAAATACAAAAAACTCTCTTTATTTGCTCATTGCCCAATTTGCTCATTGTATTCATTCTCTTTTTGTTTTTGCTGTACTTATTATTTTGTTAATAATACATTTCAATTCCTTTACTCTATCCGGCAGTTTATCGTCAAAATTATAACTCTCCGAATATTTACATAGCAAGAGTCAATATTCTGTTTCATCCGCTTCCTTTGCCGCAATTTTAAACTTGTGCATAAATCAAGCTTACTTTCACTGTTTTGAGCTTCCCAAATATTAGCACCAATAGAAATTCCACTCTTTTGCAGTTGTTTGGAAACAACATATTTTTGAGCTTTTCCAGCGACTCCGTATATTGAATGATGTCCAAAGCAAATTTGAAACTCAAGTCGACCACCTTATTGCCCGTTTCATCCATAATAACCTCCATTCTATCTCATTCTCTCATTTGCTAATTGTCTAATTTGCTAATTACCCCATTATCCTGGGATCGGTAATCTTTCCCGTGACGGCGGCAGCGGCAGCGACCAGAGGCCCGGCCAGCAACGTTCGTGCGCCGGGACCCTGGCGTCCTTCAAAATTGCGGTTCGAAGTCGAGACCGCATACCTGCCGGCCGGCACCTTGTCGTCATTCATCGCCAGACACGCCGAGCAGCCCGGCTGACGCAGTTCAAACCCGGCCTCGGCCAGTATCCGGTCGATACCCCCGGCGCGAATCTGTTTTTCCACCGCCCAACTGCCGGGCACGAGCCACGCCGTCACGCCCGCCGCTTTCTTTTTCCCCTTGACAACAGAGGCAAACGCGCGAAAATCCTCGATACGGCCGTTCGTGCAACTGCCCAGAAACACGTAGTCGACGGGCTTTCCGGCAATCGGTTCGCCGGCTTTGAAGCCCATGTAGTCGAGCGCTTTCCGGAAAGATGCGCGACCTGCCGCGTCGATGCTTTCGAGCGTCGGGATGGTCTCGCCGATGCCGATGCCCATGCCCGGATTCGTGCCGTAGGTGATCATCGGCTCGATGTCTTCGGCGCGAAAGGAAACTTCGCGGTCGAACACGGCGCCATCGTCCGTGCGAAGCGTACACCAGTATGCCACTGCCCGGTTCCAGTCGTCGCCTTTGGGTGCAAACTCGGCATCTTTCAGGTAAGCGAACGTCACGTCGTCCGGTGCAATCATGCCGCCGCGCGCGCCCATCTCGATGGAGAGGTTGCAGAGCGTGAGGCGTTCGTCCATGGTCATACGGCGGATGGTTTCGCCGGCGTATTCGACGAAGTAGCCTGTTGCACCGCCGGTGGTCATCTGCCGGATGAGGTAGAGGGCGACGTCCTTGGCCGTTACGCCCGGTTTCAGACGGCCGTCGACGGTGATGCGCATGGTTTCGGGCTTCTGCTGCAGGAGACATTGCGTAGCGAGGGTCATTTCGACTTCGCTCGTGCCGATGCCGAAGGCGATGGCGCCCATCGCGCCGTGGGTAGAGGTATGGCTGTCACCGCAGACGATGGTCATGCCCGGCTGCGTCAGGCCGTTTTCGGGGCCGACGACGTGGATGATGCCGTTTTTCGGATGCAGCAGACCGTAGTGCGTCAGGCCGAAATCGGCGGCATTCTTTTTCAGCGTGTCGACCTGATTACGCGACACGGCGTCTTCGATGGGTCTGTCCTGTTCCAGCGTGGGTATGTTGTGGTCGGGCATGCAGGTGATCTGCTGCGGGCGGAAGGGTTTCAGCCCGCGCGTGCGCAGTCCGGCGAAAGCCTGCGGGCTTGTTACTTCGTGGCAGTAGAGGCGGTCGATGTACAACTGGACGGTGCCGTCCGGCAACGTGTCTACCACGTGTTTTCTCCAGATTTTTTCAAATAGAGTCTTCATTTTCTCATGCGTTTTATTTACCGTATTTCATTTTGCAAATTTATTAATTGCATCGACAAAAGCCTCTACAGAAGCGGCAATAATATCGGTGTTTGCCGAAAACCCGTAGTAGATATTGCCTTCGTACTCCACCTGGATGTGCACCTTCCCTATGTCGTCGCTTCCCTTGTTGATGGCCTGGATGAGAAATTCCTGAATCGTCATCTGGCGGTGGATGATGCTTTTGACGGCTTTGATGGCGGCATCGACCGGCCCGTTGCCCGATGCGGCCGATTCGAACCGCTCACCGGCAATGTCGAGGCAGACGCTCGCCACGGGCTGCAGGCCGATGCCCGAAGTTACCTGCAGGTATTGCAGCTTGATGCGCTGCGACGAAGTGCGGTCTTTTCCGACCAGCAGCAGGATGTCGTCATCGCGGATATCTTTTTTCCCGTCGGCCAGCTTCAGGAAGTCTTCGTATACTTTATCCAGTTTTTCGGGTTCCAGCTTGACGCCGAGCAGGTTCAGGCGGTGCTTGAGGGCGGCGCGGCCGCTGCGGGCCGTCAGGACGATGGCGTTGTCGTCCAGTCCGATATCTTTCGGGTCGATGATTTCGTAGCTTTCGCGGTTTTTCAGCACACCGTCCTGGTGTATGCCGGAGGAGTGTGCGAAGGCGTTGCGGCCGACGATGGCCTTGTTTGGCTGTACGGGCATGTTCATCAGGCTTGATACCATGCGGCTGATGCCGTATATCTTGGTCGTGTTGATGTTCGTGTCGATGCCCGGCTCGCGGTGGCTCTTGAAGATCATTGCGACTTCTTCGAGGGAGGTATTGCCGGCACGCTCGCCGATGCCGTTGACGGTGACTTCGACCTGCCGCGCGCCGCTGAGGACACCCTGAACTGTGTTGGCGGTGGCCATGCCGAGGTCGTTGTGGCAGTGGGTGGAGATGACGGCCTTGTGGATTCCGTCGACATGCTCGACGAGGTAGCGGATTTTGGCGGCATACTCGGCGGGCAGGCAGTAGCCAGTCGTGTCGGGGATGTTGACGGTCGTGGCGCCGGAACGGATCACGACTTCGACGACGCGCGCGAGGTATTCGTTGTCCGTCCGCCCGGCGTCTTCGCAGTAGAACTCGACGTCATCGACGTACTGCTTTGCATAGCGCGTGGCGGCAACGGCGCGTTCGAGGATTTCTTCGCGGCTGGAGTTGAATTTGTAGCGGATATGGTAGTCGGACGTGCCGATGCCCGTGTGGATACGCTTGCGTTTGGCGTGCCGGAGCGCTTCGAAGGCTACGTCGATGTCTTTCTCCACTGCACGGGTCAGGGCACAAATCGTCGGCCACGTGACGGCCTTCGATATCTCAATTACGCTGTTGAAATCGCCCGGACTTGAGACGGGAAAACCAGCTTCGATTACATCGACGCCCAGTTCCTCGAGTGCTTCGGCTACCTGTATCTTCTCTACTGTGTTCAACTGGCAGCCGGGCACCTGCTCGCCGTCGCGCAGCGTTGTATCAAAAATGAATAATCTTTCTGACATGGTTTGCTTTTGTTTTTTTGTTCAATAAAAAACCTTCCTCACGCAGGGAAGTGAGGAAGGTCTTTATGATTCATTCCGTATCGTATGCTTCTCTCATCGGCCGGCGGGTCAGATTCCTTCCAGTTTGCTTTTCTGTATCGGATAGGCGTGCATACACCGGTCTTTAAGCCCGTAGACGACGAAGGGTGCGTCAAGCGCTTCTTTTTTGAAGTCGGCCTGTACGAATACAAACAGTCCTTTTGCTTCGTCCGTCATGCTGATGGAAATCTGGTCATGTTCTCCGTCATTGTCGTCGAGCGTTTGACAGTATGAACGCATATCTTGAAAGTATGTCTGCGTACTGCTTTCGTAACGGATGGCACCGAGAGGGATTTCGCGCGCCGTGGCCTCCAGGTCCGCGATCTCGGCATCGCTCAACGCGCCCTTTGTCGAGAAGGCGTAGATTGCGTAATAAGAAGACTCGTGACTGGCGCGCGCCAGGGTATAAAGCGGGGCTATGCCCTTTACAGTTGAGGCGTTCCAGATTGCCAGAGATTTTTTATCGTTTCCACCAAATCCAAAAAATCCTCTGCCGTGCAGGTTTTTCCATCCGTCGACGGAGTTCAGTTTTTGTTCAATGATTTTTAGTTCCATATTATTATTGTTTTTTGTGCGGCAAAGATACGGACTGTTTTTTGAATCCGCAAAAAATTTGTGCTTTTTTTTCTACTTTCCTTTCGAACCGAAAGATTTTCGCGCATTGCCGTTTTTATCTTTCATGATCCGTGGGAGGAGAAACGATGGCTTCGAGGCGTCGCACTGTTCCTGTTAAAACGGATGTTTTTTATAATATGCCTGCCGCATGAAATAGTCTGCCGCAAGCAGCAGCAACGCGAGCGCGCCCGTCAGCAGGCAGGGGACGGGGATGGACAGCGCGGGAAAAACGGCGATGGGCAGCGAAATTTTCAGGTAGATGAACGATGACGCGGCCAGCCCGGCAATGGCCGCCAGCGCAGCGAGGATGAGGAGCATCTGCAGCCGCTCGCTGCGCCTGCGCACCCGCTCACGTTCCTGCATGATGCGTTGCATCATCCTGGCCTGAAAGCCGTCCGGGAGCGCTTCTTCTTCCACCATGCGGTCGAATACTGTTCTGAACGGGTCTGTTTCTTTCTTTTCCATAGCGTTTTTATTTTGTTCGTTTTCACATGCCGCCGGTCATCAGCGCCAGCAGCTTTTTCCTTATCCTGTGCAGTCGCGTCTTCACGTTCGGCAGGCTCAGGTGCGTAATGGCGCTGATTTCGTCTACCGTCTGTTCCTGCATGTAGAAGAGCATGATCAACGCCCTGTCGCCTGTCGGGAGCTGCGCCAGCGCTTTCTGGAGGCGTTCCAAGCGTTCTTCGCCGCTCAACAGGGACATCATGCTTTCGGCGTCGTCGTCCGTCGTGTCGGCAATCGAGGCCTCGTCTATCGGCAGCCACTCCACCCGCTGTTTCCGCACGGCCGAGATCGCCGTGTTGCAGGCTATCCGGTAGAGCCAGGTTGAGAAACTGCTGTTTCCGCGAAAGGTGTGCAGCGAGCGGTATGCTTTCATAAACACGTCCTGCGTCAGCTCCTCGGCGTCTTCCCTGTTTTCTACCATCCTTACTATCAGCGAAAATACGGGCTTGCCATACCGGTCTGCCAGTGTGGAAAAATATTCCGTTCTGCCTTCCAGTATTTTTTCTATACAGTAGCCGTCAGTTGCCGATTCCATCCGATATGATTGATCTTATTTTTCCATTGGACGCAATTCGGGCACACAGGTTACAACTGCGAACGGACAAAAGTACGAATTTTCCTGAAAAGAGAAGCAGTAAGAACATGCTTTGCGCAGTATATTCATCATCGGAAGATAAAATTGTACGGAAAAAACAGTTTTTGTTGCTGCAATTTAAAATAAACCGTATCTTTGCGGGAGAATAAGAATATGGTATAATGAGTGCAGAACAGATTACATTGATAAGCGTTGCAGTTACAGTAGTAATAGCCGTCGGTGGTGGACTGTGGGCCATGATTAAGTACCTTAGCGAATTTAGAAAAGAGTTCAGAGAGGAAATAAGGATTCTCAGGAGCGAAATGCAGTTGATGAGGAGTGAACTTAAAGAAGAAATTCAGTCGGTCAGAGAAGAACTCAAAGGAGAAATCCAGTCAGTCAGAGAAGAACTCAAAGGAGAAATTCAGTCGGTTAGAGAAGAACTCAAGGGAGAGATCCATTCGGTCAGAGAAGAACTGAAATCGGAAAACATGCGTCTGGAAAACAGAATTACGCATATCGACCAGAAGCTGGATTTCATCGGATATGGGTACGATTTCACGCAAAACCCGCCTAAAAAACTGCGTACCAGACGCCTTGTGAAAACAGAAGAATAATTTCCTCCATAACATATTTTTATTTTGCGGCACGACAAAAACAAAAATTCCGTTTTGCCCACGTTCTTCGTGCTGCATAAAATTCAAGACTCAAAGATTCTCAGATGTTTTAAGCATGAAAGGATGCTGTGCTGATGTGTATCCATTCACGGCAAAAGCAGTTGTAACCTTTTCGGACGAAGTGCGTCAAAAGGGCAAAACGAATAAAAGTATTCATTAAAAACAAACAATTATGAATTTAGAATCTATTGTAGTGGCTATAATCGTATGGATCTGTGTTTCCGGATTCTACAGCCTCGTTGAGCTTTACGCGCGCCGTCGTGAACGGATAGCGATTATTGAGAAATTCGGGGATAAATTCGACCCTTCGCTGCTGTATGGCAAGTCGTCCGGCTTTTCGGGGTTGGATCTGGGCAAATCATTCAGCGCACTGAAAGCCGGCTGCCTGCTATTGGGGCTTGGCCTGGGACTGCTGGTCGGATTGCTGATCAGCACTGCGCTGATTTCAAAAGGCTACGACGTCGATAACTGGCAAAATCGCAACATGCTGTTCAGCGTAGCCTATTCGTCGTCGGTACTGCTGTTTGGAGGCGCAGGACTGATTGCCGCTTTCGTGATCGAAAACAAAATGAGAAACAAAGAAAAACAGGAGTAAGCTTTTTCTGTAGTTTGAGTGATGAGGGTGAGTTGCCGGAGCAGCTCATTCTCATTGTTTTTTTTCGTTCAGCGCCAGCAGTTCGTCAATGATTTCGCGGTTGTTGCTGAGGCGCGGCACTTTGTGCTGTCCGCCCAGTTTGCCTTTCATCTTCAGCCATTCGAAAAATACGCCTTCGCGCGCCGTAGTGACTTCGGGGGCCTGCAGCGACATGTCTCTGTAGCGTTTCGCTTCGTAGTCGGAGTTCAGCGTTTGCAGCGCGCGGTCCAGTATCCGTTCGAACTCGCGTATAGATGCGGGCGCCCGGTCAAATTCGATGAGCCACTGGTGGCGCCCCTTCGCCCGGTCAAGCTGAAACAGGGCTGCCGCCGTATACGCATTCACCTCCGCCCCCGTTTCGCGACATGCGATACGGATGGCTTTCTCGGCGTTGTCGACAACCAGCTCTTCGCCGAAGGCATTAATGAAATGGGTCGTACGCCCGGAAATCACGAACTTGTGCGGAAAGAGAGACGTGAAGCGAATCGTGTCGCCAATCATGTATCGCCACAGTCCGCCGCTCGTGGAGATCACTACGGCGTAGTTTTCGCCCGTCTTCACGTCTTCGAGCGGCACGACCGTCGGGCTGTCCGTCTGACCCGATTCGTTTACGGGTATAAATTCGTAGAAGATGCCGTAGTCGAGCATCAGCAGCAGGGCGGGGTCGGCAGGGTCGTCCTGTATGCCGAAAAAGCCCTCGGAGGCATTGTATGTTTCCATATAGCGCATTTTGTCCGAAGGAATCAGCATCTCGTACGACATCCGGTAAGGCTCGAAGCTGATGCCGCCGTGAAAGAACACCTCCAGATTCGGCCACACCTCCGTCAGCGTTTCCCGGCCGGCCTTTTTCAGCACGGCCTTGATGAGCACCAGTATCCAGGAGGGGATGCCCGACAGGCTGCCGACATTCCTGTTCCACGTATGCTCGACGATGGCGCTGATTTTCGCCTCCCATTCATCCATCAGTATGATCCGTTTCGCGGGAATGCGCGCGAGGTTGACGTAGGCGGGAATTTGCTGCAGCAGGACGGCCGAGAGGTCGCCGCAGTGGGCATGGCGGTTAAGCGGCGACGGGCTGTGGCTGCCGCCCAGTATCAGACTTTTCTTCGTGAAAAAGCGGCTGTCGGGATGATTTCGCAGGTATAGCCCGATGGTGTCGAAACCGCCGAGGTAATGACACGTGTCAAGGATTTCGGACGTGACGGGGATGAACTTGCTTTTGTCGTTGGTCGTGCCGCTGCTTTTGGCAAACCATTTCGTGGTCGAGGGCCACAGGATATTCCTTTCGCCGTTTATCATCCGCTCGATCCACGACTTGAGCGTATCGTAGGACTGCAGGGGGACGCGCTGCACGAACGTGGCGCAGTCGCGGATGCTGCGGTAGTCGTACTGTTGCCCCCACTCCGTCTTTTCGGCGGACCGGAGCAGCCGGAACAGTTGCTCGCGCTGGAAATCAACTGTATATTTCCCATACGATTCCACAACTCGCTGTCTCCGGCGGTAAAAGTACGATACGCTTTTCGTTATAATATCCATCGCATTCAGGCTTAGACAGCCGCAAATGTACATGAAAAAAATGAAACATTCTATTTTTTCACCTCTCAACGGATGCTTTCAAAATTCCGGACCCTTTTCCATTATTCGTGTGCCGGACGCTTGTTTTCTCGCAAACAAACACTATTTTTGTCCATTAAATTTTACGGCTATGAAAAATTATGGTTTTTATTTCATCGTATTGGCGCTGTGTGCGAGCGTGCAGGTATCGCTTCCACAGCGTGCCGGCGCGCAGGAATCGATCACGTCCGTGCGGCAGGATGAACGCATATTCTACCACACCGTCGAACGCGGGCAGACGGTCTATTCCATCGGTTTAATGTACGGAGTGAGCGAAGACGACATTTTCCGCCTGAACCCGTCGAGCCGCAGGGGCATCAGGGCCGGCGAACAGCTCAGGATTCCGCAGAACGGGCAGACGGACGGACGGGAAGAAGGAGACGACGAGATATACGTATATCATACGATTCGGACGGGCGAGACGCTGTACGGCGTCTCGCGCGAGTACGGTCTCTCGACCGGAGACCTTTCGGAGGCCAACCGCGGGCTTACGCCCGAGACGTTTGCCGCGGGGAAGACGATACGCATCCCGTCGATGAAGATCCATTCGCTGCCCGTGACGCAGACGAAGGTCGTCGTCAAGGAATTAAAATACAAAATAAAGCGGCGGGAGACGATGTACAGCATTTGCCGCAAGTTCGACGTGACCAGCGAAGACCTCCTCGCCCACAATCCGCAACTGAAATCGGGACTGAAGGCCGGTATGGAGCTGATCATCCCCGTCAGGACGGAAGAGGTCGTGACCGAAGCGCCGGTGCAGAAGGAGCTTGACATCGCGGAGCTGACCAGCTACCGGCGCCAGATAGAGCGGACGAACGTCGCCCGGCTCGCCCTGCTGCTACCCTTCCTCGCCCCCGGCTCTCAGACGCCGCTCGACGCGCGGGTGATCGAGTTCTACGAAGGCTTCCTGATCGCGGTCGACAGCGTGCGCAACAGCGGCATGTCCGTCGAACTCTATGTCTACAACATCGGCAACGATGCCGCCACGACGGCCACGGCGCTCGAAAACATCGAGGCCCCGCATCTGGACCTGATCGTGGGCGGCATGACGGACATTCAGATCGAGCTGATCGCCGACTTTGCGCGCGATCACGACACAAAATACGTCGTCCCCTTCTCGTCGAGATGTGAGCGCCTGACGCTGGACAATCCCTGCATCTTTCAGGTCAACGCCGCGACGCAGAACCTGTATTCCTACCTCACGCCGCGCATCCACGCCCTGTTTCCGCGACACCGCATCATCCTGCTCGACACCGGCGACGGCGACCCGAAGACGCAGCTCTTCAACGTCATCAGGGCCGACCTGAACGACAGTTCCATCCCGTTTACGGAAGTGACCTACCGCGAGAAAACGTTTCAGGCCGACATGCTGGCCGCGATGAGCAACACCGCCCCCAGCCTGGTCATCCCCCTCTCAGGCTCGCTCGACGCGCTGCTCAAAATCAAGAGCACGCTGAGGAGCATTGTCGAGACGCGGCCGGAATACGCGGTGACGCTCTTCGGACATCCCGAATGGCAGAACTATACGAAGGACTGCCTCGACGATTTCTATGCGCTCGACACGTACTTCTACACCCAGTCGTACATGAACGCCATGACGCCCGAAGCCAAATGGTTTGCCGGCAGATACCGCGATTCGTACAACAAGCCCCTGCCCGCGACCTCGCCCAGATATGCCGTGCTGGGCTACGACCTGGGGATGTATTTCCTCACCGCCCTGCGCGCCTACGGGAGCGCGTTCGACAGCTATGTCGCGCAGCACGCCTACCGCAGCATACAGTCCGGATTCCGCTTCGGGAGGGTGAACAACTGGGGCGGATTCTTCAACACGAACCTCTACATCGTACACTACAACGGGAAGGACTATTCCATCCTGCGCGAAGAATGATGACGACGGTGATGAAACGCACGGCGACGGCCTCCATCCTGAGCCTCCTCCTCGCGACCGCTGCCCCGGCGGCGCGTGCGCAGGGCGGCGGCGCGTTCCGTCACGAATGGGCGGCGGGCGTATCGGGCGGCATGAACTATGCCTCGGTCTCGTTCTCGCCCAAAGTGCAGCAGAGCATGTATGCCGGCTATACGGGCGGCCTGACGCTGCGGTGGATCACGGAAAAGAACCTCGGCCTGCAACTGGAGGCCAACGTCAAGCAGCAGGGATGGAAGGAAAATTTTGAAAACGCGGACGACGGGCAGGACTATTCGGCCTTCCACTACCGGCGGCGGATGAACTATGTCGACATCCCGTTTCTGACCCACGTCTATTTCGGCAGCGGGCGGATGAATTTCTTCGTCAACCTGGGGCCGCAGATCGGCTTCCTGCTCGGCGAAAAGACGGAAGAGAACCTGGGCGGCGTCGAACCGCAGCGGATGAACGCCCAGCACGCCATGCCGGCCGCGAAGTCGTTTGAGTGGGGCCTCGGCGGCGGGCCGGGCGTGGAACTGCGCACCGGCGCCGGATACTTCCTGCTCGAGGGGCGGTTCTACTACGCCCTGAGCGACTTCTACGACACGCGACGCAGGGATGCGTTCGGCAAGGCTTCGGCGCAGGTCATTTCGGTGAGGCTGTCCTATCTGATACCGTTTCGCTGAGAGATGTTGAAATTCAACATTCAATATTCAACATTCAATATTTAAAGACCGTTCTCCGGTTTTCGTGCGACACGTTTCGCAAAACGCGGGAAACGTTTCGCAGAAAATGCGACACGTGTCGCAAAACACGGGAAACGTTTCGCAGAAAATGCGACACGTGTCGCAAAACGCGGGAAACGTTTCGCAGAAAATGCGACACATGTCGCAAAACGCGGGAAACGTTTCGCAGAACGTGCGACGCATGTCGCAAAACGCGGGAAGCACCTTCCTTATATTACACAAAACAGCGCTGCACAAAGTTTAAATTTCCTGTAACAAATCCGTCCCTTCCGCGTCTATCAGAATGAAGGCGGATGCACGGGACTTTTTCGCGGGCACACAAATCCTCAAGTTTTTAAATTTTGGAATCTGTAAATCATTAATCTTTTGAATCTGTGAAAAGAATCTTCAGACAAATCATTCCGGTCATGGCGCTGCTGGCGGCCGGCGCGTGGCAGGCAGCGGCGCAGGGCATCGGGATCAGGGGCACGGTGAAGGACGCGGCGAGCGGGGCCGTCCTGGAGTTTGCGACCGTCGTACTGCAAACGCCCGATTCGGCCTTCGTGGCGGGTGCGACGACGGGACGCGACGGCGGCTTTGCGCTCGAACGGATGGCGGCGGGCGACTACCGGCTGGCCGTCTCGAGCGTCGGGTACGAAACGCGCCGGATCGAACTCACGGGCCTGTCGCGCGACATGCGGCTGGACGACATACGGCTGACGGAGGCGGAGGTCTCGCTCGACGGCGTGACGGTGACGGCCTCGAACACGAGCAGCCGTATCGACCGCAAGATCGTCGTCCCCACCGAGCGGCACGTAAGTGCGTCGACGAACGGCATCGACCTGCTGCAGCAGTTGATGCTTCCGCGCGTCGTCGTCAACCCGCTCTTCAGCGAAGTATCCGTTGCCGGCGGCGGCGAGCTGCAGCTTCGCATCAACGGCGTCAAGGTCGAACGCGAAGACATCATCGCCCTGCGGCCGGCCGACATCATACGCATTGAGTTTCACGACAATCCCGGGCTGCGCTACGGGAATGCCGAAGTCGTGCTCGACTACATCGTGCACCGCCCCGAAACGGGTGGCGACTTCGGCGTGAACCTGAGCGACGGACTGATGGCCGCGTGGGGCAACAATTACCTGAACGGGAGGGTGAACCACCGCCGGTCGGAGTTTTCGCTCAACTACGGCATCAGCCACCGCGACTTCTATCAGATGTGGCGCGACAACGAGGAGACGTTCGTCCTCGCCGACGGCACGGTGCTGCACCGCCGCGAACGGGGCGAGCCGGGGCACGGCGAGATGTACTGGCAAAACCTGAACGGGAAATACAACTATCAGGACGAACGGAAGATGTTCAACGCCACCTTCCGCCTCTACGCCGACCGCGAGCCGCACATGGACTATCACGGCATGCTCTACAACGTCGACGACCCGTCGGACGCCGTCGACATGACCGACCGCACGGCCAGCCACGAGAGCCGCCCGGCGCTCGACCTCTACTATCAGCACAGCCTGCCGCGCGACCAGACGCTGGTCTTCAACGCCGTGGGCACGTATAACCGCACGGGCAGCACGCGCCTCTACCGTGAGAGCCGCGACGGCGCGACGCTGACCGACGTCGACAACCGCGTCGACGGCAACAAGTATTCGTTCATCGGCGAAGGCATCTACGAAAAGAAGCTCGGCGAGCGCCGCCTGAGCGCCGGGATACGCCACTCGCAGTCGGCGTCGGACAACACCTATGCCGGCCGGCAGCGCTTCGAGACGCGCATGGGGCAGATGGAAACGTTCCTCTACGGCGAATTCAAAGGCAGGATCAGGACGCTGGACTACACGCTCGGCGCCGGCGTCACCCGCTCGCGCTTCGAGCAGGAAGGCGAGGAGGGCTATCAGTATTACACCTTCAATCCGCGCATCGTGCTCTACCGCCCGCTGCCGGGCAATTCGTCCATACGCCTGCAGAGCGAGATCAGCAATGCCTCGCCCTCGCTCTCGAACCTGAGCGCCGTCGAGCAGGCCGTCGACTCGCTGCAGGTTCAGCGCGGCAATCCCGGCCTGCAGCCCTACCTGCGCTACCGCACGCAGCTCACCGGCGAATACCGCCGTGGCATCATCTACCTCAACCTGCTGGGAGTGCACGAATATCATCCGCGCGCCATCATGGAAGAAAAATTCCACGGCGAGGACGGCAAGATCGTCCAGACGTGGAACAACCAGAAGCGCTGGCAGCGGCTCAGCACCGGCCTCACTCTGCGCATCGGGCCGGTGCGCGACGTGCTCGAACTCTACCTCTCAAGCCAGCTCAACTACTACATCAGCGAAGGCCACAGCTACCTGCACCGCTACACCAACCTCTATAACGACGCGGGCGTCAACCTCACCGTCAAGCGCTTCTTTGCCAACGCCGGCATGGAAACAAGCTGGGACCGCTTCCACGGCGAAACGCTCTATGGTGGCGAAAACATCCACTACGTCATGGCGGGCTACAAACACGGGACCCTGTCCGTCACGGCAGGCATGTTCAACCCCTTCGCCGACAACTACCGGCAGCAGACCGAGAACCGCTCGCAGTATGCCTCCTACCGGAGAGTGAACTACATCAACGAATCTTCGCGCATGCTGCTCGTCCGCCTGAGCTACAACTTCTCGTTCGGACGCAAGTTCGACTCTGCCCAGAAACGTCTCAACAATGCCGACGACGACTCGGGCGTAATGAGTGTCGGGAAATAATACGCTGCGAACCCTTATTTTTCGGAAGCGCCCTTAGTAGCCCGGGAAGCATCCTTCCCTCGCGTCCCATTATTATATCTGTACAATAATAAGGAGAATAAGGGTTCGTAGCGTAGAGACGCGATGCCGCGAGCGGGAAGGTTACATATACTGTATGTAAGTCTGCCGCCGCGGGCGGGAAGGTTACATATACAGTATGCAAGTCCGCCGCCGCGAGCGAGAAGGTTACATATACAGTATGCAAGTCCGCCGCCGCGAGCGGGAAGGTTACATATACAGTATGCAAGTCTGCCGCCGCGAGCGGGAAGGTTACATATACAGTATGCAAGTCCGCCGCCGCGGGCGAGAAGGTTACATATACTGTATGCAAGTCTGCCGCCGCGAGCGGGAAGGTTGCCTATGCAATAGGCAAGTCCGCCGATCGCGTCTCTACAATCCCGTACCGGGTTGAACTGCTGACGCAGTTCTCTGCGTGTGGTGAAGATTCATAAAAGAACGTCAGTGCCGAATTTTAGGCGCCGGAATCTTTGGCCGCATGAAAATAATGACTACCTTTGCCCCGGGTAAGTCCTATACGGCCAGCTCCCTCGGAATCCCCCAGGGCTTGATCGCAGCAAGGGTACTTGGTTGTAGCGGCGCGATATAGTCAGCTT
>JAIRZY010000133.1 GCA_031266995.1 Tannerella sp.
TACTCGGCCGCGTCGTCGACGATCCGTCCGACTGCGTGTCGAACGATACATACTTCAGGAATCTCTCCACAAGCGTCATGCGATGTCTGTCTACAAGCGTTTCAAACAGTCGCCAAAGGTAAGGAAAATATGGCAATTATACTGCTCGCGGGGATGGTATTTGTGCATTCCATGCCGACGCCGTATGGCGTTCGGCGCGGATAACCTCGTGCAAGCCGGCAGGCGCAGCTCGGGGCAGGGACCGCGTCCGGCTGCCTGAACTGCGCAGTAGAGACGCGATGCATCGCGCCCCTGCAACAACTGTCGCGCATGCCGTCCCCCTTCCGTATTCCCGTAGAGACGCGTTGCATCGCGTCTCTACGCCGACCGGATGCGGAAAGATAAAACAGAAACTGTAAACCAACTAAATATCAAAATGATGAAAAAGAATTTTACATTAAGCATGACAGCCTCTGCCGCACTGGCATTGACGGCTATGGCAGTGAACGCGCAGGACGCCGGGAACCCCTGGCACCTGACGGCGTCTGAAAACGGTGCGGAAGTGGCTTTCTACAATACCGAAGTGATAACCGGTATTGAAGTGACCGCACAGACAGTGACCGTCGCGCTGGCAAACGGGAAAACGTTCCCGCATCCGATGGCGACGACAACCTTCGGGTTTGACCCGCGCGCGGAGGGTACCGGAACGGCGAACGAAAACATCGCACCGCCGGAATGGAAGGCATATTACGCAGACGGCAGTCTGCATTTCAGCGAAGCAGCCAGCGACGTTGCCGTGTATTCGCTTATGGGCGCTCTGGTGGCGAGGTTTACGGGAACTCACACCGGCGTCTCTGTGAATCTGGCGCCGGGAATGTACGTAATTCAGGCCGGGGGCGGAAGCGCGAAACTTTGGGTCGGCAGCAGCATCCCGGCGGTATACTCATTATTCACACACAAAACCGCACCGTTCACAATATAAATCCCGAAACACTCCCCCGCTACCGGAAAAATATTCCCGAATTCCCATATTTTAAACCCCCAATCTCGAATTTTAAATTTAAAAATGCGTATATTTGCATCCGACACAAACATTAAAATATAAGAATTATGAGAACATTAATTTTGACTGCTACAGTATTACTCGCAACCCTCTCCCTGCACTCGCAGGAACGGCAGGGCGGCCCGCGCCTCACGGCCGAAGAAATCGCACAGCGCAATACCGAATGGATGACGACGGAACTGAAACTGACCGCCGAGCAGAAAGCTCCCGTCGATTCGATCAATCTGCTCTTTGCTCAGGCACAGTTGGTTATTTTCCAGTCAGCCGACGGCGACCGCGAGAAAATCCGCGAGACGATGACGGCGCTCAATCTGGAAAAGGAAAAAGCGCTGGCCGGCATACTGACGGAAAGCCAGATGGCGGATTACAAAAAGACAGCGACCAGCCGGGGACGGCGAAGGTAACGCCACAGTCGCCACCCCGCGCCGCCCGCTGCACGTCCGACGGGTCTCTCATTCAAACCGGTGAAAGACCCGTTTTTCTGCGCATTATTTTTTTGAAAGACCCGCCCGTTTTCCCGAAAATATTCCTTACCTTTGCCCCCGAACCGAACGTGGATAGATTTGTATTGCTTGCAACCACAGGAAAAAATGCTAAAAACAGCCCCTCCTGTCTTTGCCTTCCGGCACTCCGATTCATCGCGCGAACGGCTCGAAACATGTTTAATTAAATAAATGTATAAACGCAATGAGTTATTTATTTACCTCCGAATCGGTGTCTGAAGGACACCCCGATAAGGTAGCCGATCAGATATCGGACGCCTTGCTGGACGAATTTCTGGCCTGCGACCGGGATTCGAAAGTTGCATGCGAAACGCTGGTGACGACCGGACAGGTCGTGCTGGCAGGAGAAGTCAAATCGAGAGCATACGTCGACGTGCAGGAAGTGGCCCGCGGCGTGATCAGCCGCATCGGCTACACGAAGAGCGAGTATCAGTTCGAAGCGCGGTCATGCGGCGTGCTCTCGGCCATCCACGAACAGAGCGGCGACATCAACCGCGGTGTCGAACGCGCCGACCCGCGCGAACAGGGCGCCGGCGACCAGGGCATGATGTTCGGCTATGCCACGAAAGAGACGGCCAACTACATGCCTCTGGCGCTCGACCTCTCGCACGCGCTGCTGAAAGAACTGGCCCTGATACGGAAAGAGGAACCGGCGCTGATGCCCTACCTCCGCCCGGATGCCAAGAGCCAGGTGACCATCGAGTATGACGACGGCGGGACGCCGCTGCGCATCGACACCATCGTCGTGTCTACGCAGCACGACGAGTTCGTCTCCGCCGCAAACGGCCGCTCGCAGAGCGAAGCCGACCTCGCAATGGCGGCAAAAATCAGGGAAGACGTGACCGGCATCCTCGTCCCCCGCGTGAAAGCACAGTATCCGGCCGCAGTGCAGGCGCTGTTTAACGACCGCATCACCTATCACGTGAACCCGACGGGCAAGTTCGTAATCGGCGGCCCGCACGGCGATACGGGACTGACGGGACGCAAAATCATCGTCGACACCTACGGCGGGAAAGGCGCGCACGGCGGCGGCGCGTTTTCGGGCAAGGACCCGTCCAAAGTAGACCGCTCGGCCGCCTATGCAGCCCGCCATATTGCCAAGAATCTGGTGGCGGCAGGCGTGTGCGACGAGGTGCTGGTGCAGATATCGTACGCCATCGGCGTGGCGCGCCCGACCAGCGTGTTTGTCAACACGATGGGACGCTCCAACGTGGCGATAAGCGACGGCGAAATCTCGCACCGCGTAGAAACGCTCTTCGACCTCCGCCCGAAGGCCATCGAGGAACGCCTGAAACTGCGCAATCCCATCTACCTCGAGACGGCTTCATACGGCCACTTCGGCCGCGAACCGCGCACGGTGAAGAAAACCTACACCTCGCGCTACTCGCCCACGCCCACGACATGCGAGGTCGAGCTGTTCACCTGGGAAAAACTGGACTGCACAGACCGGATAAAAGAGGCATTCGGACTGTAAAGCAGCGCTTCTTCCTGCATGACAGAGGGGAAGGAGATTCAATATCAGGAAAGGAGAATGAGGCAATTCCTTTGCCCGTTCTCCTTTTTTT
>JAIRZY010000164.1 GCA_031266995.1 Tannerella sp.
AATACAGTATTTCACCTACATGCCCTGGCCTGAGCTTGACGGCATGGGCGGCCACACCACTCGCGGCTCCACACTCGGCTTCGACGGCAAGCGAACGGTTATTTACGACCGTGTAAAACTGGTCAATAATGAAATCCAGACCCTTGCCGGCGTGTTTCTCGGCTCGAAACCGGTCTGGGTAAGGCATACGGGAAAAAAGATACCGGAAGGAACAAAGATACTGGGTGCTTTGCCCGAACAGATCCTCGCCCTCGAAACGGGCGACAGCGGCGCGGTAGTCTCCCTGCTGGAAAGAGGGAACCGCCGTTTCCTGGTTATCGTGAACCGTGATTTCCAAAACCCGATGAAACTCACCATTGCCACCGGCGACAAAGTGAAGCGCGTTCAAAAAGACGCTACCCTCGTCCCCGCCAATGTTTACAACCCGACCACCGAAGTGGATCCGGGCGATGCAATGATTTATACCTGGGTGGAATGATTAACAATTAATAATTAAAAAAGTATGAACAGTAAAGTTTATTTTTTATCAGTGTTTGTGGCGCTTTCGGTAATTGGAGTGAGCGCACAGGAGAGTGGTCAGGCGTATGTTGGACCGCGAGTAGTAACCCCCGCAACAGAATGTAATGCGCCGCCTTCCGACGCGACCGTTCTTTTCAACGGGAAGAATTTTTCGGAATGGCAAAGCGTTGGAGGAGGCGACGTCAAATGGAAAATCGAAAACGGCGCGATGACCGTAACCGAAGGCAGTATTGAGACAAAGCGGTCGTTTGGCGACATACAGTTCCATATTGAGTGGCGGGTTCCTGCCGATGTGCAGGGCGAAGGTCAGGGCAGAGGCAACAGCGGGATTCATTTTCAGCGCCTCTACGAAGTGCAGATTCTCGACTGTTACGAAAACCGGAATCCTACGTATATCGACGGCACGGCCGGGAGCATTTACACGCAAAGCCCCCCGCTGGTTAATTCCTGCCGCAAAGCCGGCGAATGGCAAAGTTATGACGTCGTCTATATGGCGCCGCGATTTAATCCCGACGGAACGGTTGAAATCCCCGCCCGCATCACCGTGTTTCAAAATGGAGTGCTGATTCAAAATAACTTCATTCTTAAAGGCACCACATACGACCAAAGCGGATACAAACCGCATGACAAACTGCCTCTTCAACTTCAAGACCACGGACATGCCATCAGTTTTAGAAATATCTGGATCAGAGAACTTTGAAAGAACCTTGACAGATCAAATAACATTTAAAATGAAAAGATTAAATTTATTTTTAGTATTAACATGCTGCATGTTTACAGGCGTGCAGGGAAGTATCAACATGCCTGCCGTGTTTGGAGATAATATGGTATTGCAGCGGCAGAGCGAAGTAACGGTATGGGGCGCCCATACGTGCGACTGGAGGCTTGCGGTACCGGAAATACGTGTAACCGGCAGCTGGGCGCCTCTCGACACCGCTGTTGCCGAATATACCATGGACGGACACTGGAAAGCCAAAATCCGCACGGGCGCCGCAGGAGGGCCTTACACGTTGAAAATCTTTTCGTCGTTGAACGAAACGGTTGAATATAAAAATGTGATGCTTGGCGAGGTATGGCTGTGCAGCGGACAGTCGAATATGCACTGGTGGATGAGTTCCGTGAACGCTACCGGAAAATATAACGATGAGATAGCAGGGGCGACAAAACAGTCGGATATACGTATTTTCAGTCTTCCCCTTATTGGCGCCGAATATCCTCAGAACGATTGCGACGCCTCATGGGAGGAATGTTCCCCCAAAACGCTGGAAAATACCAGCGCAGTGGCGTATTTTTTCGCCCGTCATCTGAAAGAAGCGCTCGGTGTGCCGGTAGGTATTATTGTGTCGGCATGGGGCGGAACGTGTTTCGACGTCTGGACGCCGAAAGAGTTGATATACGGCAATCCTTCGCTGAAAGCGTCGTTTGATTCTTCGCATCCCGACGGTCCGCCCTGGCCTGCAGATGCCGGCGGCCTGTACAATGCGATGATTCATCCGCTGGTTCCTTTCCATATAGCCGGCGCTATATGGTATCAGGGCGAATCAAACGTAGGCAGGTATCAAACGTATGCCGAAGGGATGAAAACAATGATTACCGGATGGCGGAAATCCTTCGGCAGAGAGTTTCCCTTTTATCAGGTGCAGATAGCTCCTTTCCGTTATAATACGCCACACAACGAGGCGGCGTTGCTTCGCGAGCAGCAGGAACTGGCTACCGTCATTACGCCGAAAACAGGAATGGTTGTTGTTTCCGATCTGGTGGAAAATGTCGGCGATATCCATCCGACCGACAAGTTGAATGTCGGCAAACGCCTGGCGAATCTGGCGCTCGGAGATACTTACCGGCAACCGCTTGCCGAATACAGAAACCCGACGTTCGGCAGGTTGACGGTAGAAAAAGGCAAGGCTGTCGTTTCGTTCAATCATACGGGAACCGGCCTGATTTGCAGGGGCAAAAAAGTGGAAGGGCTGAAGATTGCCGGCGCCGACGGCGTATATTACGACGCCGACGGGACATTAAAGAACGACAGACTGACGGTGTCGTCGCCTCATGTAAAAGAGCCTGTATCGGTAACATACTGCTTCGACGACGTCTCTTTCGGCAACCTGTTCACAAAGGACGGCCTGCCGGTCGCTCCGTTCCGCAGCGACCGGACGGGCTTTCCCGAAGCGTATGAACTGTCGGCTCAGGAGCGTAAAGAGGGCTTCAAAATGCTCTTCGACGGCACGAATATGGATTGCTGGACAGGCAATACCACCGATTATCGCATCGTTGACGGCTGCATCGACGTTGACGCCTCCGGTACAGCCGTCGGAAACCTTTATACCAAAGACGAGTATGCCGATTTTATTTTCAGGTTCGAATTTCAGTTAACGCCTGCCGCCAACAACGGCGTAGGCATCCGCGCCCCGATGGAAGGGGACAACGCCTATAACGCGATGGAGATACAGATACTCGACTGCGAAAATCCCGAATACGACCGGATTGCGCCTTATCAGCATCACGGTTCGGTGTATGGCGTTATCCCCGCAGGACATGGCGGAATGAAACCCGTCGGGGAATGGAACGAAGAAGAAATATATGCCGGCGGCGATCATATCCGGGTTACGCTCAACGAAGCAGTCATACTCGACGGGAACATACGGGAAGCGTCAAAGAACGGAACGCCCGACGGCAACGGGCATCCCGGACTGCTTAACAAAAGCGGACATATCGGATTTCTCGGACACGGATCACCATTGAAATTCAGAAATATAAGAATAAAAACATTGAAATAAAACAAACGGTTTAAACAGACTTTTCAATTACTAATTTTTTAATTTTTAAAACATGACAAATCAAATTTCAAGAAGAGAATTTCTTCAAAAGAGCGGAGTAGCCGCCCTCGGACTGACCGTCATTCCGGGTTTTGTTGCAGGCAAAAGCATTAGCGGGCAAACAGCCCCGAGCGATAAGTTAAATATCGCAGTTGTGGGAATCGGAGGTGCGGGGAATGGCAGTATCGGCGCCGTCAGAGGTACGGAAAATATCGTCGCTTTGTGCGATATTGACTGGAAGTACGCGAAAGGAGTTTTTGACGAAAATCCGAAAGCCAAACGGTACTGGGACTGGCGCAAGATGTACGATGAAATGGGCAAATCCATCGATGCCGTCATCGTCGCTACCGCCGACCATACGCACTGTATCATTGCCGCCAACGCGATGACGCTCGGCAAACATGTCTATGTCCAAAAACCGTTGACACATTCGGTTTATGAATCGCGCCTGCTGACCCGACTGGCCGACAGGTACAAAGTAGCCACGCAAATGGGCAACCAGGGCGCTTCGGGCGAAGGGGTGCGACTGATGTGCGACTGGATCTGGAACGGCGAAATAGGTGAAGTCACCCGCGTGGACTGCTCCACCGACCGCCCGGTTTGGCCGCAGGGCTTACCTGCTCCGGCAAACGGACAGTGGGTGCCCGATACACTTAACTGGGAGTTGTTTACCGGACCGGCTGAACTTGTTCCCTATCATTCGCTGTACCATCCGTGGAACTGGCGCGGCTGGTGGCGGTACGGCACCGGCGCTCTCGGCGATATGGCCTGCCATGTGATGCACCCGGTATTTAAGGCGCTCAAACTGCAATATCCGACCAAAGTTCGCGGAAGCTCTACCATGCTGCTGACGGATTGCGCCCCCACAGCCGAAGCCATTCGATATACGTACCCCGAACGCAAACATCCGGAAATAAAAAGGGTTAAATTTCCCGAAGTAAAAGTATCCTGGTACGATGGCGGCATACTGCAGGATATTCCTTCAAACTGGCCTGCCGGAAAAGGAATCGCCAATGCAACCATTTTCTACGGGACAAAAGATACGCTCGTCTGCGACTGCTATGGAAGCGCTCCGATGCTCCTGTCGGGCAGGGTACCCAAAGCGCCGAAAACACAGCGCGAAGTGACCGAAAGCCACGAAATGGACTGGGTAGGCGCATGCAAGGAAAGCGCCGGAACGCGCCGCAAACTGTCGTCCGACTTCAGCGAAGCCGGTCCGTTCAACGAAATGGTCGTGATGGGAGTACTCGGCGTTCGCCTGTCGGGACTGGCAAGAGAACTCGACTGGGACGGCGAGAATATGCGATTCACCAATATTTCCGAAACAGACAAGTTCGGTATTGTCAAAGCGGATAACTTCAGCGTGAAAGACGGACATCCGACCTTCGGCAGAGACGTGCTGGAAGTAGAGGCCAAATCTTTTGCGGAAGAACTGGTTAAACATACTTACCGCAGCGGCTGGAGTTTGCCTCCGATGCCGTAAGGGTCTATGAAAAACGATACTGTGTGCGGGCTAAAATTGCGGGATGAAAACGTAGAGACGCGATGCATCGCGTCTCTACACCGTACCTGTACAAATTAATGCCGCACACAGTATAAAATGTCCAATTATAAATTTTAAAATCATGAACAGGAAAAATTTTATTACGGTTTTAGCCGCTTCCATGTGGCTGTTTGGTTGTAACCGGTTGGCCTTTTCACAGAAAACGGACGACATGAAATTTGTTAGCGTCGATGAGTTAATGCTGACGGGACAGGGCTTTGCAGAAAGTTATGTAAAGTACGGACGGCTTCCTGCCGCTATGGAGAAAGACTTTCGTCCCGCACTGCATGGTCTGGGAACAAACAGCGCCGGTATTGCCGTACGTTTTTCATCCAACAGCACGGCGATCGCCGTCAGATGGACTGTTCGCGACGACAATGCGATGCCTCACATGGCATCGACAGGAATCAAAGGGATTGATCTGTATTCCCTCGACAACGGGAAATGGTATTATGCAGGTACGGCCTTTCCCGCAGGGAAAACCTCTGTCGGCGCTGTTGCCCAAAACCTGTCCGGCGACATGAAGGAATACATTGCCTATTTCCCGCTGTACGACGGCGTGGAATCGGTGGAGATAGGGGTGGAACAGAACGCGGTCATCGGCAAGCCCGTCGATAAACGGTTAACCCGGCGTCGGGAAGCAAAACCCGTCGTGTTTTATGGAACCAGCATCACACAGGGAGGCTGTGCATCGCGTCCGGGCATGGCTTATCCCTCGATCCTGGGAAGAATGTTGAACAGGGAAACGATCAACCTCGGATTCAACGGCAGCGGCCAGCTGGATTTCTCAATTGCCGAAGCCATCAGCCGGATAGACGCGGAAGCGGTCGTCATCGACTGTTTGCCGAACAATACGGCGCAATCGGTGAGAGACAGCGCATACCGTTTCATCACCCATATCGCCAAAGCGAAGCCGGCAATGAAAATATTCATGCTGGAAAATCCGGAATACCCTTTCGCACGGTTCAACCTGAAAGTACAGCAGGAACTTGCGGAAACCAATAAGGAATGGAAGACGCTTTACACTACGCTTAAAAAAGAAGGTTTCCGGCAAATCGTTTACATTGAGGCGCACGGACTGGCAGGCGACGACGGAGAAGCGACCGTTGACGGCGTCCATTTCACCGATCTTGGTTTTCTTCGTTATGCGGAATCTTTACTTCCTTATCTGAAAAAACATATTAAACAGTTAAAGCAATGAAAAAAAGTATTTTATTATCGATGACACTGTGCCTTTGCATTGCGATGCAGGCGCAAAACAAGTTAACGGTCAACGCCGATCAGGGCAGGGAGACCATCAGTAAACACATTTAC
>JAIRZY010000022.1 GCA_031266995.1 Tannerella sp.
GTGAACGGTCTGGGCAAACGCGCCTGCGCCTGCCAGAATCAATACTGCGGTGAATAAAATTTTTTTCATTGCTTTAATTATTTAATTGGTTATATGTTTGTTTGTTTTTCTTTTTAAAACGGTTTTGTCGAATCAGTATCCTCTCATTAAATCTGCTATCTTACGAACATGTCGATTATAAATATTACAAGAATAGAGAACATTAATCCGACAAGACTCATAGAAAGCGATTCTGCGATAATCAGCCAGATACCCACTTTTTCAACAATAAAGGTAATTAATCCTGTAATCAGTCCGATTCCGATACAGATGAACGGAATCCGGAAATCGCTCATGTCTTCCGAGATGATTATGCAGGCTGTTATAAATCCGAGAATGCCACCCCCAATCGACGCGAAAATAGGCAACGTTACAATAGATACTCCAATATTTGCTTTTGTAATAATGCCTTTTTCAAGCGACTCTGTCAGATACACCACAAGATCCGCTTTTGCCGCAATACCGCTGACTATTCCCAGAATGATTCCGGCGGCAATACAGATTCCCATAATCCAGTTGTCTCTCCTGGCCTTCGCTCTTTCCGCATACGATCCGTCAGGAACGAATACGATGAATAAGATTTTTTTCATTTCCTTCGATTTTTAATTTCCGGTAACTTTGTTTATCAGCTTGCGAAAGAATCCCTTGCCTTTATTGTCGTCACTGTCGGAATCGCGGCTGTTCCCGCGTCCGGAGTCGGGGATTTTTATCGAAGGGCGGAATCCGTAGGGGAGATCTATCTGGCTCAACTGATCCCGCAGACCCGACAGGGAGGATTTGTTCTCACGGAGACGCGATTCGAAGTCGCTGCGCAGATACAGGCTGCCCATGTCTTCCGTTACGCCCCATGCCATGTCCACGCAGTACTTGAGCGTATATATCGCATCCTGCTTGTGGTATGACGGGGCGTCGGAAAATTCTTTCTGCGCCCAGTTTACGAGGGCAACGCAGGCATTCAGCGCTTTTGAGGCAACGGCAGTGCTTATGTTTAAAAACGTATCGTCACTGTGTCCCATGGCGTTTCCAATAATGCGAAGATGAGGCTTTGCTTCCTCTATTATAGACAGGTTGCTCAATCCCTCATTGCCCAGCAGTTCATTTATTGCTGCTATTTCCATCTGCACGTCGAGTTGCTTCTTAAGCTTCGTCAGCGTCTCTTTGCTCTCCGCGAGACGTTCTTCGAAAGCGGATACCAGACTCATCCGTTCGATTTCTTCGACGATGGCAAGCGCATCGTTGACCTTTTTCTTCAGCGTGTCGCGTTCGCGTTCCACGTTTTTTACCAGACCGCCTATTTCCGCGAAGATCATGTCCAGCGCCTTCGAAGCAATGCCTGAACTCATATTCGCATGGATTCCCGAGACATTCACGCCATTCGTCAACTGCTCTTTATTCTTTTCGCATCGCTGCCTGGCGGCGCTGCTCGCGGCAATGCCGGAGGCCTTCTTGAGCAGACCTTCCACAGCGCTTATGTTGACTCCGTCGACCACGTTTTTCAGTTTTACGAGCAGCGGCGCCGCTTCGGCCAGCAATGCCAGCGCGCCGTCTACGGTCATGCTTCTCGATCTGTCTATCAGCGTTTTTAACTGATTAAGCGGCGATTCGATTTTCTCCATGCCGCTTTGGAAACAGTCGACGACGCAGTTGATGATTTCGTTGGCCACCCGGTCGGCTGCTTCGGTATACTTCATGTCGGTAGCGCCGGTTATTTCCTTCAACTGCTTCAGAGCGTCCGACGTGTCTTTGTACAGACTGTTCCCTCGCGTGGCGGCGCTCAGCAGGTCGTTTTTTCTTTTCTTCGCCGTGGCCTCTACCATGTGTTCGATTTCGTCCGCAAGCGGTTGCGCAAAGTCTTTCATGAAGTCGTTTTTTACCGTGAAGCGCAGCTTCATTACGATTTCTCTCATTTTCGCCGGGGTGAAGCCTTTGACCTGTTCCATGTCCTTCATAAGCGTGCGCAGGAAGACGAGTTCGAGTTCGGCCTTCCCTGTTTTGAATGTCTCGTCGGTCGCGCGAGTCACGAAATCCTCCAGACAGTTGCTTTCCAGAAATTTGATCTTGGTCAAGACGGCCAGTTCAAACTGGCTGGCATCCAGAGTTGTTTTCATTATGCTCCGAAACAGTTGCAGGGTCGAGCAGTTCAGGTAGGCGAAACTGTTGTGCGTCGTGACTGTGCCGGTCAGGAGCTTCTGCCAGATGCCGGCTGCGGCGCTGATGTCGCCGCGCGCCAGGGCGTCGAAGGCAGCGGCGTCCGAATCGCTGCCGCTGTTGTAGAACCAGAACAGGGCGGCATGCATCCGGTCGCTGTCGAGGTCGAGTTTCGAGGCCGCTTCGTTCAGCGAGGCGGACGTGCGGGACAGTTTCCCCAGCGCGGGGAAGCCGCGGTCTTCTTCCGTCGGCGGTTTCTCGCCGGCTTCGATATACATGCGCAGACGCTTGATTTTCGTGTTTCGCTCTCTTGCAGAGGCGCCGACGAGCAGGCCTGCGATGCGGTACGGGTTTTCTAAAATGCTTTTCATCTTCTTTGAATTATTGTATTTTGAATCATTGAATCCTATTTACTGCTTTTCATCGTCAAAATCGCAATGGATGCGAGAAGCCAGAAAAATCCGTAGACGATGAAGAGGCCCGAAACCCACCGCGCCACCGGATACCATTCGAAATACCAGATCAGGAACGCGCCTGCCTCGGGCAGAAACAGCATCAGGTGCTGGGTGTAGAGAAAGCTCGACGCCTTCGACCGGTCCCAGTAGCGCATGTTGCACAGCAGCATCATCCGCACGTTTTCGTACACCCACAGGAAGCCGTAGATATAGAATATGGCGCGCCACACGGGATTGACCGACAGATGCCACAGGTCGATGATGCAGGCCGCGATGAGGGGAATGATCAGCGAGCGCAGGAGGTAGGTGAAATACATCACGCCCGGCGTGCCGTGCAGGCGCCCTGTGGTCGAACCCATCACGCCGTCCGGATTTTCCGCCGCCAGCCGCCGCTGCCTGTGTATGGCGTAAAACAGCAGGCCGAAGCCCAGTATCCACAGGCTGATGCTGTCGGCAAGCGACAGGGCGGCCTTTTCCTGTATCTCAAGATAGAAGGGTGTGTAGATGGACAGCAGCATGATGTTTGCCACGAAGTAGAGGAAACTGCCCAGGCCGGGAAACTTCATCTTCACCAGGCTGGCGATGCCATGCGTCGTGTAGAGCAGCCAGAGCATGAGGAGCGTATAGGGCAGCGCGCGCACGAACCGGTTCCCCGGGTAGGACGCGGCCGGCCACAGGGCGTCGACCGCCCAGAGGAGCGCGAACGGGATGACCGTGACCCAGAAGAAGTACTGGATCGCCGCCCACACCGTGCCGCCGCGCAGCGGGATGCCGTTGATGACCGTGCGGCGCTTCAGGCGGCGATTCCTGACCGCGTTCCGCTTCTCCTCCAGCATCATCCGGCTTGCCCTCAGGCGGTTTTTACATTCCGGCGTCATGTCCAGCTTTGCGACGCTGTCGAGCACCGCGAGCGCGGCGTCTAACCTCTCCAGTATCACCTTCTTTTTGGCGCGCGACCGCTTGCCCGTCAGGGCGCCGATCTCCGTCTCGATCATGTCCATTGCGCGCGAAGCCACGCCCGTACTGCGCTTCAGGATGTCCGCGCGCTTCAGAATGTCCGCGCGCGTGCCCCCCTGCAGTTCCTGCATGTCGTCCCTCATCTTTTCGCATTTTTGCCGCATGGCAGTGCCGGCAACCGCGTCGCAGGCCTTGCGCATCAGGCGCACCGCCGCGCTCTCCGACACGTATCCGAGCAGCTCCCTGACATCGTCGAGCGCCGTCCCGGCCTCGGACACGAGCGCCCTCGCACCCTCGACCGTCATGCTGCCCTGACGGCCGGTCAGCCTGTCCAGCATGTCAAGGAGAGACGTAATCAGGCTCATCTTCTTTCTTTCTGCCTTAAGGTCGCCTCCGCCCGTATGTTTGAGATATACGATGGCGCACACCCGCATCTCTTCCGCCACGATGTCGGCCGAATGCGTATATCTCATGTCGCTCGCGCCCGTCATCTCCTTCAGTTGCGCCAGCCACTCCCGCGTGTCCTCATACAGCCGGTCTCCGTATTCGCAGGCCTTCCCCGCGTTCTTTTCCCTCTGCCGTTCGGTCTCCTCCATCCGCCGGCGGATGTCGTCCACAAGCGTCTGTACGAAATCCTTCGTGAAATCCTCTCTCGCCGCGAAGCGCAGCTTCATCACCGCCGCCTTCATTTTCGCCGCCGAGAAACCCTTCACCTGCCCCATGTCATGCATGAGCGTCCGCAGAAACGCAAGCTCGATGTCCTTCCTTCCGGCCGTATACGTCTCGTCGGTCACCGCCGTGACGAACTCCTTCAGGCAGTCACTTTCAAGAAACCTGATCTTGAGCGCAACGGCCTGTTCGAGCACCGTCGCGCTCACGGTCGTTTTCCTTATGCACTGAAGCAGGCGCAGGGTCGAGAGGTTTTGAAAAGCCGAACAGTTGCGCGCCGTCACGTCGCTCCCGGTCGCGAGCTTCGACCAGACGTCCGCCGCGCCCTCGACGTCGCCCCTTTTCAGGGCGTCGAAGGCCGCCGCGTCCGAATCGCTGCCGTGATAGAACCAGAACAGGGCTGCGCCCATCCGGTCGCGATCCAGGTCGAGCTTTGCCGCCGCCTCGTTCACCTCCGCCTCCGATCGCGACAGCGCGCCCAGCGACGGAAAACTGTAATCACCCTCCGACGGCGGTTCCATCCCCGCCTCGGCATATCTGCGCAGCCGGTTGACTTTCGTGTTTCGTTCTCTTGCGGAAGCCCCTGCGAGCAGGCCCGCTACACGGTACGGATTGTTCAAAATGCTTTTCATCGTCTTCTTTTCTTAAATTTATATTTACTCATCCACTTCGGCTCTCCCCGCTACGGGCACTTTTCCCGGCGAAAAAAAACCGCTTCATACGTATTAGAGGGCGGCCTGTATGAATATCTATCACCCGGAAGCCACTTTTTTTTCAGTCGACCGCAAAAGTAAAACATTAAACATTAAATTGCAAATATTCTCTATCATCTATTTCTTTTTTTTTACATCCCCGTGTGCGATGCAGAAGCGGGGCTGTCCTGTCCCCGCCGCCACACCCGTGCCCGATGCCGCCGGTATGCTCTTCACGTCGCGTGCGGATATTTTTAACGGAAAACAGTTTGCCTCTATCGAAATTATGATTTTCTTTGCAGCTGAAACGAAAAACATTGGGGCTTATGATGCGAATCTTTCTACATGCTGCACCGGCCGGCGTCCAGGCCCGGCTCCCGGCCTTCTCCTTCCGGAGGACGAACGGGGGCATTTCTGCTTTTGTGTAATTATCCTGACTTTAAACAACAAATAAACAGAAAAAATGAACTGTACAAAATTTGCTTTTATGATGCTGTGCCTCTGCGCGCTTTCGTGTGCACAGATGGATGATGACATGGAAAGGCCCGCCGGCAAGAAGACGGGCTTCGTCAATACCGTAAGGAAAGACGGTGTAGAATTTCGCCTCAGTCTGCTCAACGAGCAGGGCAAACCGGCCAATGTCTTCAGGGAAGGTGAAAATTTCAGCCTTCACTTTGAGATGGAAAACCTTAGGGAAGGCGACGAACGGGAATATCTCGCACAACTGTTTGGCGATATGTATACGGGCGCCGGTTTGGGTGAGGTATTATCCTCCGGTGGCGAACGGGTTGCAAGTTTTTTTTCCGAAGGAGGATTATGTCTTAAAGTATTGCAGTCTCATCCTTATTGACAGAGAGAACCTGCTTGCGGCAACTTTTCCATGGAAAGGCGGCCAAAGCGACGAATGGACAACGTATCTGTTATGCAATTTTAAGGGAAATCCTTCGTATGTCCTGCCGAAAGGCGCCTATTCTACCGGATTTACCCATACGTTTGAATACCGTATCATACCGGATACCTGGGTCAAAATCGGCCCGGTCACAATGAAAATTGATTTTACGATTGAGTGAAAAGAAAATATTTTACAGAATTAAAAACATGATTATGATGAAAACGAACGTATTTCAGTCAAGTGCTGTTTGCATGATGCTGTGCCTCGGCATGATTTCGTGTACACAAATGAATGACATGGAAATGCCCGCCGGCAAAAAGACGGGCTTTGTCAATACCGTAAGGAAAGAGGGCGTGGAGTTCCGCTTCAGTATGCTCAACGAACGGGGCGAACCGGCCAATGTCTTCAGGGAAGGTGAGAATTTCAGCTTCTACTTTGAAATGGAAAATCTCAGGAAAGGCGACGAACGGGAATATTATATGGGATTATATTGTACGCTAAGCGATATGGCCGGTCTTGGCAAAATATATACTCCGGACAATGAACTGGTGTGCTCCATCCGAAGCAGGATTATGTGTGCTGCTGCACTCATAAGCTATCCTTTTTATGGAGAAGAAAAGTTCACCATGCGCGTCAGTTTGCAGGACGCCTTCGATATGAAAACATATCTCCCGCTTAACATTACCCTGCCGAAAGGCTCCTATTCTGCCGGATTTACCCATATATTTGATTACCGTCTTAATCCTGATGTAAAAGCAGGAATAGAGCCGAATACCTAGGTCAAAATCGGCCCGGTCACAATGAAAATTGATTTTACGATTGAGTGAAAAGAAAGAAGCGAATCATAAACCGGTCGCAAGGTTGAGGAAAGCGTGTTTCGCCGGTATGTTTCGCCGCGTTCGCAGTTTCATTTTCCGGCATCAACAGTCCGTTTTTGGGCGCCCATAATTCATTTCGGGGCGACAATAATCTATTTCGGGGCATCCATAATTCAGTTATGGACGTACATAACCCATTTCGGGGCGTACATAATTCAGTTATGGACGTACACAATCCATTTCGGGGCGTCCGTAATTCATTTCGGGACGCCCATAATCCGTTTCGGGACGTACATAATCCAGTTCGGGACGTACATAATTCATTTCGGGGCGTACATAATCCGGTTAGTGCGCCCCCAAACTCATTTAAGGCGCGCACTATTTCAATTAGTGCGCCCCCGAATTCATTTAGTGCACGCCCAAATTCAAATAAAATCTCCCATTCTCACATTGCCTCATTTGCTGATTTGCTAATTCTCTCATTTTTTCATTGAATGGATTGCCGTCAGCCGCGCCGTTACGCCCTCCGGCGTGAGCCATCCGTAGCCGCGGTTTTGCAGGTCGGGAAGGAGTGTTTTCTCGACGAGTCCGTCCGTCCAGTCGGGATGGCGCGCCAGAAAGTTTTCCAGACAGGGACGCGCGCCTTCGTCCCATTTCGCCCAGCCGGGAAACTCGTAGAGGTGGTCGAGGCGTATGAGGTAGCACCGGGCGGCGTATCCGAGCGCATAGTTTCCGCCGGGATGTATGGAGAGGTGGATGCTGTCGTTGAGGAGCGACAGGAGGTGTTTCCCGGCCGCGATGTCCCACGCGCAGATGGCGCCGGGCGAGCCGGAGGTGAGCGCATAGCGTTCGTCGGGGAGAAACTGCACGTCGGTGGCGCAGTAGTGCGGATCGGTTCTGTGGCGGCACGTGGCGAGGGTTTCGAGCGTGCGCAGGTCGACGACGTCCAGCCCGCCCGGCAGGCCGAGCAGCAGCTTCGTGCCGTCGTGGCCGGTGCCGATGCTGCAGACGTCCTGGCGCAGGGTCTGCCTTTCGCCCTCGCGCACGCGCCATACGAAGGCGTCGCCCTGCCGCCGCCCGGCCGGGGCCTGAAGCGTGACGACCGTGCGGGCGTCGGGGCCGAAAAAGGCGCTGCGGACTTCGCCGTCGTGCGCGAAGACCTGCGTGCACGTCCGCCGCCCGATGTTCCACAGCCGCGCCGTCCCGTCGTCGCTCCCCGTGAGGAGGTATTTCCCGTCGCGGCTTACGGCGAGCGAATTGACGGCGCCGTCGTGTGCGGGGTTGAAGGCGTACAGGCGCTTCCCGCTCTGGACGTCGAAGGCGTCGATGCGCTGCCGCTCTCCGGCCGTGCCGTAGACGTGGCGGCCGTCGTGTCCGAACGTGTAGATGCGGGGCGTCTCTTCGAAGCGGTGCCGGTATTTGCCGCCGATGGCGTCGTACAGCCGTCCGTCTACGATCGCAAGCCCGTCGGGGCCGAACGCATACCGTCCGCCGGTCTTCCCGACGGTGCGTTCCTGCGTGAGCGAGCGGATGCCGCGGATGCGGCAGTAGCGGCCGATGTCGTCGCTCAGCTTCTGGCGCGTGAGGCGGTGGACGGACGAGATGCCGAATGCGCGGTCGAGGTATTTCAGCGCCGCGCCGATGTCTTTCCGCTGGATGCACGTCCGCGCCTCGGCTACGATCTGGCGGAAACGGCGCTGGCGCTCTTCCAGCTCGCGGGTGTTGACGATGCGGCTCAGCGCCCAGCGGACGGGCGGCGCGCCGTCGAGGTCGGGAAGGGTGACGAGCATGAGTCCTTTTTTCGACCCGTCGCTGTCGACGGCGGCGGTCGTCAGCGCATGTTCGCGGTCGAGGTGCAGGACGTCGGCGTCGGGACACAGGCCGTCCGCCGTGTGGAGGCACCGGCCGGACGCGAGGTCGATCAGCCGGAAGGCGGGCGAGGCGGTGTGCACATGCCGGCTGTCGGGGAAGAAGTGCACGCCGCGCCCGAAGCCGCCGCCGTACGCACGCACCGGCCGGCCTCCGGCTGCGCTCCACAGGCGGAACGCGCCGCCGGCACACAGCGCGGCAACGGAGCCGTCCGGAGCGAAATGCAGGCTGCGGACGGCCGGAGGAGGCTCTTTGCCGGCACCGGCGGCGGCGTCGAAGGTGCATATCCGCGCGCCGTCGCGTGCATCGTGCAGCGTGATCCGTCCGCTCACGGCGGCCGTTGCAAACGACCGCCCGTCCGGGCTGAAGGACACGGCCGAGACATCCCGTTCGCCGACCGGCGCTGCCGTCAGGCACTGTCCGCTGCCGGCGTCCCAGACTCGCAGCTCGCCCTCGCCCTCCGCCTGCCCGTCCCAGGCGACGGTCAGCACCTGCGCGTTGCCGGTGCCGAAGCAGGCGTCTTTCGGCCCGCTGCTTCTGAAGGTGGAGGAGACAAAGCGGCGCAGGCAGCGACATTCGCCGACGGACCAGAGGCAGATGGCCTTGCCGTTTGCGACGCGGCCGCCGCCGTCTTCCTTTCCTTCGAGCGTGAGCACGTATTTCCCGTCGTCGCTGAAGCGGAACACCCGCGCCTGCACCCACTCCCACGCGTGCTTGCCGGTCTGCGTGGCCCCGCGCGGGACGCCTTCGGGCGAGCGGTCGAGCGCCCATTTCTCAAGGCCCTTTTCCGAGCACGAGACGACGGCGGCGCCACCGTCCGCCATGTGCAGCCGCCCGGTATACTCGAGCCGGTCGCTCAGGATGCGGCAGTCCTGCCGGCCGGCGGACTGCGTGACGGCGTGGAGAAAGGAACTGTATTTCCGGTCGCGAAACGATTCTTTCCGGTCGTTCAGCAACTGTACGGCCGTCCGGTAATCGCGCCGCTCCATGCACAGGCAGGCGTAGAGCCAGGCGGCGTCGTGGCTGTCCGGATGGTTTTCATACATGTTGCGGAGCGTGTCGGCGGCCTGCACGTCGTCTATGCGGGCGCTTCGCCAGAGGTGGACGGTTTTGTTGAAAATGCTGTCGAGGTGGTCGGGCTGCTTCTCCAGCGCCTTCTCCCAGCACAGCTCCGCCTCGCCGGTCATTCCGATGTCGAGATACGAGAGCGCCCTGTTGTTTAAGCTGTCGGCCGTGTCGATCGCGGCTTTCGATTCGGGACGGACGTAGAAGCGGCCCGTCTCGGCCTGATAGATTTCACACAGCCGGGCTTCGATTTCGGCAAAGCTGTCCGGACGCTCCGCGGCTTCGAAGCGGAAGCAGTGGCGCAGCAGGTCTTTCACCTGTTCGGGGACGGGAATCAGCGCTTCGGCGAAAAATTCGTCGCAGTCGACCCCGGCGGCTACGCCCGTGCTCCAGCGCCGGCCGCAGAGAAACATTTCCATCACCGACACCGCCCAGCTCCAGATGTCGGTATGAATCGTCAGCGGGCGGTTTCGGCGGCCGGCACGGCCGTGGCGGTCGCTCCTGTTCATCTGTTCGGGCGAGCAGTATGCGGGCGTGAAGGGGGCGGCCTGTTCGACGCCGTCTTCGCCGCGGGCGGGGTTTCGCCGGGCGGCGGCGTCGGTGTCGGCGATGCCGAAGTCGGCCACCTTGGCCGTGCCGCCGACCGTCATCAGCAGGTTGGAGGGCTTGACGTCCTGATGGATCACTCCCTGCTTGTGGGCGTAGCGCAGTCCGCGGGCAAACTGTATGGCGATGTTGAGGATGCGTTCGAGCGCGGCTTTTTCGCCGCCGTCGTAGAGGCGCCCGGGGCGGTGCTTTCGTATCTCGCCCATGCTGTCATACGGGTCATGCGCGCCGCCGCCGGCATAGATCCAGTCTTTCAGGCTGGCGCCGTCCATCCATTCGGAAAAGATGGAGGGGACGCCGTCGATCTCGCGCACGTAGTAGCACGACACGATGTGCGGATGCAGGCCGAGGTTCAGGCCGATGTCGCATTCGTTGATGTGCATCACCTTCTCCTGCCCGCCGCGCGATATGTCGCTTTTGGGCTGCTTCATTGCGAGATCGACGTCCCAGCCGGTGTGGTGCACGTGATATACGCGCCCGAAGCCTCCCGTTTCGATCGGCTTCTCCACGATACGGTACAGTCCGCGCACGGTGTCGCCGATCCGGTACCGGTCTGCAGACCTGTCCGCAGCCGGTTCGGAGTCCGTCGCCGGCCGGGTGTGACCGTCGCTTTTCATCCTTCGCCCGAAATTGCCTTTCCCAGCTTGGATATCCAGTGGATGCAGTACAGAAACCACACGATGCACGATCCGACGGTAGATATCCACCAGAAAACGGAATAAGCCGCCGTATGCAGTGGCGCCCGCAGCAGCCGTCCGTCGAAGAGCGACAGGACAAGGTTTCCGACAAAGTTTCCGCCATGCCAGAATCCTCTGAGCCAGCCGGCCTCGATCTCCGGATTGATGTGACAGAGATAATAGGGAATCAGCAGAGAGATTCCCAACCCGATTAATGTTCCGATAATGTGAGCGGAGACCGCGCATCCCGAAGGTAAATTTTGTTCCATAGTTTAATTGATTAAAAATTAGTAAGTAAATATGTAATAACAGTGTCTGTTCCGACGTCCGGCGGGCTTACATACAGTATATGAAAGTCTGCCGGAGCGTCCGGCGGGGTTGCATATTGTATATGTAAGTCTCCCGGAGCGTCCGGCGAGGTTGCATACAGTATATGTAAGTCTCCCGGCCCGTTCGGCAGGGTTGCATATTGTATATGCAAGTCTGCCGGCGCTTCCCGGTGAAGAGAATCAATAAAGGTTTTGGCGTACATTTCGGGTTTTATTTTAAAATCTTCAAATATACGGCCGAGATGTTGTCGCGTCCGCCGCCGGCGTTGGCTTCGCCGATCAGGTGGCGGCACACGGTGTCGGGGTTGCGCTTTGCGGAGCGCATGAGCCGCGGCAGGCGTGCGTCGTCGACCATGCCATACAGTCCGTCGCTGCAAACGAGCAGGCGGTCGCCCGGGTGGACTTCGCATACGTACACGTCCGGCTTCGCAGGGGCGGGCATGCCGGCGAACTGCAGGAGCTGCGAGCTGGAGGGATGACTGCCGGCCTCGGCCTTCGACAGTTCGCCCAGGTCGACGAGCAGGGCTGCGAGGTTGTGGTCGGCCGTGACCTGGCTGATTTTTTTACTGCGGGACGGCAGGTAGTATCCGCGGCTGTCGCCGAGGTTGACGAACACGGCATGGCGGTCGACGAGCCATACGCCCGACAGGGTGGCGCCGTAGAAGATGTGTCGCTCGCTGTTTCCCATGTCATAGATGTTGTCGCTCAGCAGGCGGACGTGCTGTTCCAGCAGTTCGGCGGCGTGTTCGGGCACGGGCTGTTCGGTGTCGAGCAGGGCGGCGGCGTCGCGTATGATCAGGGGCAATACCTTCCCGATCATGTGCGAGGTGATGCCGCCGCCGTTGCAGGGCAGCCCTCCCATGCCGTCGGACACGGCGTAGAAGCCCTCGGCGGGGCAGGACACGGCGACGTCCTGATTGGACGCGCGCCGCCGTCCGGTGTCGGTCTGCGTGGCGGCATGAAAACCGTATCTGAAAAATGGCGTATGCAGCCTCATCTGTCGATGTTTTTCTTCGTCACGGGGGGCAGGATGTCCCACAGGCATCCCTGATGGCGTGTGGAGAGCGACTCCCAGATCATTTGCTTCAGCGCGAGGGCTTCCGGATGGCGGGCGTCGAACTTTCGGCGGCTGTTTCCGATCATTTTGTGTATGCCGATGTCGGGGTTGTCGATCAGCGCCGCGTCGATTACGCTCGCCAGCTTTTCCGGCACGGAGGCGTCGCGCCGGCGGATGGGTACGGCGCCTTTTGTCAGCACTTCGTGGATAAGCTCCGCGCCGCCCTCTCCTTCGAAATTTCGCGGCAGCGCGCCGGTCAGCATGTTGTAGTAGCTGGCGGCGGCAGCCCATATATCTACTTCAGGCTTTGCATAGCGGCAGTTCCTGGCCTGCTGGCGGGGCATGAAGCCGATGGAGCCGCGTATGATCCGCGGGCCTGAGATGTCGGTCATCCCTGCCGAATCGAAGGCTTTGGCCAGTCCGAAGTCGGCTACCTTGGCGACGGGGCGCGAAAGGTCTTCGTTGGCGATGAAGATGTTTCCGGGCTTGAAGTCGCGGTGGACGACGCCCTCCTTCGACTCCGTCCGGCCTTCCGGCATCGTGACGGGTACGGTCGCGTTGTGCGTATGATAAAGGCCGTCGAGCACCTGGAGCATAATGCTGGTGGCGCAGATCATGTCCGTCTCGCTGCTCCCCATCGAGCCGCCCCGGGATTTTATCAGATTGTCTACGCTGCCGCCCCTGCAATACTCCATGAGGATGTAAAACATGTCGCCCAGACGCCCGACCCGGTGATGGCGAACCACGTTTTCGTGCTCCAGCGCGCATCCCGTATAGGCTTCACGCATAAACATCCTTTTGCTCGGCTCGTCTTTTGCCACTTCGGGGAGCATGACTTTCAGCGCCATCCTGTCGCCTGTTTTTTCTTCCTCGACGAGCCATACCTCACCCATGCCTCCCTTGCCGAGGAGCCTGATGCGGCGGAGGCCGGAGACGCCTTCGGCGCTGTCCGTTACGGGCCTGGACGGGTCGCGCCGACATTCGGCACATATATTCGCTCCGCCGGCGCTCCGGTCGAGGGGCTTTCCGCATACGGAGCATTTGTTTGCTTTTGCGGCGGCTACGGGTTTTTCTTCAGGTTTTTTCTTGATCTTGTCGGCGGAGGCTTTGGGCGCCGGCTTGTTTTCCTCTTCGCGGATTTTTGCTATCTGCGCCTTGCGTTTCATCCGCTCCTGTTCCTCGTAGCAGTTCCGGCAGATGTGCCGGCCGTCGTCGTCCTTATACCGCAGTTCTTCAATTGCGGCACTGCATTTCGCGCAGACGGTCTGTTTCTTCGGCGGCGGCGGTTCCTGTTTCGGGCTTTCGTCGCGGGGGCGGTCGGCGGCGCTGTCGGGGCGGGCTTCTTCTGCGCCGGCCGGCTTTTCTATCAGGACGGTATCCTGCCGCGGCTGTCGCTCTTCATGGATGCTCAGCTCGATTTCGCAGGATTCGCCCAGAGACAGGCGGTCGCCCGAGTTCATCGAAAACTCGCGGTATTTGAGTTTCTGCGCTTCTTCGGGGGTGAGAGACGCGCTGCGCTGGCCGATGTTCTCGCTGTTCAGATACGTGCCGTTCAGACTGCCGAGATCGCGGACGACCACCGTCGGCGGATTGATGTCGATATAGCAGTGATAGTGCGAGATGGTAAAGTCTTTGTCGTCGAAACAGATCGTGCAGTCGCTTCCCCGGCCGAGCACGAGGCTGGTGCGGCAGTCGTAGGTAAATTCCTGACCTTTCAGGCTTCCTTTGTTGATTTTCAATACTACTTTTGATGGCATAGCTGTTATGTTTTAAATAAGATTCATGATATGCGGCGTTTTTTGCATATAGAGTCATGCGCGTGGCAATATCTATCGGTTGCGATGTGTTTTTACTGTTAATTCGTGTTCCGGCAGCGCCGCCGGACGGGTGTGCCGCGGTAGCGCCTGCAGGCGGACGGCCGTCGGGCGAGGGGGCGGCCCCTATCCCGTCCGCTCTTTTGCGCCGGTTTCGGAATCGCTCACCAGGTCGTTTATGGACAGGCGGATCCGGTTGTACATGGAGGCGGCGCTGTCCTGCGTTTCGGCGGCCGGTTCCAGTTCGGGCATGGCGCCGGCATGGCGCGCCTTGAAATCGGATTCGATCTCGTCTTCAAACACTTTCAGATACATGCAGTCGTTGAAGGTCTGCCGCAGTTCGTCGTCGCCTTCGATGGCTTTGTACACCAGCCGGCGTTCTTCGCGTGTTGCCGCGCCGTCTATCACGGCGGCAAACATTTCTTCTGAAATCATACTCTTGTCTGTCATTGCTTCTATATTTCTTTTCGGTTTCGGTTACTGGTTTTTTTTGTAATATTCCCTGAACTGCTGTTCGGCCCTGCCGCAGATTACGAAGAAATAGGCGCGGCTTATGTTCATCTCGTTTGCGATTTCCTGCGGCGTTTTGTTTTCGTAATACAGTTTGGTCAGAATGGTTTTGTAGCGTATGTTGGGCATTGTCTGCAGGGTGCGGTTCACTTTTATATGCGATTCGTCCAGCCCGCCGGTCGCCTCTCTCTCGGCGAGACGCGTCATCCACTGGTCTGAAACAAATTCCTGCATGAGCAGCCATTCACGGTTCATTGATTTATATCGCGACATGAGCAGGTGGCGCGCGATGACCGAGATGTAACTTTTTATGGAACAGTCCTTGCGCCCTTCATATTTTCTCAGCCGCGCCCAGCCGTTTTCCTGCAGGTGGAGATACACTTCGTGAATGGCTTCGTCGAGTTCGATCTGTTCGCGGGTGAAAAATGTCTGCATGTGGAACGCAATCACAGGTGCGCATTTGTCGCAGAGCAGGTATGCTTCGGCTTTTTTATCGCCTGAATAGATTGCCTCGAGAAGCTCAGTGTCTGTCATTTTGGCGTAGCTCGCCGTATTTTCAACATTCATGCCGTTTGGTTTTCTTTTTTCGCCCCAAATGTAAAAATAATTTTTTGTTTTTTCATAGCCGTGCCGTGAAATACTTATTTTTTCGCACCGCCCGGTTTGGAAACTGTTCACTGTGTACTGTCCGTTCATATCCGTAATTTTTTAAGTCTGTAAATATTTTAAGCAATACCGCTTCTTCTTTTTGCCCCCGTGGGCTTTCAACTGTATAGAGTGTGCGCACTGCGAAAATCTATCACCCGGCGGAGAAAAAAATCCGGCTTTTTTTTGCGCGTGCGGCATGGCCCTGCGACCGGGCCGGATGATATGCTCGAGACTGCGGCTCATATTCTCGCGACGCTGACTTATATTCCCGCGCATCCCGTCCATATTCTCGCGACGCCGGCTCATATTCCCGTGCATCCCGCCCGTATTCCCGCGACGCTGATTCATATTCCCGGGAATTTCGCCCATATTCTCGCGACGCTGACTCATATTCCCGGGAATCTCATTCATATTCTCGAAAGGATGACTTGTATTCCCGGGATTTCGGATGATATTCCCGCGTCTGCGAGACGGAAATAAAGGTAAACGTGTCCGCGCGTGGCATCGACGAACCGCTGCAGGCAGAATCTGCTGCTCAGACGGGAGTTGACCGGACGGAGAATGCAGAATCCCGGTCTGCTGAAGAAGCATCCGAAGGAGATGCGCGCGACGAAAACCGCAGCGCGTGCGTTTTTGTGCCTCCGCGCTTGGAAATATTGAGAGATTCGCCTATTTTTGCGCTGTAAAAAAACAGAATACTTATGGATAGCAACCAAAAAAGCAACGAGATTCAGATCGAACTGTCCGAAGACATGGCGCAGGGCACGTATGCAAACCTGGCCGTCATCGCTCATTCGAGTTCCGAGTTTATTATCGACTTTATTCGCATGGTGCCCGGCGTGCCGAAGGCGCAGGTCAAAAGCCGCGTGATACTGACGCCCGACAACGCGCGGCGCCTGCTCCTCGCCCTGCAGGACAACATCCGCAAATTCGACGAGCTTACGCGAAACGGCAAGGCGACGCCCTTCGACGGCAGCCTCATCCCGCCTCTCGGCGGAGTTCCCGGCGAGGCGTGACGGCATCGTCGTCGCTGCACACGGGGTGATTCAAAATTCAAGATTCAAGAATTCAAAATTCAAAGAGTTGGACGGGCGGGCCTGCCCGAATCTTTGAATCGCCGGCTTGCGTAATCCGGCGTTCTTTAATCTTGAATTTTGAATCTTGAATTTTGAATTACAGTTCATCAAGAATTTTCCCGAGAACGGCCTGCGCCGCGATCTCGCGGTTGGCCGCCTCGGGAATGACAATGCTCTGCGGGCTTTCGATCACCTCGTCGGTCACAATCATGTTGCGGCGCACGGGCAGGCAGTGCATGAACCGGGCGTTGTCCGTCAGCGCCATCTTCGCACTGTCGACCGTCCACGCGCGATCGGTGCTGATCACCTTCCCGTAGTTCGGCTCCGCGTATGCCGCCCAGTTCTTGGCATATACGAACTCGGCTCCCTCGAAGGCCCTGCGCTGGTCGTATTCCACGCGGGCGTTTCCGACGAACGACGGGTCCAGCTCGTAGCCTTCGGGATGCGTAATCACCAGCTCGTATCCGGCGGCGTTGATCCACTCCGCGAAGCTGTTAGGCACGGCCTGCGGCAGCGCGCGCGGATGGGGCGCCCACGTCATGACCACCTTCGGACGTTCCGTACGCCTGTATTCCTCGATCGTGATCAGGTCGGCATAGCTTTGCAGCGGATGGCGGGTCGCGGCCTCCATGCTGAACACCGGACGGCCGGAATGGAGAATAAACTGATTGAGCACCTTCTCGCCACAGTCGTCTTCCCGGCTCTCGAACCGCGCGAACGAACGCACGCCGATCACGTCGCAATAGCACCCCATCACGGGGATGGCCTCCAGCAGATGTTCGGGTTTGTCGCCGTCCATGACGACGCCCCGCTCGGTTTCGAGCTTCCATGCGCCCTGATTCACGTCCAGCACGACGGTATTCATCCCCAGATTCATAGCCGCCTTCTGCGTGCTCAGGCGCGTGCGCAGGCTTGAGTCGAAAAATATCATCAGCAGCGTCCTGTTCCGGCCCTTCCCGACGTCGCGAAAGCGGTCTTTCTTGATTTCAAGGGCGTCGCGCACGGCCTGCTTCAGGTCTCCGACGTCCTGTACACATGTAAAATGTCTCATTGTCTTTTCCGTATTTAATTGTTTCAGTATAATATGGCCGCATGTGAAATGCATGAATTAATCCCTTGTCTGTCCGTTGCCCTCGATGATGTATTTGTACGTCGTAAGCTCCGGCAACGCCACGGGTCCGCGCGCATGCAGTTTCTGCGTGCTGATACCGATCTCCGCACCGAAACCGAACTGCGCGCCGTCGGTAAACGCCGTCGACACGTTGGCATATACGCAGGCGGCATCCACCCGCTGCTCGAAAAGGCGGATGGCTTCTGCCGATTCGCTGACGATACATTCGCTGTGCTTCGAACCGTAGCGGGCGATGTGTGCAAGCGCGTCGTCGAGCGACGGCACGGTGCGGACGCTCATCATGTAGTCCAGAAACTCCGTGCCGTAGCTTTCCGTCGAGGCCGGCCGCAGCAGCGCGGCGGGATACTGTCCCGAGAGCGCGTCCATCGCCTGCCCGTCGGCATGGATCACGACGCGGCTGTCGGCCAGCATGCCGCAGACGTACGGCAGGTCGGCCAGCCGTTCGCGGTGTATGATCAGGCAGTCGAGCGCGTTGCAGACGCTCACGCGGCGCGTCTTGGCGTTGTGGATGATGGCACGCGCCTTCCCGCGGTCGCCCTCGCGGTCGAAATACGTGTGACACACTCCGGCGCCGGTCTCGATCACGGGGACGAGCGCATGCTCGCGCACATACCGGATCAGCGCGCTGCTGCCGCGCGGAATCACCATGTCGACGCTTCCGACGGCCTGCAGCAGCGCGGCGGTCGCCTCGCGTTCGGGAGGCAGCAGGGTGCATACGTGCGGATTGACGCCGTGCCGGCTCAGCGCGTCGCGGATGATGCCCGCCAGCACGCGGTTCGAGCTGTCCGCATCCGAACCGCCTTTCAGAATGCAAGCGTTCCCCGAACGGAAGCAGAGCGAAAAGACGTCGAACGTCACGTTCGGGCGCGCTTCGTAGATGACACCGATCACGCCGAACGGGACGGATACCTTTCTTATCGTCATCCCGTTCGGCCGCCTGCTTTCGGAGAGCACCCTCCCCAGCGGAGACGGGAGCAGGGCGACCTGCTTCATGTCGTTCGCCATTCCTTCGATGCGTTCGGCGGTGAGCTTCAGCCGGTCATACTTCGGATCATCCTGCCTCATACGCGCCAGGTCCTGCCGGTTGGCTTCCAGCGTTTCCTCCTGCCGGGCGAGCAGCATGTCCGCTGCGACGGTCAGTATGTGTGCGACCTGTTCGTCACTGCATCCCGGCAGGCAGGCGGAAGCTTCCACGGCCTGTTCGATATATTCTTTGCAGTTCATATTCATTTCGGTATATATTCAATCCAGATACAGATAATCATAATGAATCATGGGACGCGCGTTACGCCTGCCGATCAGCGAGACGGCCTTTTCGCAGTCATACCCCGCGCGCCCGACGCCCAGCGGGATGCCTTCCTCGCTGACGATCTTCACGATGTCGTCTTTCCTGAAGTGACCCGTGATGCGCCGGACGCCAACGAACAGGATGCTTGTCGCCTTCTCGCCATACAGCGCCTTTTCCGCACCGCCGTCGATGTGCACCTCGCCCTTGGCAAAGCCTTCCGAGTGGGCAATCCATTTCTTGATGCTGCTGAACGGCCGTTCCGACGGCATGAAGCGGGTGCAGACCACGTCTTTGTCCGCTGCGAGGTCGGTCAGGATGTCTTTGCGCGTGCCGTTGGCAATGACGACGGTGATACCTTCGTCCGCCACTTTCCGTGCAAGATGATATTTAGTCAGCATCCCGCCACGCCCGAACGCCGACAGACCGGGACTGATGAGCGCCGACAGGTCGTCCTGCCTGCCCGCGTCCCTGATCACCCGGCTGGCTGGCAGGGACGGATCACCGTCGAAGATGCCGTCCACGTTGCTCAGAATGATCAGCGCGTCCATGTTCATCATCGCGGCGACAAGCCCGGACAGTTCGTCGTTGTCGGTAAACATCAGTTCCGTCACCGAGACGGTATCGTTTTCGTTTACAATCGGTATGACGCCGTTTTCGAGCATCACTTCCATGCAGTTCTTCTGATTCAGGTAGTGCGTCCGGCTGCCGAAGTTTTCTTTCGATGTCAGCACCTGCCCGCAGACCAGGCTGTGCCTGCGAAAGAAGGCCGAGTAGTGATTTATCAAAATGGCCTGCCCCACGGCCGAATACAGTTGGCGCGACGAGACGGCGTCCAGCCTCTTCGCCGGCCTGACCTCGTTGCGTCCCGCAGCCACGGCGCCCGACGAAATCAGGACGACGTCGATTCCCGATTCGCGCAGCGCCGCGATCTGGGCTACCAGGTCCGACATACGCTCCAGATCCAGCATCCCGTCCCTGCGCGCCAGCACATTACTTCCTATCTTGATTGCTATCCGTTTTAAACGCTTCGCCATGTACATTATTCCTTTAAAGGACGGCAAAGGTAGGCTTTTATTCAAAAAAAACATAATAAATGAAGCGAGGAAAACACGTTTAAGGAATTAATATCTATCTTTGCTGCCGGATTCAACAAAAAAAATAACGTATAATTTAAGTCGAAAAATGAAACGGACTGAAAAGAATTTCCTGACCATAATCCTGTGCATACTGTCTGCCGTATGCCTGTGTAACTGCTCGAACAACGGTAACGATCCGGGGCCGGAACCGGAAATCGTGGTAAAAATAGCGGCTGACAGGACGGCAATCAAGGCAAACGGCAATGATGCGGTAACGTTTACCGTGACGGCCAATGACGAAGCGATAGTTTCGGACGTCTACATCATCTGTAAGAATGAAACGAACGTGACGGACACGATCAAAGGCAGCCGCTTCTCTACCGGAGAGGCCGGAAAATACACATTCCATGCAAGCTACAAAGGAAGGAAATCGAGCGAAATCAGTATCGACGCAAGCGACGTTGTGCTGCTGTTGAAGGCCGACAGAAGCACCGTCAAGGCCAACGGGCGGGATGTCGTGCTGTTTACCGTCACGGCCGACGGCGAGGATGTGACCTCATCTGCCGTCATCACGGTGGCGGGCGCTACTGACGCCGTTCTGGACGATGCGTCATTCGCCACGGATGCGCCCTCGGCATATACGTTTTATGCGACTTATGACGGTGCAAAGTCGAACGAAATAAGTGTCGAGGCGGCGGAACTCGAATATCTGCTGACCGTCGACCGGACAACGGTCAAGGCGGATGGCTCCGAGAAGGCGACATTCAGCGTGATGCTTGACGGCGAAGATATCACATCGGCCGCTACCATTTTTCAGACTGTGGACGGAGCGGAAACCACACTCGACGTGCCCGAATTTATTACCCACAGCTACGGCGCATACACGTTCTATGCCCTTTACGACGGGAAAAAAACAAAAGAAATAACGGTGAACGCCACGTATGTCGACGTGCAGTTCGTGATGCAGCATCTGATACTGAATTTTACGTCAACAACCTGTCCGAACTGTGCACTTATGCCGCCGATCATTCTCCAGCTACAGGAAAGCATGCCGGGACAGTTGCACTGTGTTGCGCTCCACATGGGCGGAAAGCATTGCTTCAGCAGTCTGGAAGGCGCTATGGGAAAAATCGCCAACAGCCTGAGCAGCGATTCCATCTTCCCGTCGGTAAACGTAAATATCCATTATCCGGAAGGGCTTAAGCCTACGCAGACGCCAACCAGAATCAGGACGGCGCTGAACAAATCGCGCAGAAGCTCCGAAACGGGGATTGCCGTCGAATCGCACGTGAACGGTTCGGACATTGATTTTACGGTAAAAGTGAAAAGCGTGAAAACGGATAATTACAACTTCTTCGCCTTTATTGTGGAAGACGGGGTTCTGCACAGCCGGCTGGTGCCTGATCCCACGGCCGAAGAGGGCTACTCGGAGGTTCGCGACTACGTGCATGACGACGTGGCGACATATTCGCTGGGTAATCCGCAAATCAACGATCCGCATGACGATCCGCGGCAGGGTGTCAGCCTCGGGCAGATCATAAGGGGGAAGGAAGTGGTACGGAAGTTCACAATTCACACGAGCGAATTTGATACGAGAAGAACTGTAAATCTGTCGAAATGCCGCATCATCGGCTATACCCTTCGGCCGAACGGAGTTGTCGACAATGTAGTAAACTGTCCGGTGAACGGGACGGTACATTATCAGTATGTAAAGTAAATTTAGAGATTCCGGGATTCCAAAATTCAATTATTAGGTTTCCATCATTCGGTTATAAAGAATCAAGCAAGTATCACCACAGAGGCATGGAGGACACGGAGAAACGCACTGTGCCTCTCCGAAAGTGGCCGTGTAGCAGAAAGCAGAACCGGTACGACCCTGTCCCTCTTCCGGACAGTTTGAAATTCACCCGTCAAAAACGGTCACAATGCCCGTTTGAATTTTTGACCTTCAAATATAAAAGAACTTAATTTCATCGCCTTTTACGCACCAATATTTGTTTTTTTAATTCCGG
>JAIRZY010000098.1 GCA_031266995.1 Tannerella sp.
AAAATATCGTTCCGTAAGGAACGCTTATATCTCCCGAAGGGAAATAATAATCTTTGAATTTTTAAATCTTGAATCTTTGAATCCTGAATCAATATTTATACAAACGTACCTTATAGACCGCCGCACCGACGCCCAGCCGGAGCACCTGTCCCTGTCCGTTTTCATCGCCGTTGAGCCGGCGCTGCCGGAGCCACTGGCCGTCGAGGAGGATTTCTTCGTCGATGCTGGCGATGCCTGCCGTTTGCCGTCCTACCGTGGCGGGGGCGAATGAGAGCGTGGCGGCGCCGCTGCCGGCGATCAGAAATTCGTCCTCGCCCGTGTGGATGAACAGGATGCCAATGCGGCGGTTCGTCTCCTGCGCGCCGGGTGCGCCGGCCCAGTTTACGGTGATGTCGTATCCGCCGAATGAGATCCGTCCGTTGCGCTGCTCGCTGCCTTCGAGGACGATGCCGGTCAGCCGGTCGCTGCCCTGATGCTTTGTGATCTCGGGGGCAAGGTGGGCAAGCGTGGCATAGGCGTCGGCGAGCGGCGAGCGGGCGGATGCGGGGGCAGGCGGCGTGCGGTCGATGCCGAAGGGCGAGAATCCGATGGCATCGAGCTGGCCGAAGGCATAGTAGGCGTTGGCAGCGCCGCCGGCATCGCCGAATGTTTCGGGCACGAAGACGGGGTTGCCGTCGCGACGGTAGCGGCCGGCCCAGTAGGCGAAGTTTGTAAAATAGATGTCGGGCGAGATGAAATCGAGGTGCGGCGCGCCGGCGCGATATATGTCCATCGAGTGCGGCAGGGGGCCGCCGCTGTTGTACTGTCCGGGCTGGTAGTTGGGGCGTATCAGGGCGGCGTTGGTGAACATGGGGAGGTTGTATGCGGCCTTGCCCGCGGCGACGATGACGTCGAGATAGGCGGCATAGTGCCATGCCATAAAGAAATCATCTACGATTGGCGCCGTGCCGAAGACTTCCGGCCATGTGCCACCTGTGCGGCTGCCGGCGCCTACCCAGGCGTCATGCAGTTCAGGTTCGAGACGGTCGCCATTCGCGCGGACGTAGTCCAGCAGCGCCGGGGGTACGGGCGAATTGAAGGCGGCATTCGCAGCGGGCGAGAAGTCACGCGACTCCGGTATGACGCCGATTTCGTTCTCGACCTGTATCATCAGCACCGTGCGGTGCGTGTCCACCTGACCGAGGTGCTTCATCAGCGCTGCGTATGCGCGGGCATCTGCGTCGCGGTTTGCGGCGTTCAGGGGCGTGAGCCGTTCCGTCGGGCGGCCGTCCTTGAGCAGCACGCGGGGGAAGCGTTCCGTGTCGCGCTTCACCCATTCGGGCACATAGCTCGAATAGGTGTTTTTCCAGCTCCCGAACCAGAGCAGCACGAGTTTCAGCCCGTTGCTGCGCGCGGCATCCAGAAGCCCGTCGACGAGCGCAAAGTCGTAGCGCCCCTCCTGCGGTTCAATGAGTTCCCACGAGACGGGGGTGAGCACGGTGTTCAGATTCTGCGCGGCGAGCCGCGGCCAGACTGGTGCCATGTACGAGAGACTCGAGGCGCTGGAGTTAGACAGCTCGCCGCCGAGCATCAGAAAGGGCTTGCCGTCGACAATCAACTGCGTGGCCGCGCCCTGCCGCTGGAGGTGCGGGATCCCGCCGGTGCGGGGCTGTGCAAAGGCAGAGGTGAGACCGGCGAGGAGGAAGCATAATATGCATTTCAATACGTTCATGATGTGTTTCATTTTTATTTGTTTGATTTTCCTTTATTTACTGTTAATATCCGGGATTCTGGTAGACGGCACGCTGCGCTTCGTCGCTCATCAGGTCGAGCTGCGTCTGCGGGATGGGGCGGAGCGTGTGAAAATCCTGTATGTTCGGGCTGCCGTCTTTGTTGTACAGGCGCACGCGCTCGACCAGCTTGCCGGTGCGCGTCAGGTCGAACCAGCGCCATCCTTCGCCACACATTTCCCTCGTGCGTTCGTCCAGAATGAAGTCTACGGTGAGTGCGTCGGGGTCGGTGACCGTCATCTTGCTCACTGCGGCGGCAAGCTGACTGTCGGTCATCCCGGCGCGGCGGGCTGCGCGGTGGCGCACGGTATTAATGTACGTGAGCGCGTCCTGGCGGCGGCCCTGCATCATCAGGGCTTCGGCGGCGATAAGATACGTCTCGGCCAGGCGCGCGATGAAGACCGGGCGCATGGAATATTCGTTCATCTGCAGGCGTTTGGTGTCGTCGTACTTCGTAAGATTAGGATACATGTACTGCGTGGTGGAGTTTTGATAGAACTGACTTGGCGTATAAATCACGTATTTCTTCCCCTGATATGCCGGCGGTATTTCGTCGGTCAGTATGAGCAGGATGGCCGTATCGCCATACAACATGCCATAGTCTGCGAGCTTCGCGACGTCCGCAGCTCCCGTGCCGTTCTCAAGGCTTGCGCGACACTGCCACATCATGCGAAAGGAGCCGTCCCAGCGGCTGTCCGTCTCCCTGCCATCGAAGGCGTCAAAAATAAGCCAGGGGGTGGGCGTATACATTCGCCACGGACGCTGATACTCGATGCAGCGCGGCACAACCTGCACGCCGTCGATCTTTACGTTCTCGTATCCGGCCGTAAACACGTAGTTCATCGCGTTTGCCGCAGCGACGACGGGGCCGTTGGACTCGCCGAACTCATAATCGTGCGTGCACTGCACGTTGAAGACCGTCTCGGCGTCGTCCTCATGCCCTTCCAGGTGCACCAGCGCATACTCGGGCTGAAGCTCCTTGCCGTACTGTGCGCGATTGCGTATCAGCTCGTCGGCGTATGTGAAGGCGTCGGCATAATCGTTTGCCTGCGCAGCGTCGCGGTGACCGGCCCGGGTCAAATGGGCCTTCGCGAGGAAGTGCAGCGCCGAGGCTTTATCGGCCCGGCCTTTCTGCGCGCGCTTGTCCGGCAGGTCGGCCAGCGCTTCACGCAGATCGGTGAGGATCACGTCGTAGACTTCGGCCACCGAGTTGCGCACCGACAGGGTCGAGGGCGTGGAATTGAACGCCAGATTGCCCGTGCCCAGGTCAAGCGGCACGGGGCCATACGTCTGAACGAGCAGGAAGTAATACAGCGCGCGGAGGAATTTCGTTTCGGCAAACAGCGTCCTGGCCCTGTTTGCGCTTATATCCGTGACTTCGGCGCCTTTCTCGATGATGCCGTTGCACGTGTTGATGAAAGTGAAGGCGCTCCAGGTGCCCCCGGCGCCGTTCACGGAGTTGAGCAGGATGTCGTAGGTATTCGTACATGCCTCCGTCGCGTTGACGGCGTCGGTCAGTGTGAACTCGTCCGTTCCGGTGATGCCGCCGCCATAGAAGTGGTTTCGCAGGCCGGCGTATACGGCGTTCAGGCCGGCTTCGAGGCCCTGCTGCGTGGCGAAGAAGTCGGGTGTGAGCACCGAGCGGGGCGTCTCGTCCAGCATGTCGCTGCACGAAAGGAGGAAAAGAGACAGGCCGAGGGCGAGCCTCTTGCAGTTTATTTTTTTCATGATGTGTGTGTATGATTATTTATGATTCAGAACTTGATGCTGGCGCCGACGAGGAACTGGCGCACGGGCGGTGTCGAGAGGCCGACGGAGAGCTGGCGCGAGCGCACGCCGGCGCCGTAGCCCGTGGGCTGCGGGTCGACGCCGCCTTCCTTCATGTACGGTGAGAAGAGCGTCGCTACGTTGTTGCACGTCAGGTAAAACCGCAGCTCGGATATGCCGCGCTGCGTCAGTACGGCGCGGGGCAGCGTGTAGCCCAGCGTGGTGGTCTGGATCCGCAGGTATGACGCGTCGAAATAGCCCATCGTTGTGTCGTATGAATTGTTCAGTCGCGAATAGAGGGGCATGGGGTATTTATTCGTCGGGTTTTCCGGCGTCCAGTAGTCCACTTTCAGATTGTTCAACCGCCCGGCCAGGGTGTTGAGGTATGCCTCGCGCCGGTGGATCGAGCTGACCAGCGTGCCGCCTATCTGGGCGAAAGATACCAGCGTAAAGTCAAAGTGTTTGAAGCTGAGGCGGTGCGTCATTCCCATCTCGGCGTCGGGTTCGAACGTGTGGATGACCGCCCTGTCATCGGGCGTAATCTTTCCGTCGCCGTCGCGGTCTTCCAGCTTCAGCATTCCCGGCGTGTTGCCGTATCGGGCGGCTTCGTCTGCTTCGTCGAGTTGCCAGATACCGATCTTGTTGTAGTCGTAGATCACGTCGACCGGGTAGCCGACAAACCATCCGTCGCCCTCGCTCTGCGTCACGCCGCTGTTCAGTTGCAGCAGCTTGTTGCGGTTCACGGAAAGGTTATAGCTGACCTCCCAGTTGAAGCCGTCCGGCCGTGTGGCGCGGAACAGCTCGCCCCGAAGGGTAAGCTCGACGCCGCGATTCTGCGTCTTGCCCACGTTCACCATGACCGACCCCGACACGCCCGAAGAGGCGGGCAGCCGCTGGCCGACCAGCAGTTCTTTCGTCTTTTGCAGGTACACGTCGATGTTGCCGGACAGCCGCCCGTGCCACAGGCTGAAATCAATGCCCGCATTCCACGTATCGGAATATTCCCATCCCAGTTCCCTGTTGGCCAGTGACGAAGAATAGTAGCCATACACGTAATCCTCGCCGAAATTATATCTCCGCTGTGCCAGGGCGCCGAGCGTGGCGTAGGGACTGACCGCCTGATTGGACGTCTGCCCGTAACCGGCGCGGAGCTTCAGCATCTCGATGAAATCGGCCTGGCTCATAAACTCTTCCCGGTTTATATTCCATGCCAGCGACAGCGCCGGATAGGAGTGCCACTTCTTTCCCGGCGCCAGGACGGAGGAACCGTCGGAGCGCACGGTGAACGTGGCCATATACTTGTTGTCATACGTGTAGTTCAGGCGTCCCATATATGACAGGAGGGTGCGCCGCTGGTATATCTGCGCGTTTGAATTGACGGTGACGCCGAGGTTGGCCATGCCCAGGTTGTGATACTGCATATAGTCGGCGGTCATGTCGGTGGCATCAATTGCCGTGCTTTCCAGGTAGCTGTCCTCCACGGAGTACATCAGCGTCGCGCCCAGCTTGTGGCGGTCTGCAAAGGTCTTGTCATAATAGAGCAGATTCTCGAGCGTGTAGTTATACATGCCCGTGTGCGTCAGCGAAGCCGTCGAGGGAGCGCCGTCCTTGAACGGCGACGCCGAGGCGTAGAAGGTGCCGTACCGGTCGTGCAGGTAGAAGAATCCGAAATTCGCGCGGTATTTCAGTTCGGGCAGGAACTGTATTTCGGCAAACACAGAATTGCTCGACATGAAGCGCTGGCGCTCCTGCGCCCACAGTTCGCGGTTCTTTATCAGCAGTGGACTGTATGCATCTTCACGGGGCGCAAGCGGCTGGGCGATGATGTTGCCCTGCGCATCGTAGGGATTCACCATCGGACTGAATTGCACGATCTCGGCCAGTACGCCGATGCCTATCCCTTCGCCGTCCGTCAGCCCGAATGAGCTGTTCGTGTTTATCCCTACCTTGAGCCAGCTATTCATCTGCATATCCAGGTTTCCCCTCAGGGAGTAGCGCGTAAACTCCTGTCCGGGGATGGGCGACGTCTCGTTGTAGTAGCTCATCCCGAAGCTTCCGCTGAAAAAGTCCTTGCCGCCCCTGAAATTCAGATCGTGGTTCGTCACGTGCGCCGTCTGATAGAGTTCATCCTGCCAGTCGTACGACTTTCCCGTCTCGAAGTAGGGCATTTCCTGCGCCAGCCACGGGCTTCCCTCCTGGTAGCGCGAGATCTCGCGATAGCGGACGAACTCCCCGGCATTGAATACCTCGTACTTCTTTGCCACCCGTCCGATTCCATAATAGCCACTGTACGAAAGCTGTGGCTTAACAAACCCCGCACCGCGCGAGGTCGTAATCAATATCACTCCGTTTGCCCCGCGCGACCCGTAGATCGCAGTCGACGAAGCATCCTTCAGTATGTCTATGCTCTTGATGTCGTCCGGCGACAGATCATTCAGCGTACCCGCAAAGGGTATCCCGTCCACGATCAGCAACGGATCGTTGGACGCCGACAGCGACCGCGTCCCCCGGATCCGTATCTGCGAACCCCGCCCCGGTGCCGTAGACGTCTGCAATATTGAGATGCCGGCAATGCGCCCCTGCATGGACTGGCTCACGCTCGCGACGGGAACCTCCTTCAGCATCCGCTCATTTACGGACGCGATGGCGCCGGTCACATCGGATTTCTTCGCCGTGCCATACCCGACGACTACCACCTCATCGAGCGCCTGATTGTCCTCCGCGAGGACGATCCGCAGCCGCTCCTGATTCCCTACCGTGATTTCCTGCGATACGTATCCGATAAAGGAGATCAGCAGCACGGAAGCGTTGCCGCTCACTTCGAGCGAGAAGTTTCCGTTCACGTCGGAAATAATTCCGTTCACAGTCCCCTTCTCGATGATATTGGCGCCGATGACGGCCTCGCCGCCGTCGTCGACCACCGTGCCGGAAATCGTTTTGCGCTGTCTCGCCGCGTTGCCCGCCGTCGCAGAACGGCGGTCGGCAATGACGATCGACCGCGCCGAGACGATGCTGTACTCTACGTCGCGACCCGACAGCGCCAGGCTCAACACGGAATCGACCGGCGTCGCCTCGCACGAGATGTCGATGTCCCTGCGGTCGTCGACCACCGCGTCGCGGTAGGAGAAGCGATACGTCGTCTGTTTTTCGATAGCGCCGAAGACATCCTTCAGCGAAGCGTCATTCAGATGGATGCTTACCACCTGCATCTGCGTCTGCGCGCAAACAGCGGCGTGACAGACACAAAACAGGCATAACACAATCCCTGCAATTTGTTTGATTCGTTTATTCATATCTATAACAATATTATTTATGTGCCGGTAAAGACAATCGCGACGCCGCGAATGTCCCGAAGCGGGAGCATGTTCTATAACATAAAATCAATATTCGCGGCATCCCTGCGGCGTTTCCGTACGGGCGTACGGAGCTTCCGTATACCCATACGGCGTTTCCATACAGGCGTACAGAGTTCCCGTATACCCATACGGCGTTTCCGTACAGGTGTACAAGACTTCCGTACAGGCGTACGGAGTTTCTATCGGGTCTGAATCAGGTACACGGTTCCGTTGCGCATGACGGCGCTGAGGCGGTAGGTTTTTTCGATAATGTCCAGCGTTTCATTGAGGTCGGAGTTTGTGACGGTACCGGTGAACGTGTCGGTCAGGCATTGGCGGCAGTCTGTTTCGATGGCGATGCCGTAGTTTTCCCGAAGGGCTTCGAGGACGTCGGCGAGAGGCGTGTTGCGGAAGACGAGTTCGCCGCGCTTCCAGGCCGACGCGCAGGGGATGTCGGCGCCTGTGAGGACGGTTATTTCGCCGCTGGAGTGGTCGAGGATGGCTTTCTGGCCGGGTTTGAGCGCTACTTCGCAGCCGGTGCGGAGGGAGGCGAAGTGGAGGCAGCCTTCTTCGAGGGCCAGTTCGGCCGTCGTGCCTTCGCGACGTGCCCTGAGATTGAAGGCGGTGCCGGTGACGGTCACGCGCAGGTTGCGGGCTTCGATGCGGAAGGGGCGTTTCGCGTCGCGGCTTATCCGGAAGAAGGCTTCGCCCTCGAGGCTGACCTGGCGGCTGTAGCGCGCGGGTGCGTAGCGGAGTTCGGATTCGACGTTGAGGGTCACGCACGTGCCGTCGGGCAGGGTGACGTTTGTCCGTTCGCCTCTGGCGGTCGAGACGGTGACGTATTGCGCGTCCATCCGCCTGCTTTCGTGATAGAAATAGAGCGTGCCAAGGGCGAGCAGGGGGAGGAGTATGGCGGCGGCAATCCGCGCGGCGGCGGCGAGGAGGGTGCGGGCGGGGCGGCGGGGCATGGCGGGATGGCGGTCGATGCGCCGTTTCATTCGCGCCATCCGTGCCGGGTCTGCGCGCGAGAGGTCAGGCTCTTCGTTCATCCAGCTTTCGTACATTGCCTGCCCCAAGTCTTCGTCGGGCATGGGCTGCAGCGTTTCGCGGAGCGTTTTCAGCTCTTCCGGCGACAGTTCGTCGCGCCTGTATTTTTTGTCCAAATTCATCATCGGTTCTTATATTCTCAAGACGGTATTTTGCGGCCTAATGTACCGCATGGTACAGGTAATTAACAGACAGTAACAGCCAGGGGAGGAGGAGCGTTTTGTCCAGAATGGCGCGCAGGGCCTTCAGCCCGAGCGAGAGCTGGTTGCGTACCGTCTGGTGGCTGAGCGACAGTTTTTCGGCCACTTCGGCGTTCGAGAGGCCGCGAAGGCGCGAGAGTTCGACGACGCGCCGCTGGGTGGGCGGCAACTGTCCGAGCGCTTTGCGTACCTGGCGGGCGAAGTCTTCATACTCCATGCGGCGCCCGGCGTCGTCGGCCGCAGGTTTGTCGTGGCAGTCTACGTAGTATTCATAGACGGGCGAGTTGAGCATCGCCCGGTAGACGTTGATCAGGCGGTGGCGGGCCATGATGAACAGCAGGGCGCGGAGCGAGTCTTCCTGACGGATGTTTTCGCGGTTTGTCCAGAGCCGTACGAATACGTCCTGCACGATTTCTTCGGCGTCTTCGGTCAGTTTGGCGTATTGCAGGCAGTAGGCAAAGATGCGTTTTGCGTACATGCCGTATATTTGGTTGAAGGCTTTCTGCGAGCCCCGTTTCAATTCCCGGATCAGCGTCTGCTCGGTCGGGGGCTCAGTCTGCATACCGCACGATGGTCTGTTCCCTGTCGGAGCCTACGGAGACAATGCTGACGGGTACGCCCAGTTGTGCTTCGAGGAAGGCGAGGTAGGCGTTGAAGGCGGGGGGAAATTCGCTTTCGCTTTTCATCTGCGTCATGTCCGTTTGCCATCCGGGGAGTTCGGTGTAGACGGGCCGGAGGTCTGCGCCGGAGATGTCGAACGGAAATTCGTCCGTTTCCGTTCCGCCGGTGCGGTAGGCGACGCACGCGCGGATGGTTTCGAAGGGGTCGAGGACGTCGCTTTTCATCATGATGAGCCGGGTGACGCCGTTGATCATGACGGCATAGCGGAGGGCGACGATGTCGATCCATCCGCAACGGCGGCGGCGGCCGGTGACGGAACCGAATTCGTTGCCGCGTTCGCACAGCGTGCTGCCCGTTTCGTCCGTCAGTTCGGTCGGGAACGGTCCGCTCCCGACGCGCGTGCAGTAGGCTTTGAAGATGCCGTATACTTCGCCGATGTGGCGCGGGGCTACGCCGAGGCCTGTGCAGCATCCGGCACAGACGGTGTTCGACGAGGTGACGAAGGGATAGGATCCGAAGTCGACATCGAGCATCGTGCCCTGCGCGCCTTCCGCGAGGATGGATTTGCCGTCGGCGAGCAGGCGGTTTATCATGTGTTCGCTGTCGACGATGTGGAACGTCTTCAGGTATTCGAGCGCATCCATCCAGCGTGCCTCGATCTCGGCGATGTCGTACGCGCAGTCCATTCCGTGCAGGACGGTTTCGTGGCGGTGGCGCGCCTCGGCGTATTTGCGATCGAAGTCGTGGAAGAGGTCGCCGACGCGCAGGCCGTTGCGTCCGACCTTGTCCGTGTAGGCGGGTCCGATGCCCTTGCCCGTCGTCCCGATTCGGCCGTGTCCTTTGGCGGCTTCGCAGGCGGCGTCCAGTATGCGGTGGGTGGGGAGTATCAGGTGGGCTTTTTTCGAGATATACAGCCGGCGCGAAATGTCGTGCCCGCTCCGGGCGAGGCCTTCGGATTCTTCCCTGAACAGCAGCGGGTCAAGCACGACGCCATTTCCGATGATATTGATTTTCTCTCCCTGGAAGATGCCCGAAGGGATGGAGCGGAGGATGTATTTTTCGCCGTCGAAAGACAGCGTGTGGCCGGCGTTCGGCCCGCCCTGAAACCGCGCGACGACGTCGTAGCGGGGCGTCAGCACGTCTACCACTTTGCCTTTCCCCTCGTCACCCCATTGCAGTCCTAACAAAACGTCTACTTTCATATTTTCAATTCGTTCATATTTGTTTATTCTTCTGTCTTTTTGCGTGCGCCAGGCGGTATTTGCATTTCGAGCATATTCCGTAGATATACATCGAACCGTATTCGGGCGAGAATTTGGCGATTTTGAGATCCGTCATGAGGCGCGCCACGCGGTCGCTCCTGATTTCCTTCACCGAGCCGCAGCAGCGGCATACGGCGTGAAGGTGCCCCGCGGCGGCGCTCTTCAGCTCGTAATACACGACCTGCGTGGTGAATTGATGGCGCACGACCAGGCAGGCGTTCATCAGCAGTTCGATGGCGTTGTAGATGGATGCCTTGCTGACGTGGAAGTTGTCCGCTTCCAGCATCCCGTGCAGCATGTCTACGTCGAAATATCCGCGTATGCGGCAGATATGCTCCAGAATCACCTTTCGCACCGTTGATTTCCGAAGCCCGTGTTCCGTCAGGTATTCGTCGAAAAATTTGCCTGTACTGTCGGCGTCATGCAGGTCCGGGTTCATCTCTTTCAGCGTGTGTTTCGGCGCGGAGCGGAAGGGCTGGTATCCGAGAATCCGCTTACATTAATTATATACGGGCAGGAAGGAATAATCTCTTCCGTACCGGAACATCTGGGTCGCATAGTCTTCCGTATAATCCAGCGTCACGTCGACAACCTCGCCCCGGCTGTTGCGGACGAGCTTCATCACCGGATTGACGAATCCCTTGTAGGGCGCAAGATTCAGTCGGGCGTAGCGGGCGAGCACTTCGTCGTGCAGCGCACGGTCGACCTTCACGCCATACGTCTCCACCAACTGTTTCCCCGCCTCGAAATCGCCTTCGCTCTTGATGCGCTGCACTTCGGCCAGCAGTTGCCCGAACAGCGCCTGCAGTTTTTCGTAGTCGTTTACGACCACATACGTTTTGCCGTCGCGCTGTTTCAGCTCGACGACGCACCCGGGCAGTCCTTTTTCGTATACCCAGCGGCTAATCAACTGGCGGTTGCGCATGTGCGCCTCCTCGACGTTCTTGCCGGCTTCGACGCGCACAAGCTGGGTCATCAGGCCGTTCATGACGTAGCGGTAATACTCGGCCCTGTAGGCCTCCGCGTCGGGCAGAAGCCCAAGCTCGAGCAGTTTCCCGTCTGCCAAATAATACAGCGCAAACAGGTCGGCGCGCGCTTCCTCGAGCGTTGCGCTGTATGCCTTCAGCCCGTCGGGATCGACGCCCGGCAGGATGATGCCCGAGCCGTGTCCGAGACATTCGTGCAGATCGGTATGCAGGTTGTCTGTCGCGAAGCCGTACTGTCTGACCAGCGTGCGTTCCGTGTCGCTCCACATAAATTCATCCGCGAATCCGCTGCCCTGCGAGACCCTGTCGTAGGCTTCGGTGATGTTTTCGATGGTAACGGATTTGGAGCCGTGCTGCTGGCGTATCCAGTTGGAGTTTGGCAGGTTGATGCCAATGGGCGTCGCGGGATAGCAGTCGCCGCCCAGCATGACGACGGTGATGACCTTGGCGCTGACGCCCCGGACTTCCTTCTTCTTGAAGCGCGGGTCGGTCGGAGAATGGTCTTCGAACCACTGGGCGTTGTCGCTGATGATTTTCGTGCGGCGCGTGGCGTCTCTGTTGACGAAGTTGACGGTCGATTCCCAGCTTGCCTTCATGCCCAGCGGGTCGCCGTAGGTCTCAATGAAGCCGTTCACAAAATCCACGTCCGAAGCCAGATCTTCGACCCACAGGATCGAGTACTCGTCGAACGCCTTCAGGTCGCCCGTGCGGTAATATTCAATCAGCTTGGCGATGACGGCTCTCTGCCTGTCATTTTCGGTGAAAGGGAGGGCTTTTTCGAGTTCCGCCGTGATTTTTTCGATGGCCTGCGTATACAGGCCACCCGTTTTCCAGACCTTTTCCGCAAGCGCCCCGTTCTCTCTCACCAGGCGGCTGTTGAGGCCGTAGGAGACCGGCGTCGCATCGTCTGTTTTTTTCAGTCCGGCATAGAACGCTTCGACGTCCGTCATCGTCACTCCGTCGCCGTAGTAATTGTTTGCCGAGGCGGTAATCAGGTCTCCGTCGCCGCTTTGCGTCACGCGTTTGGCCATGACTTCGGGCTGGAATATCACGGGCGTGATTTCCGCGAGCCACTCGTCGACCGTCTGTCCGTCGCGCACGGGCACGAGGGATGCGTCCAGTTGCCGGATGCACTGCTCGAAAAATGCCTGCACGAACGTGGGGGTGAATTTGTCCCAGGCGTAGTGGTGGTGGATACCGTTGGCGAACCAGACCTGTTTCAAGTAGGTCTCCAGCGCCTTGAAATCCGGTGCGCTGCGGTCGCCGCCGTAGTGGAGGCAGATGGCTTCCAGCGCGTGGCGAACGGCCAGGTTGTAGCGGTTGTTCTGGTCGAACAGGATGTCGCGCCCCATCAGCGCCGCCTCCGAGAGGTGATAGAGGAGCTGCTTCTGCTGCAGGGAGAGCGCTTCGAAGCCGGGCGCCTGATAGCGCAGTACCTCGATGTCGGCAAAACGGTCGGCGACATACCTGAACCCATCTGCCTGCGTAGCGGCCGGCTTGTTGTCCCGTGTCGTACAGGCTGCCAAAAGAGCTGTTAATCCCATGAATAAAACTGTTTTTCTCATTTCGGATACTATTTTTATCGCCGGACAAAGGTAGTGAATAATCGGGAATGAAAGAAAGATTAGAGATTCAAAAATCGGCGCGGAAATTTCGCAGTCTTTTCGTACTTTTGTCCGTTCAAAGCAAAAAAAAGATATGAAACAGACGCAAAAATCGAATAAGGCGTTTTTATATAGCGGCTTGGGAATGTTGCTCGTCGCTTTCGCAGCGAAGTGGACGGGCGCGCCGGCATATTGTTTCTGGACGCTGCTCGGCGTGGCCATCCTGCTCAAGACTCTGTTTTTAATCTCTGTTTTTCAGACAAAAGGATTCAGGCCCGGCTTGTGGCTTTATCTTATACTGACGGGCGTCGCCCTGATTCTTATTTCCATGCCGTTCAAAACGCTGATTCCCGTTCCTGCACTGTATAAAACCCTCTTCTACAGTGCCATTTCGCTGAAGGCGGGCGGATTGATTTTAATGCTATGCTCCCGGAAAAAGAAAATGTCACACCGATGAAACCTGTAAAAGCCATTTTTTTCGATATCGACGGTACGCTCGTCAGTTTCAAAACGCATCGCGTACCGGATTCGACGATAGAGGCGCTGGCCGGTCTGCGTGCAGCGGGGATAAAAGTTTTTGTCGCGACAGGCCGCATGATGTCCATGACCGACGTACTCGGCGAAATACCTTTCGACGGGTATATCGCCTGCAACGGTGTGTGTTGCGTAGACGGGAACGGCGGAGAGATCTATGCTGCGCCGATTCCCCGGAGCGACCTCGAAGCGCTCGCCCTGCATCTCGAAAAAGAACCGTTCCCCGTCGCCTTCATGTCTGAAAAGGATATGACAATCAATTACGTAAACGACCGCGTGCGCAAAGCCACCACGCTGATTGGCATACAGCCGCCGACGACGCAGGATGTGCGTGACGCTATCCGCCGGCCCGTCTTCCAGATCTGTATTTACGTAGACGATGCCGGGGCGCAGGCGCTTATGAACCGGGTGATGACGCACTGCGCGTATAGCCGCTGGACGCCTTACTTTGCCGACGTGAACGTGAGCGGACACAGCAAGCAGACGGGCATCGACCGCATGCTGGCGCACTGCGGCATCCGCCTCGACGAGACGGCGGCTTTCGGCGACGGCGGCAACGACATCCCGATGCTGAGGCACGTCGCGACAGGTGTTGCCATGGGAAATGCGTCGGACGAGGTAAAGAAAGTCGCCGACTATGTGACCGCTTCGGTCGACGACGATGGCATCCGCCGTGCGCTGACGCATCTCGGGTGGTTACATTCCAGATTGTAGCGCCGGGGATTTCTGAACTGCACCCGAAAAGTTGGACAAAAAACTTTTGGGGGAGTATTTTTTATGAGCGACAAAAAAACAGGCATTACTGATTGGAAGACAAATTCACCGTCCCCGCCGGCGACTGCAAGCTGAGCCTCGCCACGCAGTTCTCAACTGCGGTTACGACACTCAAGGGGCCACGTACCTGCCTGTTCGATTATGTGCCGGCGGTGCGGTAAACAGCCGGTTTTCATTATTCCAAAACATCGGAGGCCCGTTTTTACCGGACGGGCTTCGCCGTTTCAACGATGCAGCTACCGGATGAAACAGCACGTCAACAAGCGAACGGGACAGGCCGAAAGCCTTCGCGTCCGCATGTCCCGCCGGCATCCACGCAGGCATTTACGGCATTTACGCATATTCATCTTACCGGCAGGAGAATAGCAGAAGAAAAATAAGGAGAAACGGCATAAATTCCATGCGAAACAGTTTTCGTTTAATATTAAATAACTAATATTTCACATGAAACATCGCATATTTCACGTGAAACGTTCCGTATTTCACGTGAAACGTTGTGTGTTTCACATGAAACGTTGCGTGTTTCACATGAAACAGTCTGCGTTTCACATGAAATGAAATGTATTTCACATGTAATAAATTACAGGCTTTGGGCGGCCGACACGGCTTCCGGCTTCCGCACGGGACGACCTTCCGGTTTGCACGGAGACGGAGACGGTGTCGACACTGCCTGACTTCGGTCTCTCCGCTCGCCGGCCCGTACGCTGATGCATACGGTTAATGAAATGCCGTCTCTGCGGGATTTTGACCGGTTTGCGCAACATGCGTCATCGTGCGAGCGTTTTTTATCCGCCCCGCCGTAGGGTTTTATCCGCCCTGCCGGTCTTATATATGTAAAAACATTTCATTCACTTAAAACGTAACAGATATGAAAACAAAACATCTCATTGCCATGCCGCTCGTCTGCATCCTGTGTGCTTTCGGCGGCTCGCTTTCCGCCGCAGCGCAGAACGGCGGCGACTACTTCACCGTCTCGGGCATCGTGAAAGACGCGCGAAGCAAGAAGACGGTCGAGTACGTCAACGTCGCGGCCTCGGGCACGAGCATCGGCACGGTCACGAACGAGGAGGGCGAATTTACACTCAAACTGAACCGCGAAAGCGGCGTGAAGGAAATCGAGCTTTCGTGCATCGGATACTTCAACGCCCGCATCGCCATCACGGGAAAAGACATGGAGGAACAGACGTATCTCATCTTCCCCGAATCGTTTCAGTTGAGCGAAATCGAAATCTTCAGCTGGCGCAATCCGCGCGACCTGATCAGGGCGGCGCTCGAACGGACGGCGGAAAACTACCCCGTGCAGCCCAACATGCTCACGGGCTTCTACCGCGAGACGATTCAGAAGCGGCGCAAATACATCAACATCTCCGAAGCCGTGGTGGAGGTCTACAAAAGCCCGTATACGACAAACGCGTCGGGCGACCGCGTCCGCGTGCTGAAAGGGCGCAAGCTCGTCAGCCCCAAGGTGAGCGACACGCTGAACGTCAAACTGCTCGGCGGCCCCAACATGGCGGCCTACGTCGACGTGGTCAAGAACCCCGACATACTGCTCGACCCCGAGATGCTGCAGTACTTCGCCTACAAGATGGGCGAGACGACGTCGATCAACGGGCAGCTCCAGTTCGTCGTCCATTTCGAGCCGCAGGCCGTGCTGCCCTACCCCCTCTACTCGGGCACGTTCTACATCGACCGCGAGACGCTGGCCTTCACCCGCGCCGAGTTCAGCATGGACATGAAGGATCGCCTCAAGGTGACCGACCTCATCCTGAAGGAAAAACCGTCCGGGCTGCGCTTCACTCCCGAAGAAGTCTCGTACATCGTCACCTACCGCCAGCGCGACGGGAAGACGTGCCTGAACTACATCTACAACCGCATACGCTTCAAATGCGACTGGAAGCGACGCCTCTTTGCCACAAACTATACCGTGGTGGGCGAAACGGTGGTGACGGACAACACGGTCGAAAACGTGCAGCGCATCCCCGCCCGCGAGGCCTTCTCGATGCGACAGTCGCTCGGGCAGGAAGTCTCCGCCTACTTCGACGACGACTTCTGGGGAGCCTACAACATCATCGAACCGACCGAATCGCTCGAAAGCGCCGTGAGCAAACTGATGAAACAGCAAAGCAAATCGAAATAAAAGCCGTACATTTGTTTCGCACGAAATAAATGCTGCGACCATGCTAAACGATTTTTTGCTGTTTGGGAAAATAAAAGACGGCGACATACCGGCGTTCGAAGCGCTCTTCCGCCGCTACTACGCCCCGCTCCGCCTCTACGCCTCGGGCCTCACGGGGCGGACGGACGTAGCGGAAGACATCGTACAGGAACTCTTCTACCTCGTCTGGAAACAGCGCGCCACGATGCGCATACGCTCCTCCGTCAAAAGCTACCTCTACGGCGCAGTAAAAAATCACTCGCTCCGGCATCTGGAACATCTGCTCGTGCACGAACGCTACGAAGCGCACGCCCGCTCCGAGGCCGAAACGGACACCGCGCCCGGGCCGCACGAACGGCTCGAATATGCGGAACTGAACGCAGTCGTCGAGCAGACGCTGGCACGGCTGCCCGCACGACGGGCGCGCATCTTCCACATGCACCGCGCGGAAGGACGCAAATACGGCGAAATAGCCACGCTGCTCGCCGTCTCGGTCAAGACCGTCGAAGCCGAGATGACGAAAGCCTGCCGGCAACTGCGACGGGAAATAGAAAAATATTACAGTAACTTATCATGACCAGAGAAAAAGAAACGAACATAACAGACCGCGCCTGGGACAGCCTCTGCGAGAGGCTGACGCGCGACGGCCTCCTCGCGACCGCCCGCGACGCCCGTCCCCCCACTCCGCGCGCACGGCACCGCATGGCCGGCCTCGCCGCCGCGCTGGCGCTCCTCGCCCTGACCGCATGGTGGACAGCGCGACATGCGGGCGACGCGGCACGCGACATGCGCATCCTCCACAACGACGAAAGCGGCTCCACACTCATCTCCATGCTTGAAGACGGCTCCGTCGTCTACCTCGCGGGCGAAACGTCCATCCGCTATCCGGACCGTTTCGACCGCGCCCGGCGCGAAATATCCCTGCGGGGAGACGCATTCTTCGACATCAGCCGCAACCCCGAACGCCCCTTCTTTGTCGATGCCGGGCCGGCGCGGGTCGAAGTCCTGGGCACGGTCTTTGCCATACGCAGCAGCGACCCGGCAGCCTTTTCCCTCTCCGTCCGCCGGGGCGAGGTCAGAGTAACACTGAAGAACAGCGGCCGCACCGTGCGCGCGCAGGCCGGGCACACCGTACAGCTACAGGCCGGTAACCTGACGCTGGCCGGCAACGCCGACACGACGGCGCTCGACGCACTCCTGCGCCGCATCCACTTCAAGGACGAACGCCTCGCCGACGTGGTGCACATCCTCAACCGCCACACCCGCACCGTGCGAATCGAAGTGGCGCGCGAAGTGGCGGACATGCGGCTCACCGTAGCCTTCGCCGACGACGACGCGGAAACGATGGCGCGCCTCATCTGCCTCGCGCTGAACCTGCGTCACTCGCAGCGCGAACAGACGATCTACATCGCCGGTACCGACGACTAAGCATCGAAGACGATGACGGAGACGAAACACATCCTGCGCCGCATGGCGGCCTGCCTCGCCCTGCTTTCGGTCATGACCACGGCGGCGGCGGGCGACGGAGACTCGCCCCTCGACCGCAGGATACGCATGGAGGCGCAAAAAGGCACCGTCTACCGCCTCCTCAAGGAAGTTTCCGTCCAATCGGGCTTCATGTTCATCTATGACAGCCGGACGGTCGACAACGACCGCGCGGCGAGCATCTCCGGAGGTGAATATACCCTTCGCGACGCCATCCGCATCATCACCCGCAAGCCCGCCCTGCAAATCGACGTGACGGGCAACCACATCCTGCTCCGCCCGCCCGCCGGAAGCGAACCGCAGACAGACACCGACGAAAGACCGGCTGACAGGAACGGCGAAAATCACCGCGTCATACACGGCTCGCTGCACGATCTGGAAACAAAGGAGCCGGTCGTATACGCCACCGTCAGCCTCCTCAACACCTCCGTCGGCACCGTATCCAATCAGCACGGCGAATTTCGGCTGGTCATCCCCGACTCGCTCCGCCACCCCGTGGTACGATTTTCGCACATCGGATACGAAAGTCGCGAAACGGACGCCTCGCTGCTCGCCGGACAGACCGTCGACTTCCCGCTGGAGCCGAAAGTCATCCCTCTGCAGGAAGTCGAAGTGCGCCGCGTCAACCCCATCCGCGAAATAAGCGAGATGCTGCGTCGCCGGGACGAAAACTATCCCTCCGCGCCGACCTGCCTGACCGCCTTCTACCGCGAAGGCATCGAACACCGGCGCAAACCCATCGACCTGTCCGAATCCGTGCTGGAGATATACAAGACCGGATACCGCTCCGACGCCTCCGGCGACCATGTAAAGCTCATCAGAAAACGCCGTATCACTCACGTGCAGGCGGGTGACACCATCCTCCCGAAAATGAAATCGGGCATCCACTCGTGCCTGATTTTAGACATCGTGAAGGAACTGCCCGACTTCATCGTCCCCGGCGACGAATCGCTCTACGACTACGCCCACGAAGAAGTCAGCGCCATCGACAACCGCCTCGTCAACGTCATCTCGTTCCGGCAGAAGCCGCAGACGGAAGAGCCCCTGTTCAGTGGCGAGCTATATATCGAAAACAGCCGCAAGGCGCTCGAAGAAATCCGATTCGAAGTCAACCCCGAATACGTCGACAAGGCAACCAATCTGTTCATCGACCGCAAAGCCCACAACCTGAAACTGAGCCTGCGCAAAGCCGCCTACATCGTCTCCTACAAGCCCCTCCATCCACACTCGCCCTACTACGTCAGCCACGTCCGCGGCGACATCCTGTTCCGGGTCAGGAAAAAAGGCCACATCTTCAGCACGCCGCTGCACTTCTGGTTCGAGATGGTGACGTGCCGGATTGACACGGTCGGCGTCCATCCTGTCCCGCGCCACGAACGCCTCTCGCCTAACCGCATCTTCGCCGAAACCGTACACGCCTACGACCGTGACTTCTGGGAAAATTTCAACATCATCCTGCCCGAAGAAAAACTCAAGGAAACAATCATCCACAGCCTTAGCGAAGTCATCATACAGGAGCAGTAGCCGATTTGAATTTTGGAATTTCCCTCCATATCTTACTCGCAATTGAAAAAAAACGTGTAATTTTGCGAGGAAAAGAAACGAAGACAATAAACCTTTACCGATATGATTTTATTCTTTCAATCGCCGGATAAGACGATATTTGCGGTCGAAACGGCTTCTGATTTTCTGCAGGACGACATTTCCAAATTAACCTGGCTCTTCAGCGGAGCCGTGCCGGTTCGTGCCGAATGTGTGACGGGCTGGCATGTCGGACCTCGACGCGAAATGCTCACGCCGTGGAGTACGAACGCTGTCGAGATCACGCAAAACATGGGCATCGCCGGCATTGCGCGCATCGAGGAATACGTCCCCGTCGCTTCGGGCAGTGCAGAGTACGACCCGATGCTGCAACGCATCTGCGACGGCCTGAATCAGGACCTGTTCTCCATTCACCGGCTGCCCGCCTCGATTGTCTACATCGACAACATCGCCGCCTACAACACGCAGGAAGGACTCGCGCTGAGCGACGAAGAAGTCTGCTATCTGAGCGGTGTGAGCGAAAAGATCGGGCGCAGGCTGACGGACAGCGAAGTATTCGGCTTTTCACAAGTCAACTCGGAACATTGCCGCCACAAGATTTTCGGAGGTGTGTTCGTAATTGACGGCGAAGAAAAGGAAAATTCCCTGTTCGCACTGATCCGAAAAACATCTGCCGAGAATCCCAACAAACTGGTGTCGGCCTACAAAGATAATGTAGCATTCGTCGCCGGCCCCGTCATCGAACAGTTTGCCCCGCAGTCGGGAGAGAAGCCCGACTTCTATGCCATCCGCACCATCTCTTCCGTCCTGTCGTTAAAGGCCGAAACGCACAATTTCCCTACGACCGTCGAGCCGTTCAACGGCGCGGCCACCGGCACAGGTGGCGAGATACGCGATCGCCTGGGCGGCGGCAAGTCATCTCTCCCCCTGGCGGGAACGGCCGTATACATGACATCATATCCCCGCACCGAAGGCGCACGCGAATGGGAACGCGCCTTCATCCCGCGCCCGTGGCTCTACCAGACACCCGAGCAGATACTGATCAAGGCGTCGAACGGCGCATCCGACTTCGGCAACAAGTTCGGCCAGCCGCTGATCTGTGGCTCTGTATTGACCTTCGAACATGAAGAGAATGACAGAAAATACGCCTACGACAAGGTGATTATGCTCGCCGGCGGAGTAGGCTTCGCCAACAGGCGCGACGCCTTGAAGGGCACGCCTGCCGCGGGCGAAAAGATCATCGTCATCGGTGGCGACAACTACCGCATCGGAATGGGCGGCGGCGCCGTCTCGTCGGTAAATACCGGCCAGTATGCCAGCGGTATCGAACTGAATGCCGTGCAGCGCGCCAATCCCGAGATGCAGAAACGAGCCGCCAACGTGATTCGCGCCATCGCCGAGTCGGACGACAATCCGGTCATATCTATCCATGACCACGGCGCAGGTGGACACCTGAACTGTCTGTCCGAACTGGTCGAATCCACCGGCGGACATATCGACGTGAGCAAGCTGCCCGTCGGCGACCCGACGCTCTCGGCGAAAGAAATCATCGGCAACGAAAGCCAGGAACGGATGGGGCTGTTGGTCGCGGCCGAGAATGTCGCACGCATGCAGCGCATTGCTGCACGCGAACGCGCCCCGCTGTACGTCGTCGGCGAGACTACGGGCGACATGCAGTTCGTCTTCGAACAGGCGGACGGCGTCAGGCCCATCGACATCCGGCTCGAATACATGTTCGGCAAACCGCCGCGAACGGTAATGACCGACCGCACGGTGAACGTAAGCTATCGCGCGGCCGAATATACGGTCTCCGAATTGCATCACTATCTGGAGAATGTGCTTCAACTCGAAGCCGTCGCCTGCAAAGACTGGCTGACGAACAAGGTCGACCGTTCGGTGTCGGGCAAGGTCGCCCGCCAGCAATGCCAGGGCGAACTGCAACTGCCCCTGAGCGACCTGGGCGCAGTTGCGCTGGACTATCGCGGGAAGGCAGGGATGGCCACCTCGATCGGCCATGCGCCGCAGGCTGCCATGATTGACCCGGCATGCGGTTCGATGCTGGCCATCGCTGAATCCCTGACGAATATTGTGTTTGCGCCGCTAACCAACCGCCTGGCGAGCGTCTCGCTGAGCGCAAACTGGATGTGGCCGTGCCGCAACGAAGGCGAAGATGCGCGTCTGTACAGGGCGGTCGAAGCCGCATCGGACTTTGCCTGTGCCCTGGGGATCAATATCCCGACGGGAAAAGACAGCCTCTCGATGACACAGAAGTACGGCGACGAAAAAGTCCTTTCGCCCGGCACGGTGATCATCTCTGCCGGCGCGGAAGTCAGCGACGTAAAAAAAATCGTGTCGCCCGTGCTCGTACGGAGTGCACACACATACATATATTACATTGACTTTTCGTTCGACGTGCTGAAACTGGGCGGTTCCGCATTTGCGCAGGCCTTGAACCGTTTGGGCGACGAGGCGCCGACCGTCACGGATGTGGAATATTTTCACGATGCGTTCAATGCCGTTCAGGAAGCAGTCGAAAAAGGCCTGTTGCTGGCCGGGCACGACATTTCTGCAGGCGGGATGATTACGGCGCTGCTCGAAATGTGCTTTGCCAACGTCGAAGGCGGTCTGGAGGTCAATTTAGACTCGATTGCGGAAGAAGACATTGTGAAGATATTGTTTGCCGAGAATCCGGGCATACTCGTCCAGGTTCGTGAACACAAGGCATTTGAAAAGATATTGAAAGACGCGGGCATCGGATTTGTCATCATTGCCAAACCTGTGGATGAGCGCCATATTTTAGTTACGAAAGCAGGCGCGCAATATCATTTTGGAATCGATCACATGCGTGATGTATGGTATTCAACATCTTATAAATTAGATATCAAGCAAAGCGGAAGCGTTTGTGCCGGCAATCGTTTCGAGAACTACAAATTGCAACCGCTCACGTTCAAGTATCCCGGACATTTCGACGGACAGCTTTCTACATACGGGCTTTCTGCAGACCGCACCGGCTCATCAGGTATCCGGGCGGCTGTCATTCGCGAGCAAGGCTCGCAGTGCGAACGCGAGACGGCCTACGCACTGTATCTGGCAGGCTTCGACGTGAAGGACGTCCACATGACCGACCTTGCGAGCGGACGTGAAACGCTCGAAGATGTAAATCTCATCATTTTCTGCGGTGGCTTTGCCAATTCCGACGTGCTGGGTTCGGCGAAAGGCTGGGCGGGCGGATTTCTGTATAACGAAAAGGCGAAAGAGGCCATCGATACCTATTATGCAAGGCTGGATACGCTGAGCATGGGCATCTGCAACGGTTGCCAGTTGATGGCCGAATTGGAACTGCTATATCCCGGGCACGGGGAAAAATTCAAAATGGCGCACAACGATTCGCATAAATTTGAATCCGAATTTATTACACTGGAAATTCCGAAGAATCACTCCGTCCTGTTCGGTTCGCTAAGTGGCTCGAAAATAGGAGCCTGGGTGGCGCATGGCGAAGGAAAATTTATGTTTCCCTACGAAGAAAAAGCTTATCACATCGCGGCACGGTACAGTTACGATGGCTACCCCGCCAATCCGAACGGTTCGCCGCGAGCTGTCGCGGGAGTATGCTCGCATGACGGACGTCATCTGGCCATAATGCCTCATATCGAACGTGCCCTTTTCCCCTGGCAATGCGGACACTATCCCGCCAACCGGAAAACGGATGAAGTGACGCCGTGGATTGAGGCTTTCGTGAATGCCCGGAAATGGGTGGAACAAAACGGATTGAATCTTTGAATTTTGACTCTCGAATTTTTATGCCATGCAAAGTATAACATTGGTTTTGTAAAATTGCTTCACAGCGGGGATATTTCGTTTTATCCCGGGTATGCAAACAAAAAAACATGCTTTCAAGGTAAGCATCGGTTGAACGTTTTGACCCGGCTTTTTCCGTACTGCATGGTGCCGTTTTCATCTCGGACAATGTGGATGCTTTTTAGCGAAATGGAAGATAAATAAGTTAATTTATTATTGAACAGACATATATGCACAAATAAGTAATGAGGACAGTGTTATTTTTCGCATCGCCGTAAATAAATTTAACAGTCAGAGGGGTCATTTTTTACATTTGTTATGTGAATATTAAATTAAAACATTCGATATTTGCAGCCAAATAGAATGTGGAAGTAAGCTAATATGAAAAAGTCTACGATTTGGTTGCTAACGGTAGTCATGGGATTTGCATTTGCAGGTTTGATTTATTTGCAGGTCTACTACCTTAGTGTCCTTTCAAAGACGAGCAATGAACAATTTGACACGACGGTAAGGCGTTGTCTGGAACAGATTTCAGGCATGCTCGAACGTGACGAGGCGCGGAGCTACATCGAACAGGACATGGAATATTTCACACACAAAGATCCGCCCGACCAGCAGCAAATAAACCGTTCAATACAGATGAAAAGCGAATATCAGTTCCAGATTCAGGGAACCACGTCAAGCGGCATTTTCCAGCAGTTCGATTTGTTGAGCCGGACGCAGGGCAGCAGCCTCATGCTGACCTCGCCGTCCAGGGATGCCATCGTGAAAAAATCGGAAGAAAATCAGCGAAACTTGTGGCTCCGCTACCAGCATCAGGCACGGTTGCTGGAGGAAGTCGCCTACACCATGATGTATACCGCCTACATGAAGCCGATCGAGGAACGCATTGATTTTGATAAACTAAACAGTTATTTAAAATCTGAATTTCTGGACAATGGGTTAAATTTACCCTATGTTTTTATGGTGATGAACCGGGACGGCCAGATCATTTATCAGAACGAAAAATTCGAAAGGACCGTGAAAGCGTCAGACCTGATCACGGAAGTACTTTTCCCCGGCGACCCGCCGTCAAAACGGAACTATCTGAAGATATATTTCCCTACGAAAGAGGATTATATCCAGCGCTCGGCATCGTTTCTGGCGCCTTCGGCCGTATTCACGCTTATCCTGCTGGTGACGTTTTCGTTTACGATTTACATCATTTTCCGTCAGAAAAAACTCTCGGAAATGAAAAACGACTTCGTCAACAACATGACGCACGAACTGAAAACTCCGGTATCCACCATCTCGCTCGCCGCTCAAATGCTCAGGGATACGGATCTGACGAAGAATCCCGAAGCGTTTCAACACATATCGAGCGTCATCAGCGACGAAAGCAAACGGCTGGGCTTCCTCGTTGAAAAAGTGCTTCAGATCTCCCTTTTCGAAAGGCAGAAAGCGATACTGAAGTTGAAGGAACTGGAAGCCAACGACCTGATAGAAAGCGTGGCGGGCACCTTCTCGCTGAAAGCGGAAAAATACGGTGGAACGCTCGACATCGACCTGCAGGCCGAAGACTCCACGATCTATGCCGACAAGATGCATCTCGAAAACGTGCTGTACAACCTGCTGGACAACGCCGTGAAATATCGCCGGAGAGAAGTCCCGCTGCAATTGATAATGCGGACGCGAAACGACAGCGGGAAACTGTATATCCATATAGAAGACAACGGAATAGGCGTTAAAAAAGAATACCTGAAAAAAATATTCGACCGGTTCTACCGCGTACCGACCGGCAACGTACACGATGTGAAAGGCTTCGGTCTGGGGCTTGCCTATGTCCGTAAAATCGTGGAAGACCACGGCGGTTCGATCCGCGCCGAACAGGAAGACGGATTTATTGGAACGAAATTTATTATTACTTTACCACTCATTAAAAATAGTAGATTATGGAAGAAAAGTTGAAGATCTTCTTTTGTGAAGATGATGAAAATTTGGGAATGCTCTTAAGAGAGTACTTGCAGGCCAAGGGCTATGTAACAGACTTGTTCTCCGATGGAGAAGCAGGCTTCAAAGGTTTTACGGTGGGGTCGTATGATTTGTGTGTGCTGGACGTGATGATGCCCAAGAAAGACGGGTTTACGCTGGCACAGGAAATCCGCTCGATGAATCCCGATATACCGATTATTTTCCTCACGGCCAAGACGATGAAGGAAGATATTCTGGAAGGATTCAAGCTCGGCGCAGACGACTATCTGACCAAACCGTTCAGCATGGAAGAGCTGCTGCTTCGCATCGAGGCCATTTTGCGCCGTGTGAAAGGCAAGAAGCTGAAAGACGTACCGTTCTACAAGTTGGGCAATTTCATGTTCGACACGCAGAAACAGACACTGACGATCGGCGACAAGCAGACCAAGCTGACGACCAAAGAATGTGAACTGCTCAGCCTGCTCTGTTCGCATGCCAACGAGATCCTGGAGCGCAATTATGCACTGAAAACCATCTGGGTAGACGACAATTATTTCAACGCGCGGAGCATGGATGTGTACATCACCAAACTGCGCAAGCTGTTGAAAGACGATCCCGATATTGAGATCATCAATATCCACGGAAAAGGTTACAAGCTGATTACGCTTTCAGGCGAAGAACAGGCACGCGAAAACGGCGTCGAGTTGTAAGCCCTTGCACGCTTCGGAATGCGTCCGACCCACATTCGCCGGACAGCGCTCCGATGAAAACGAAGAGCGCCCGTGCTGCATTTAAAACGCGGCACGGGCGTTTTTTGTTTACGAAGAAAGTTTGTATCTTTGCGCCTTCATAATCAATGATTAAAATTTATGTCACAACTATTTCCTAACAATCTGCCCAATAAGGTGGCAGACATCCGACTGGCTGATTTCGGCCGCAAGGAAATCGAAATCGCCGAACACGAAATGCCGGGACTGATGGCGCTGCGCCGCAAGTACGCCGGACAGCAGCCCCTGAAAGGTGCGCGCGTCACGGGATCGCTTCACATGACCATCCAGACGGCTGTACTCATCGAAACACTGACGAGCCTCGGCGCCGACGTGCGCTGGGCAAGCTGCAACATCTTCTCGACGCAGGACCATGCGGCGGCAGCCATCGCGGCTACCGGCATCCCCGTCTTTGCCTGGAAGGGCGAGAGCCTCGAAGAATACTGGTGGTGCACGGAGCAGGCGCTGCGCTTCCCCGACGGGAAGGGGCCGAACCTGATCGTAGACGACGGCGGCGACGCCACGCTGCTGTTCCACTGGGGCTACAGAGCTGAAAACGATCCGCAAACGCTGAACCGCAAGGGCGAAAGCCACGAAGAGCAGGTGATCGTCGACACGCTGAGGCGTATCCTCGCCGAAGACGCGCAACGCTGGCACAGAATGTTGTCCGGGATGCGCGGCGTGTCGGAAGAGACGACGACGGGTGTGCACCGTCTGTATCAGATGATGGAGCGCGGCGAACTGCTCGTGCCGGCCATTAACGTGAACGATTCGGTAACGAAGTCGAAGTTCGACAACCTGTATGGCTGCCGCGAATCGCTGGCCGACGGAATCAAGCGGGCTACGGACGTGATGATCGCCGGCAAGGTGGTTGTCGTGGCCGGCTATGGCGACGTGGGCAAGGGATGCGCTCACTCGATGCGTTCGTACGGCGCACGCGTGATTGTGACCGAGATTGATCCGATATGCGCACTGCAGGCGTCGATGGAAGGATTCGAGGTGACAGTGATGGAGGAGGCGGTGAAAGAAGGCAATATCTTCGTGACCGCTACGGGCAATCGCGACATCATCACGATCGAGCATATACAGGCGATGAAGGATCAGAGCATTATCTGTAACATCGGGCATTTCGACAACGAGATACAGGTGGAAAAGCTGGCCGCCTTCGCGGGCGTGAAGCATCTGAACATCAAGCCGCAGGTCGACAAATACACGTTCCCCGACGGACACGCCGTCTTTCTGCTGGCCGAGGGGCGTCTGGTGAATCTGGGCTGCGCTACGGGGCATCCTTCGTTCGTGATGAGCAATTCGTTTACCAACCAGACGCTGGCGCAGATAGACCTGTGGCAGAAGGATTATGCGACGGGAGTCTACCGCCTGCCCAAGCATCTTGACGAAGAGGTGGCGCGGCTGCACCTCGACCGTATCGGCGTCAGGCTGACCCGGCTGACGGCGGCGCAGGCCGACTATATAGGCGTGCCTGCCGAAGGGCCTTACAAGGCGGAGCATTACCGGTATTGACGTTCAAAATTCAGGAGTCGGGATTCAGGATTCAAAGAATCGGGATTCGGAACGGGGGAGGCTGCGGTGCGCAGGCCTCTCCCGTTTGATTTTAAACCGTTTCGCGCGAAGTCTCCCGTGCTTCCCGAACTTTGAATATTGAATCGTAAATATTGAATCTTGAATCCTAAAATCGCTGCATGTCGCAGAGCCGCCGGTAGTATCCGTCGAGCGCAAGCAGTTCGTCGTGGCGGCCGCGCTCCACGATTTCGCCTTCGTGCATCACGCAGATCTCGTCGGCATTACAGATTGTAGACAGGCGATGGGCAATGACGATGGTCGTGCGGTTGCGCATCAGGCGTTCGAGCGCTTCCTGAACGAGGCGTTCCGACTCGGTGTCGAGGGCGGAGGTCGCCTCGTCGAGGATCAGTATCGGGGGGTTCTTCAGGATGGCGCGGGCGATGCTGATGCGTTGCCGCTGCCCGCCGGAGAGCTTGCTGCCCCGGTCGCCTATGCCGGTATCGTAGCCGTCGGCAGTGGCCATGATGAAGTCGTGCGCGTTCGCGATGCGGGCCGCTTCCTGCACGGCCTCGAGCGTGGCGTGTTCGACTCCGAAGGCGATGTTATTGAAGAACGTGTCGTTAAAGAGAATGGCTTCCTGACTGACGTTCCCCATCAGGGCGCGCAGGGCGGAAGGCATGACGTGGCGGATGTCGACACCGTCGACGGTGATGCTGCCACGCTCGACGTCGTGGAAGCGCGGCAGGAGGTCGACGAGCGTGCTTTTGCCCGATCCCGACTGTCCGACCAGCGCGATCGTCCGGCCCCTTTCAATGCGCAGCGACACGCCCTTGAGCACCCAGTCGCCGGTGTAGCGAAACCATACGTCGCGGTATTCAATTGCCTCGCCGAACGATACGGGAAGGGGATGAGCGGGCGCGAGGATACGGTTTTCGGCATTGAGTATCCTGTCGACGCGCTCGACCGAGGCCATGCCTTTCTGGATGGCGTAGACCGACTTGCTCAGGTCTTTGGCCGGGTTGATGATACTGTAGAAGATCACCAGATAGTAGATGAAGACGGACGCGTTGATGGCGCTGCCGTGACTGGAGAGGATGAGCGTGCCGCCATACCAGAGGATGATGACGATCGTGAGCGTACCGAGAAACTCGCTCATCGGGTGTGCCATCTGCTGCCGGCGATAGATGCGTCCGGTAGTCCGGCGAAACATCTCGTTCGTTTCCTCGAAGCGCTTCTGCATCCTGTCTTCGGCCACGAATGCCTTGATAATGCGCAGTCCGCCGAGCGTCTCCTCAATGCGGCTCATCAGCAGCCCGAACTGCGACTGCCCGAGGAGCGACCGTTTCTTCAGCTTCTTGCCGACCTGTCCCATGACGTAGCCCGAGAGGGGAAGGAGTATCAGCACAAAGAGCGTCAGCTGCCAGCTTATCACCAGCATGGCCGCGAGGTATATGCATATCAGTATGGGGTTTTTAAAGAGCATGTCGAGCGAACTCATGATCGATGATTCGATCTCGTTCACGTCGCCCGAGGCGCGCGCGATAATGTCGCCCCGCCGCTCCTCGGTGAAGAAGCTCAGCGGCAGTTCCATGATTTTCGCGTTGATGCGGTTGCGGATGTCGCGCACCACGCCCGTGCGGATGGGGATCATCATGTAGAACGCCATATACATCGCCGCGACCTTCAGCAGTGTCGCCCCCGTAAGCGCGGCGCCGACCATGAGGAGCGTATACTGTTCGCCGCGCCGCCCGATCATGTCGCTCACGTACCAGAAGAAATTGTTCTTCACCAGTTCCGGCATTTCTTTCCACGCTTCCCACGAGCCGGGGTTCCACACCCAGTCTATGTACGTGTATGCCGTCACTTCGCCCGTCTTGAACAGGATGTCGAGTATGGGCATGATCAGGGCAAACGAGAAGACGTTCAACACGGCAGAGAGGATATTGAACACAATGTTCATCACCATGTACTTCCTGTATGGTGGGATGAAGCGCTTCAGTACGCGAATAAAATCTTTCATCGGCTACTCGGTTAGTTTGCGGCAAAAATACGCAATTTCTGCCGGACAGACGCCCGATTCGCGATTTAATTATCCACATATCTGCCCGCCATGCAGCGAAAACACATATCTTTTCCTCATATGGACATAAACCGTTAAAGACCGTTCTGTATATAAACACAAAATATCAGTTATCAACACGGAGGCACAGAGAACACAGAGAAAGAAAATACGCATATGAGCCGGTATATTTTCACCCCGCCCCGTTCCCATATCCACACATTACCTTTGTGTCCTCCGTGTCTCTGTGTTAATAATAAATACTCAATTATCCACTCGCCATGCAGCGAAAACACATCCACGCACATCATGTAGACATAAACAATTAAAGACAGCATTGATGAAAAAACCGAATCACGCCCTTATGAAGGGCACCAGCCGGATACTGGCCGGCCTCCTCGCCCTGCTGGGCTTTGCCGGATGCGAGAACGACAGGACGCCGCCCGAATACGGTGTACCCTCCGCCGACTTCACCGTGAAGGGCATCGTCGTCAACCGCGCCACCGGAAAGCCCGTTAAAGACATCCACGTCTCCTATATCAAGGCCGAACAGGTAACGGTACGGGCGGGCGCCGCGACTGCGGACAACCGCGATAGCCGCTCCGGCATTACCGGCGACGACGGCTCGTTCAGCATTACCCAAAACATGTTTCCGGACCGGGAGACACCCGTCCCCATCTATATACAGGATCTCGACGGCACGGCGAACGGCGGCTTCTTCGGCCTCGATTCGCTGGCGGCAGACTTTAGCGAAGCCGTGCCCGGCGGCCGGCCGGATCGCTGGTACGAAGGCGAGTATACGGTGACGGTGACAGTCGCACTGAACGAAAAGGAGATGGAAGAATAAAACCCGCCTCCCCTCCGCCCGCCCCGCGCGCAGCCCCGCACTGTAGAGACGCGATGTCTCGTGTCTCTGCCTTCGACAATACCGCACCTTCGTATGGCAACCCGCAGAGACGCGAAGCATCGCGTCTCTACATTTATAATCCGTTAAAGACAGTCCTGTATATAAACACAAAATACCAGTTATCAACACGGAGACACAGAGAACACGGAGAAAGAAATTAAAACAGTACAGTACAGTAAATACCGGCATAAACCAGTCTCTCTTCACCCCGACCCGTTCCCATATCCACATATTACCTTTGTGTCCTCCGTGTCTCTGTGTTAATAATAAATTCTCCACGTACATTATAAATAATACTCAATTATCCACCCGCCATGCAGCGAAAATGCGTACCTTTGCATCATACAGATACAAACAGCTAAAAACAGATCGAATGAAAAGACTGAACCAATCCCTCATGAAGGGCGCCAACTGGATACTCGCTGGTCTCCTCACCCTGCTGGGCTTCAGCGGATGCGAGATCGGAGAAACCCCTGTCGAATATGGCACACCCTATGCCGACTATACGGTGAAGGGCACCGTCGTCAACCGCGCCGACGGCAAGCCCGTCAAAGGCATCCGCGTCTCCTATACCCGCCCCAACGAGTCGATAGCAATGTACGGTGTAATCCCAACGAGCTACGAAGAACGCCTCACGGATACCTCCGGCGACGATGGCTCGTTCACCCTCAGCGAGCGCCTGTATATATTCGACGAAAACCCGGCATACGTCTACACGCACGACATCGACGGCACGGCGAACGGTGGCTACTTTGGCATTGATTCGCTGGCAGTCGACTTCAGCAAGGTCAAGCCCGGCGGCAAGCCGGACGGCTGGTACGATGGCGAATATACTGTGACGGTCACGGTGGAGCTGACCGACAAGCGCGAACTGTAAGCAAAGCCCGCCTTCCATACCGTATCCGTGACACGGCGACAGCCGTAACTCCCCTCTCTGTGGCTCTCTGTGCCTTCTCTGTGAAACTCTGTGTAACTTTTTCATTTTCAGTCCACAGAGGAA
>JAIRZY010000127.1 GCA_031266995.1 Tannerella sp.
AACTTCTACGAGGGGCCGCTGTGGTCGAATCCCGAAAACGGGCTGTTCGTGCAATACCTGAAGGCCGGCAAAGTGCCCGGAGCGCAGACGGTCGACGACGTCCGCCGCTACTACATGGACCAGGTGCCCATGCGCCGGGGCACCGGCCCGGCGGACGTCGCCCGCGCCGTGCTCTACCTCGTCGACCAGATCTGCGAAACCGGACAGGCGCTCCCCGTCACGGGGGGGCAGGTGATGATGGGATAATTTTATATTCAAAATTCAAAACCGCACGGCGTCATCCATCCGGCATATTTCTCCCCTCCCTTGTGGGGAGGGGCCAGGGGAGAGGTAAAAGCGGGAGGAGGGAGCGCTGACGGTTCTCTGCACGGGTACGGCATCCGGCGTCATTGCGAACGCAGTGAAGCAATCTGAATACAGCCACCCGGAAGAGGCCGGATTGCTTCACTCCGTTCGCAATGACGCGGACTGCGCGCAGTGACATTCCCATTCTCCGTGTTCCTCTGTGCTTGCCGGAAGTTCCGGGAGACTTGCAACCGTGGCTGGAAACCTTCCCGCATGCGTGCGACAGACTTTCTCGGAGTGGGGAAACTCTATCGTACTGTGCTGCAAACTTTCCCGCGGACGGGAAACCTTCCCGTACGTGTGCAGCAAACTTTCCCGCGGACGGGAAACCTTCCCGTACGTGTGCAGCGAACTTTCCCGTGGACGGGAAACCTTCCCGTACGTGTGCAGCGAACTTTCCCGCGGACGGGAAACCTTCCCGTACGTGTGCAGCGAACTTTCCCCACATGGGGAAACCTCGCTGCACTGAATGACCGAATAACCGAATCATTGAATTTTAAACCCGAAATGTCCATTGGACTGTCACAGTCCATATCCGGCGCCATTGCGAGCGGATACGGGCAGTGACTCTCATTCCCACATTGCCTCATTTTTTTTACCCGCAGAGGCGTGTGTGTTGCCGGGGCAGGGCGTCTACATAATAAAGCGTTTAAAAACGTTTTGTTAATAATATAATATATGTAATAACTGAAAAATGAGTACGCATGAAAAAAAGATGCCGGGGCGGCGGGCAACGGTGCCGTATCTGCCTGCGGGATTGAAACCGGACACAGCAACACTTTTCTCCGTTCATACGGAACGGAACATTTACCAGAATCATTAACTTTATAAAACTGAAAACATGAAACATTACAAATTATTGAACATTATCTTCGTCGCGTCGCTCATGTTTCTGCCCCGGTTGGTGGCGGCAGAAGAGGTGAGCAAGGTGACGCTGTCGAACCGCATCACGCTGAGGGTGGCGCTGGAAGAAATTGAGAAGCAGACGAACCTGTCTGTCGACTACGAGGAATCGAAGCTCGACCTCAATCAGCACATCGAAGCCGCGGTCAGCGACATGAGCGTTCACGACGCACTGACTCTTATTCTGAAAAATTCGGGGCATACGCATACGATCCGCGGCAGTCACGTCATCATCTCGGCGCTGAAGCGGCAGCAGGCCGACGACCGCATACAGGTCACGGGCACGATTACCGACATCACGGGCGAACCCGTGCCGGGCGTCAACATCGTGGAGCGCGGCACGACCAACGGCAACATTTCGGATGCCGACGGGCGGTTCTCCCTCACGGTGCGTAGCGCCGCCTCGACGCTGGTATTCTCATACATCGGCTACCTGACGCAGGAAATCATCGTCGGCACGCAGCGCAGCCTCGCGATACGCATGGCCGAAGACGCGCAGCTCATCGACGAGGTGGTCGTGATCGGATACGGCACGCAGAAGCGCAGCGAAGTGACGGCCGCCGTGGCCTCGCTGGGCCGCGAATCGTTCAACACGACGGGCGCGCCCTCGAGCGTGCTCGAGCTGGCCAAGGGCCGGATGGCCGGCGTGGTCATCACCAATCCGAACGGTGCGGATCCGCGCGCCGACACGGAGATTCAGATCCGCGGCATATCGTCCATCACGGGCGGCATGAGTCCGCTGATCGTAATCGACGGCGTGCCGGGCGGTGACCTGGCGCTGCTGCAGGCGGACGACGTAGAATCGTTCGACGTCCTCAAGGATGCCTCCGCGGCCGCCATCTACGGCACGCGCGGCGCCAACGGCGTGGTGCTGATCACGACCAAGAAGGCGCAGCGCGGCGAGCAGAAGCCGACGTTCGACTACTCGACCTACGTCTCGCACGACTACGTCTACCGCCGTCCGCAGGTGCTCACCGCCGACGAATACCGCGCCTACATGAACTCGGGCGGCTACCGTTCGGAGGTCATGGTCGACTATGGCAGCGACACCGACTGGCTGGGCGAGATGACGAACACGGGTAACGTCTCCCACAATCACAATCTGGCCATGACGGGCGGCAGCGCCAGCATGGGCTACCGCGCCTCCGTCTTCTATCGCGACATCAGCCCGATCGCCATCGAATCGGGACAGTCGGACTGGGGCGGACGGCTCAACATCAACCACCTCGGGCTGAACAACCGCCTCGAGGTGCAGATCGGCCTGAGCGCCAACTTCCGCGACCGCAACCGCGTCGGGGGCAACGACAGCTTTGAGCAGGCCGCACAGCGCAACCCGACGATGCCGGCGCGCGACGCGGAGGGCAACTGGATAGACGACCAGGGCTTCGGCTCGTATAACCCGCTGGCGCGCTACGACACGCGCGAAGACTATTCGACGCGTACCACGCTGCTGGGTTCGGCACGCGTTTCGCTCACCATCATCGACGGGCTGAAGGCTTCGGTCGCCGCCTCGTGGCAGCAGTACGACGACCTGCGCCGGCAGTATTACATGCGCGACAGCAAGGAGTCGCAGGACACGTATGCCGGCGGCGGACGCGCGCAGAAATGGCAGGAGCAGGACTACACGCGAACGATCGAACCGACGATCGACTTCGTGAGGAACTTCGGCGGCAAACACTCGTTCAACGCCGTGGCCGGATACAGCTACCAGTATCACGCGAATGAAAGCTTCAATGCATGGAACTCGAAGTTCGCGACCGACGCATTCCTGTACAACAACCTTGAAGCGGGCGCGGGACGGACCGAAGGGACGAGCTTCTTCGGCATGGGCAGCGGCAAGTCCGACGACATCCTGATCGCCTTCTTCGGGCGCGTCAACTACGTCCTGATGAACAAGTATCAGTTCTCGGCCACCTACCGCTACGAAGGATCGTCGCGCTTCGGCTCCGACAACCGCTGGGGCAGCTTCCCCGCCCTGTCGGCCGGATGGGTGCTGAGCGAGGAAAGCTTCATGAAGGACATCGAGGCCGTCAACAACCTGAAGATACGCGCCGGATTCGGCGTGACCGGCAACCAGTCCATCCCCAACTATCGCTACATGTCGACCCTGCAGTCCAACTCGATCTACCCGATCGACGGCGGCACGTGGGTGAGCGCCTACCGTCCGTCGCGCAATCCGAATCCCGCGCTGAAGTGGGAGAAGAAGGAGGAGCTGAACGTCGGCGTAGACTTCTCGCTCTTCAACAGCCGCCTGAACGGAACGGTCGACGTATACAACCGTTTGACGAAAGACCTGCTGTATACCTACAACACGCAGCTCCCGCCCTACGTCCTGGCAGACATCTACACGAACGTGGGCGAGATAAGCAACAAGGGTATCGAGATCGGCCTGTCGGGCACACCCGTGTCGGGACGCGACTTCACGTGGGACGTCAACGCCACGTTTGCCTATCAGAAGAACACGCTCGAATCGTTCTCCAACCAGCTCTACAAGGCGACCTACAAGGACGACTACCAGTTTACCGGCGTGGGCTACCTCGGCTATGCCATCCGCACGCAGGAAGGCGGCGCGCTGGGCGAATTTTACGGCCACCGCTATGCCGGGCTTGACGAGAACGGCGAGTGGATGTTCTACAACAAGAACAACGAGAAGGTGTCGTATCGCGAAATCACGGACGACGACAAGACGTGGCTCGGCAACGGTACGCCGAAATACTACATCTCGCTCGGCAACACGTTTCGCTATCGCAACTTCGACCTGAGCCTCTTCTTCCGCGGCAAGCTGGGCTTCAAGATTCTCAACACGAAGGAGCTTTATTTCGGCAATCCCGCCTGGCTTCCGAACAACGTGCTGAAGTCGGCCACGACCAAGAACTCGGACCTGCACGTCTCGATGCAGTATTCCGACTACTACCTCGAGAAGGGCGACTTCGTCAAGCTCGACAACGTCACGCTGGGATACAATTTCAATATCCCGAACAGGACGTGGGTGCGCAGCGTGCGGCTCTACATGGCGGCGCAGAACCTCGCCACCTTCACCGGCTACAGCGGCACCACGCCCGAAGTGCGCGACACGGGACGACCGCCCAGCGGCAGCGAAACCGGATTTGCCTCCGGCATCGAGGAGCGGACGTTCTATCCCACCACCACGACGCTTATGTTTGGACTTAATGTTGGATTTTAATATTGACGCATCATGAAAAAATATATTATTATTGCTGTAACGGGCCTGCTGCTGTGCATGACGGCCTGTACCGATCTGGACGTGGTTCCCTACAGCGAACTGGCTCCGGAGAATTTTTACCAGAACAGGGAGCAGATCCTGATGGGCGTAAACCGGATATATACACACGCCTGGAACTCGGTGGGACAGGGCGGCTACAACCGCATCTCGGAGACGAGCGCCGACCAGCTTGCATGGGTCAACAAGGGACGCCACGGATATGACGGCGGCGTACACGGACGGCAGCACTATCACAGCTGGACGGTCGACGACGACTCGTGCTGGGATCCCTGGCGGACGATTTTCACCGGCGTGGGCTACACCAACAGCATCATGGACGACTTCACGCGCATCGACTTCGCCGCCGCCGGCATGCCGGATGAGGAGCGGGCTGCGCTCGAATCGGAAATACGCGGCATGAGGGCACTGTTCTACATGAAACTGATGGACCTCTTCGGCAACATACCCGTCACGACGACGGTCGGCACACCCGTCGACCCGCCGACGATGTCGCGCGCCGAAGTGTTCGCCTTCGTCGAGCAGGAGCTGCTCGAAGCCGCACGCACCGCCCGGCCGCTTACGAAAGCAAACAACGGCCGCTTCACACTCGCCGCCGTCTACGCCACACTGGTCGAACTCTACCTCAACGCCGAGGTATGGAGCGGCACGGCGCGGTGGGACGACTGCATCGCCTACAGCGACCGCCTGATACGGGGCGAAGGAGGCTCGGTCAACGGCACGACGGCGCTCGACCGTGACGTGAACGTCACGTTCTCGAACGTCAACACCGACGCGTCAAACGAAATCCTCTTCTGCAACGCCAGCGACAAGGCGCGCGGACGGTGGGTCAACCCCGTCAACATCGCCTACTATCGCGAGCGCGACATCATCAACTCCGACTACGGCGGCAACAACGGCCTGATCGTGACCCCCACCACCATCGAGTCCTACAGCGACCGCGACCTGCGCAAGACCGAATGGTTCTTCTACGGCATCGGGCCGGGAGCCAACCAGGGCCCGTATCTCAACCTCGCCACCCCGGACGAAAACGACTACGTCATCGGGACGGAAGAATTTGCCGGCCTCCCGCTCATCTTCTGCAACAAGCCCATCAAGGCCGTTGTCGACGTGCAGGGCGACCGCGTGGTGATCACCGAATGGCATTCGCCCGAATTTCCCGGCGACGAAGCGCGGCAACTGATCGAGCAGGCCTTCAACGGCTCGAACGTGAAGGACTACATCATCAGCGACTTTCGCGAAAACAACCACCGCGAGTGGTACCTCGCCGGAGGATACAACACCTCCGACGCGCGTCAGTACACATGGAGCGAAATGAACGACTACCGCTACATGTGGTACGACTGCAAGGAAAACTCGGGCGGACACCTCATCAAATACAAGACCGGCGCATATACCGACCCCAACTACGGGAACGCCGACCTGGTATACTATCGCCTCACCGACATCTACTTCGCCCGTGCAGAAGCGCTCATGCGCCGCAACGGAGGTGCAGCCACGCAGGAAGTCGTCGACCTCGTCAACGCCGTCAAGCAGCGCGCCTTCGCACCCGCATACTGGGAAAGCGCCGAGGCGACGACGAACGGCGACCGCTACACGACGGCTACGCTCACGATGAACGAACTGCTCGCCGAACGCGGCCGCGAGTTCATCATGGAAGTCAAGCGGCGGACAGACCTGATACGCTTCGACAAGTTTGAATTTGCGCTCGACGGATGGTGGGATGCCAACGCCGGCTACGGCGACGGCAGCGGCGGCTCAATCGTGAAAGACCCGACACGACGGCTGCTGGCCATTCCGTTGAACGCCATTTCGGCCAACAGAAACCTGATTCAAAATCCCGGTTACAATTGATTTGAGTTTAAATAAGTCTACTTCGATATCCGTGTCCGCCGCCTGGCGGGCGCGGATATTTTTTTTATCCCGACGACACAACTCAAAAGCACACAGATGACACGGATTAGACAGATTTTCGCAGACAAAGAATCTGTGTTTATCCATTCAATCTGTGTGATCTGTGTGCTAAAAATGAATTGCCTCACTCTCACATTCTTTCCGTGTCCTCCGTGTCTCCGTGTTATAATAATGAGAATATTTTATTAACACAGAGACACAGAGGACACAAAGAAAAAGAGGCTGTCCAAAAAGTTCCTCACGTCGTCATTGCGACTGCGAGGAGTTGCGAGGCACGAAGCAAAGCAGGAAGCAATCCAGTGCTTAACAGTATTCTGGATTGCTTCGGGCTGCGCCTTCGCAATGACGGGACTCGACCCCCCCCACCTGGCGCCTCCCTGCGGGAGATTTAAAGATTCAAGATTCAAAGATTCAAACAACACCGCCGCCCCTCCACCCGGCATATTCCTCCCCTCCCTTGTGGGGAGGGGCCGGGGGAGAGGTAAAATTCATAACTCATAATTCATATATAAACGTTACAGAGCAAAAAAAACATCTATCTTTGCAACGGATTTTCAGTAGTGTAATTTTTTTTATTTCTCCGGCAAGGGCAGGAGAGAAGGCGAACGCCCGACCTTCGGCCCTGCCGGCATCCGGCGGAATAGCGGAATTTAATTATGAATTATGATTTTGGAATGTCTTTGGAATCTTTGAATCTTTATCATTTTTGAATTTTAA
>JAIRZY010000165.1 GCA_031266995.1 Tannerella sp.
GAGGTGGCGCGGCCGGCGGGATAGCTGGGGATGGAGAGGCGTTCGCTGACGAGCGCTTCGACGGAGGGGCGGAGGCCGGCGCCCTCGTTGCCCATCACGATGAGGCCGCACGCCGGGAGGGCTTTTGCGTAGAGGCTGTCGCCGTCGGCAAAGGTGCCGCAGACGGGGAGGGAGCGGTGCTGCTCGAGATAGGCTTCGAGGCCGGTGTAGTGTACGCTGACGCGTGCCAGCGCGCCCATCGTGGCCTGCATCGCCTTGGGGGCGAAGACGTCGGCCGAATCGGTGCTGCACACCACGTGCGCGATGCCGAACCAGTCGGCCACACGCACGATGGTCCCCAGGTTGCCGGGGTTGCGCACGCCGTCGAGCACGAGCGTCAACTGGTGCGCCGGGTCGGCCTCGCCGAGGTCGTACGCGGGGAGGCGGAATAGCGCCAGCACGTCGTCCTGCGAATGGGCGAGGAGGCTGGCGCGGCGCACGTCGCCCTCGTCCGCCACGCAGAGTTCCTTCGCCGGGATGTGTCCCTGCGTGGCCATCCACGGCGTGGCGGCGAGCATCCATTCGCACTCGAAGGCGCCCGTCATGCCGGCCACCAGCTTGCCGCCTTCGGCGACGAACAGCCCGTGCGCGTCGCGGTACTTCTTCATTTCCAGCGACCGTATGAGCCTGATTTTTGCTTTGCTCACCATATACCTGTGTTTAAATTCGTTATTTGGAGGCTCAAAATTACTGCAAATAAATATATTTGGCTATTTTTGTGACCTGAAAAATGAAGATTGTGGGAAAAGGAGTTCATCTTATCATATTTGCCGCATGTGTTGCCGGGATTACGTCGTGCAGCACGACCCGCTATGTGGGCGAAAACGAATATCTTCTGGACCGGGTGAGTATCACGGCCGACGACGCGCAGGTGAAAGCGGCCGACCTGAAGCCTTACCTCAGGCAGGCGCCCAACTACAAGGTGTTCGGCATCCTGAAATGGCCCCTGTACGTCTACAACTGGTCGGGGCGCAGCGAGCACGGCTGGCTGAACAGGCAGTTGCGCCGCATCGGCGAACCGCCCGCGGTCATGGATACGCTGCTGGTGGCGCAGTCGCGGCGCGAGTTCGAGCAGTACATGATCAACAAGGGCTACCTGCACGCCGGCGTGTCGGTCGCCATCGACACCTCGCGCCGCCGCAGGGCCGTCGTCTCATACAGCATCGCTACCGGCGAGCCGTACCGCATACGCGACTACCGCATGACGGGCGGCGACGCCCGCATCGACAGCCTCATCCATCTCGCGCCGCCGCGCCGGTCGTGGCTCAAGTCGCTCCTGCGGCCCGCGGCGGAAGACTACGTTTCGCTCGTGCACGAAGGCGACCTCTTCGACCGCGACGAGCTGAACCGCGAACGCCAGCGCATCGCGACGGTGCTGCAGAACCACGGCTACTATGCCTTCAATCCGAACTATATCCATTTCGCGGTCGACAGCGCGAACCGCTCGAAGCTCGTCGACCTGGAACTGCGCATCAACCCGTTCCGCAAGGTGGCGGACGACGGAACGGCCGTCGAGCATCCGCACCGCACGTACTACGTCAACCGCGTGAATATCGTCACCGACTATGATCCGCTGAACGCCGACGGCGACGCGCCGGCGCCGACCGATTCGCTGCCGGCGCGCAACAGCCGCTTCGTCTACTACGGTCGAAACGGCCGCAGCCTCCGCCCGGGCGTCCTGCTGCGCAAGAATCACATCGTCCCCGGCCAGCGATACAGCGAGGCGGACGTCCGGTGGACGTATTCCGACTATTCGGCCATGCGCGCCCTGCGATACGTCAACATCCGCCACGAAGAGTTTGAGGAAAACGACACGATGAAGATCAACACGACGATTCTCACCGCGCCGGCGAAGCTGCACGGCTTCGGCGTCGAAGTGGAAGGCACGAACTCGGCGGGCGACCTCGGATTTGCCTCGAGCCTGAGCTATCAGCACCGCAACCTGTTCAAAGGCTCGGAGCTGTTTTCGGCGCGGGTGCGCGGCGCCTACGAGTCGCTGTCCGGTCAGAACGACGCGGGCATAGGCAGCTACTGGGAATTTGCGGGCGAGGTGTCGGTGCTTTTCCCCACCATGCTGGTGCCCTTCGCCCGCGACGAGTTCAGGAAGCGGCAGAACGCGACGACGGAACTCAAGATCGTGTACAACCAGCAGCGGCGCCCCGAATACCGGCGCGCCATCCTGTCGGGCGGATGGAGCTACATCTGGCAGAACCAGACCAACCTGCAGGCGCGGCATACGCTCAAACTGCTGGACATAAACTATATCTACCTTCCGCGCATCGACCAGGCGTTTCGCGACTCGCTGCCGCTGCTGACGACGCTCTACAACTATAACGACCAGTTTATCGTCAGCTCGGGATACGTCTATTCGTTCAACAACTACTCGCCGCTGAAGCGCGGACGCAACACGTATTCGTTTCGCGTGGCCTTCGAAGCGGCCGGCAACACGCTGTACGGGCTGTCAAGCCTCTTCGGTGCCGCCCGAAACAGTGCGGGACGCTACGAGCTGTTCGGCATCAACTATTCGCAGTTCGTGAAGGGCGACATCGACTTCGCGCGGAGCCTGATCATCGACGACCGCAACTCGGTGGCGTTTCACATCGGCGCCGGCATCGGCTACCCCTACGGCAATGCGAAGGAGCTGCCGTTCGAGCGGCGCTACTTTGCCGGCGGAGCAAACGGTAACCGCGGCTGGTCGGTGCGCTCGCTCGGGCCGGGCAGCATGTCGACGCGCAACATGACGTTCGTCAATCAGGTGGGCGACGTCCGCCTGGACGCAAGCCTCGAATACCGGAGCAAGCTCTTCTGGAAGTTCGAGCTTGCCACATACGTCGACGCGGGAAACATCTGGACCATTCGCTCGTATGACTACCAGCCGCAGGGCAACTTCGACCTCGCCCGCTTCTATCGCGAGATAGCCCTCTCCTACGGTCTGGGGCTGAGGTTCGACTTCGACTACTTCCTCCTTCGCTTCGATACAGGCATGAAGGCCTACAACCCGCAGGCCTCCGGCAGCCGGCGCATGGCGATTCTGCATCCCAACTTCGGAAACAACTTCGCGTGGCATTTCGCCGTCGGGTATCCCTTTTAAACTGAATCGTTAAATCTTGAATTTCAAATGAGCAGATACTTTATATACATGTCCTACCTCGGCACGGCCTATTGCGGATGGCAGCGGCAGCCGAACGGGACGAGCGTGCAGCAGCGCGTGGAAGAGGCGCTGGCGACCGTGCTGCGCCACCCGTCGCCCGTAGTGGGTGCGGGGCGGACGGACGCCGGCGTGCATGCGCGCATGATGGTGGCACACATGGACGGCGGAGACGTCATGCGGGAGGAGCTGCCCGCCCTGGCCGACAGGCTCGACCGGCTGCTGCCCGGCGACATTGCGGTGCATAAAATCGTCCCCGTCCGGCCGGATGCACATGCACGCTTCGACGCGGTTTCGCGCACATATCAATACGCCGTCTCAGGCGCGAAAGACCCTTTCAGCCGCGAATGGGTGCACCGCATGTCACTGCGGGAGATGGATTTCGCACGGATGAACGAGGCCTGCGGCGTGCTGCGCGAATATACCGACTTCACGAGCTTCAGCAAGCTGCATACGGACGTGAAGACGCACGACTGCCGTATCAACCATGCCGGATGGAGGCGCGAAGGCTCGCTGTGGGTCTTCACTATTTGCGCCGACCGGTTTCTGCGCAACATGGTGCGGGCCATTGTGGGCACGCTGTTCGAGGTCGGGCGCGGGCGGCGCTCCGTCGACGGCTTCCAGCAGGTGATCGAGGCGAAAGACCGCTGCCGGGCAGGCTCTTCGGCGGATGCGCGGGGGCTTGCGCTTGCCTGTATTGCCTATCCGGACGACATATTCATCTGACGTCATGTGGGTCACTCTCGCTTTTGCATCGGCATTCATACTTGGATGCTACGAAACGGGCAAGAAACATGCCCTGACGGGGAATGCCGTCATACCGGTACTGTTTTTGAACACGCTCGTCTCCAGCCTGCTGTTTGTGCCCTTCATCCTGCTGTCGCGGACGACGGACTGGCTGGACGGCACGATGCTGTATGTCCCGCAGGCGTCCGCGGCGACGCACGCCCGCGTGTTTCTGAAAGCCGTGATCGTATTAAGCTCGTGGATAAGCGGCTATTTCGCCGTGAAGCATCTTCCGCTGACCATCACTGGCCCCGTCAAGGCGACGCAGCCCGTGATGACGCTCGTGGGGGCGATGATGATTTTCGGCGAGCGGCTCAATGCGTGTCAGTGGACGGGCGTGCTGCTGGCGGCGCTGTCGCTTTTCCTCCTGTCGCTGTCGGGGAAGAAGGAGGGAATACGTTTTTCGCACAATATCTGGATTGTATACGCAGCGCTGTCAACCGTGCTGGGCGCCGCGAGCGGGCTGTATGACAAGCATCTGATGGCGTCGCTGGACGTGATGACCGTGCAGGTCTGGTTCAACGTATACCAGCTCTTTATCATGATCTTTGTGCTGCTGCTGCTGTGGTACCCCCGGCGACGGCAGACGACGCCGTGGCAGTGGCGGTGGAGCATCGTCGTCGTCTCGCTTTCCCTCGCCGTGGCCGACTGGATCTATTTCTACGCGCTGAGCTTTCCCGGGGCGATGATTTCGGTCGTGTCCATGATTCGGCGCAGCAACGTGCTGGTTACGTTCATCGCCGGCGCCATGATTTTTCATGAAAAAAACTTAAAGAATAAGGCAATCGACCTTTTTCTCGTATTATCAGGAATGATATTCCTATATTTGGGCACGAAATAAAAATATGATATGAAACATTTACTGACAGTGATCCTTTGC
>JAIRZY010000207.1 GCA_031266995.1 Tannerella sp.
CGTACATTCGGCAGAAAATGAAGTGGTTGCGGTAAAATTGGGGAATGATGAGGTATATATAAAAAAATCCGTCCACGGCCATAATAGCCGCAGCACGGAATTTAACGGCACAAAGATAGTCAATACAATTTATTTGGCCAAATCTAATTCGTTAAAAAACAAAAATAGCGATTAATTCAGGATATACCAGATAATGGAAATCATATATCCTTCTCCATTATATAGTTGATTACTTCACGATTAATCCTGTCTACAAGAGAGAAATCCTGCTTGATGTAACCCTTCGTAACCTTGTGAGCCGATTCGTGACACAGGCAAAAAGCTACCTGCTCGGTAGACGCTCCGCAGTTATTTTGTGCAATGGTGGCCCATGCGTGACGAAAGTTATAGGTGGAGACCTTTTTAATCTCCAACTGCTTGCAGACAACTTCCAATCCCTTGTTGACGTATTTCGTGAAATCGTTGGATTCGCAGTAGCGACTGGCAAAATTGAACAGGTATTCCCCCTTTCCCTTGTATTTTTCAAACAGCGGCCGTATCTCTTCCGGTACGGTAATCTTCATTAGCGAACCTGAATCACTGCGGTCTCGCGTCTTTTTCCGATTGTAGGAAAGCCTCCATACTTTCGTGCTGAGAGCAGAAGTTTTCAAATCATACAAATCGGCGCAATTAATGCCGCAAAGATGAAGAATGAGACAGGCGACATCAACAGCCAGTTCAGCACGACTTCCTTCCTTTTGTCCGGTCAGAGTAATAATCCTTTTGATTATGCCGGCATCCGTTTCCTTTTCTTTCTCCTTTCTATCCCGTTGAGACCTGTATTCGGGAATCTCTATATTGTAGAACGGATTATACTTAATGCGGATAATATTGGCCTCATAATCATTATATTCTTTCATAGCGGAAGTAATGACGGCTTTTGCCAGCGCAGGATACATATTCCGGCTTCGCTTATATCTGTTCAGTGATTTTATCCATCCGTCAATCACCGGGCGTTTCAGATCGCTAAAAAAGACTTTGTCCTTTCTAAGATACCGTTTAAGGCTATTATGCGTTGACGCATAAGATGTCGCGGTATTGTCTTTTTTCTCTCTGTATTTTTCTGCAATTATATTATTAATGTAGTCGGAAAAGGATACCTCTTCCTCTTCCTCCTTCAAGAAATCCACAATCTGTTGTACCGTCATGGTTTCCATGTTCGTCTGTTGCAGTCGGTCGTAATACTTATCTATAAGAATATTGCATTTATCCAGCACATGCCGGTTTGTGATAACCTGAACCTCATGCCCGTTTTTGTCATACAATACATTCACATTCTTTTTCAAGACAAACAATCCCGTATTAATATATGCCTTTTTAGTATGGTGAGACAATCGAACATATACGGGATATGTTCCATTTTTTTTAATTCTCCCCCTTATGCAAGTCGTAAGTGTTATCATAAAATTTGTCCGTAAATTTGTCCGTGATGACTGCAAATATAGCATGAATAGTGTGAAAGGACAATATGTTTGACAGCATAAATCTCATAAAAAAGGGAGTATGCATTTACGCAACTCCCTAATATTAAACAACTAAATAAACGTGACCCCGGACGGGCTCGAACCGTCGACCCAATGATTAAGAGTCATTTGCTCTACCAACTGAGCTACGGAGTCCTGTTCCCGCGTTTGCGACTGCAAAAATAGATGTTATATTTCTTTCTGCAAATGTTTTCACGTCTTTTTTGCGAAATAATCTGCTACGTTCGCGGTAACATGCTGTCAGCGCGTACGATACGGCACGGCTCCCGTCATCTCCGAAAAACGTGCGCGTCTACCTGGCGTGCAGCAGTTCTTCCGTCGCCCGGCCGATGCGCTGATATTTGACGTACAGCCGTTCGTAGACGGCGTGGCGGGTCATGTCGGGTCTGTATTCGGACGAAAAGCCCTGCCCCATCGCCTTTTGCGCCTCCTGAATCGAGGGATGTATGCCCGCTGCCACGGTGGCGAACATTGCGGCGCCGAAAGCGCAGGCCTGTTCGGTGCGCGCCACCCGGATGGGCATCCCGAGCACGTCGGCGAGCGTCTGCATCACGTAGGGCGATTTTTGCGAAATGCCTCCGATGCCGATGACCTGTTCGATCCTGATACCGTGCTCGATAAAGCGGTCGACGATGGCTTTGGAGCCGAAGGCCGTGGCCTCGACCAGGGCCTTGAAGATGTGGGGCGCCGTGGTGCCGAGCGTCAGTCCGGCGAGGGTGCCCTTCACGAGCTGGCTGGCGTCCGGCGTGCGGCGTCCGTTCATCCAGTCCGTGGCAAGTTCCGAGGTCTCCGACACGGGAATGCGGGCGGCCTCGTCTGCCAGGCGGGGGATGATCTTGTCGATCGTGCCGGCAATGAGCACCGCGCGGGTCTGGGGATCGATATGCGGAAACGTGGCGACGATCTGCTCTACCGGCCAGGCCAGCACGGACTTGAACCAGGCGTATATGTCGCCGAATCCCGACTGCCCGGCCTCCAGCCCGATCATCCCCGGAATCACCGAACCGTCTACCTGCCCGCAGATGCCGGGAATCAGCTTGTCGCCGATTTCGCCGGGGTGGACGACCATGACGTCGCAGGTGGAGGTGCCGATTACGCGGACGAAAGAGTAAGGCGCGATTTCGGCTCCCACGGCGCCCATGTGGCAGTCGAACGCGCCGGCGCCGACCGCTACGTCCGTGGTCAGCCCGAGCCGCTGTGCCCATTCGGCCGTGAGGGTTCCCACCTTCGTGTCGCTCGTGTGCGTGTCCGTATACAGATGTTTGCGAAAGCCTTTCAGCAGCGGCTCGACCTCGACAAGGAAATCTTCGGACGGCAATCCGCCCCAGCCGCTCATCCACATGGCTTTGTGTCCTGCGGCGCAGCGGCTGCGGACGACGCGCTCGGGCTTGATGTTCCCCGTGAGCAGCGCCGGCATCCAGTCGCAGTGCTCGATCCAACTGTATGCCGCGCGGCGGATGCCATCGTCTGCCTTCAGCACGTGCGCCATCTTTGCCCAGACCCATTCGCTGGAGTAGATGCCGCCTTCGAAGGCGGTGTAGTCGACGGGCCACTGCCGGGCCGTGCGGTTGATGATTTCCGCTTCGTCTATCGCCGTGTGGTCTTTCCACAGGACGAACATCGCGTTGGGATTGTCGGCAAACTCGGGGCGGAGGGCCAGCACGTTGCCGTCGGCGTCGGTCAGCGCGGGCGTCGAGCCGGTCGTGTCGAACGAGATGCCTGCCACACGGCGGGCGACGCCTTCGGGCGATGCGGCCAGTATTTCCTTTATGACGGCCTCGAGGCTTTCGACGTAGTCGGCCGGATGCTGGCGGTAGCAGTTTTCCCGCGGGTTGCAGTAGCGGCCTTCGCTCCACCGCCTGTAATAACTCACGGCCGAGGCGATTTCGCGGCCCGTCGGCGCTTCGACAAGCATGGCGCGGACAGAGTCGGTGCCATAGTCTACTCCAATGACGTATTTCATGGTGTGATTGATTTTAATTTATGATGTGAGCGATTTGTTCAGCAGGTAATATACTTCGTTCATGCGGAGTTCTTTTTTGAATCCGGTGAGGGTCGTGTGTTCGTCGATGACGAGCATTTCGATTCCTGCCATTTCGGCATAGTCTTCGAGGTGCTCTACCGTCAGGTCGTACGAGAAGCTTGTGTGATGCGTTCCGCCGGCCAGAATCCACGCCGCCGCGCCGGTTTCGAGGTTCGGGCGCGGAATCCACAGTGCCGACGCGACGGGCAGGCGGGGCAGCGGCTTCGGCTCGATGCAGTCGACTACGCTGACGATCATGCGGAAACGGTTGCCCATGTCGACAACTGTCGCTGCGACGCCCGCACCCGTCCGGCTGGTAAAGACAAGGCGTGCGGGGTCGTTCTTGCCGCCTATGCCCAGCGGAAATACGTCCAGACGCGGCCTGACTCCGGCGGCGGCAATCAGGGGGCAGACTTCGAGCATGTGGGCCTGAAGAATGGCGCTCCGGTCGCCGTCGAAGTTCAACGTGTAGTCTTCGAGGAAGGAACAGCCGTTCGGCAGGCCCTGTCCCATGAACCACATCGTGCGATACAGCGCCGCCGTTTTCCAGTCGCCTTCCGCGCCGAAGCCGAATCCTTCCGCCATCAGTCGCTGCGAGGCAAGTCCCGGTATCTGGTCGATGCCTGCCAGGTCGTCGAAGTTTGTCGTGAAGGCTCTGGCGCCCTTTTCTTTCAGAAGACGGCGCAGCGCGGCTTCGATACGGGCCGCATGTACTACCTGTCCGCGGTTTTTGCCTCCGGCCCGGCAACTGTCGGCCAGCGTATACTCGGCTTCGTAGGTCTGCAGCAGGGTTTCCACTTCGCCGTCCGTCACCTTCGCCTGCGCTTCGACCAGCTCGGCGACGGGGCAGTAGTCTACGTGATAGCCGAGGCGCATTTCGGCTTCGACCCTGTCGCCGTCCGTCACCGCGACGTTGTTCATCTGGTCGCCGAAGCGGATGATGAGCATGTCCTGCGAGTCTGCCCATGCCGCCGCGACGCGCATCCATACGGCAATCTTCGCCTGCGCCGCCGCGTCCTGCCAGTGGCCGACGACCACCTTGCGGTTCCGGCGCATCCGTGTGACGATATGTCCGAACTCGCGGTCGCCGTGCGCCGACTGGTTCAGGTTCATGAAATCCATATCCATCGTGTCCCACGGTATCTCTCTGTTGAACTGCGTATGGAAGTGGAGCAGGGGCTTGCGGAACGCCTGCAGGCCGTGGATCCACATCTTGGCGGGACTGAAGGTGTGCATCCACGTGATGACGCCGATGCAGCGGGCGTCGCTGTTGGCCGCCATGAACGTGGCCGTTACTTCTTTTTCCGAGTTTACCGTTCCTTTGTACACGACTTTGACCGGGAGGTTCCCGCAACTGTTCAGTCCTTTCACCATTTGGTCGGAGTGCGCGTCTACGGCGATTACGGCGTCGCCACCGTACAGCAGTTGCGCTCCCGTGACAAACCATACTTCATAATTTTCAAACATAGCCTGTTAATTTAAATTGTATATTATTTACTGTTTCATTGTGTATGCTCCATATCATGTAAAGGCGGCGCCTTCAGACGTTCTGCCCGTAGTAGGCTTCCGGCCCGTGCTTGCGGCCGAAATGCTTTTCGCGCAGCAGCGGATTCATCGTCAGGTTCGGATTGAGGGTAAAGGCGATGCAGGCCATCCGTGCGACCTGCTCCATGACGACGGCGTTATGCACCGCGTCGCGCACGTCCGCGCCCCATGCAAACGGGCCGTGGTTCTTCACCAGCGCGCCCGGCGTATGGAGCGGATCCGACGACCGGAGGCGCTCGACGATGACGTTGCCCGTCTCGTGTTCGTATGCGCCTTTTATTTCCGCTTCGGTCATGTCGGCGGTGCAGGGTATGGCGTCGCGGAAGCAGTCCGCATGTGTCGTGCCGATATTCGGGATGTCGCGTCCGGCCTGCGCCCATGCCGTTGCATACGTCGAATGAGTGTGGACAACGCCGCCTATGTCTTTGAACGCCCGGTAGAGGACGAGGTGTGTCGGCGTGTCGGACGACGGACGGAGGCGGCCTTCGAGCACGCGCCCCTGCAGGTCGACCGCGACCATGTCGGACGGCGCCATCGCTTCGTAGGGCACGCCGCCGGGCTTGATGACGACTATGCCCCGCTCGCGGTCGATGGCCGAGGCGTTTCCCCAGGTGAGTATCACCAGCCCGTGCTTTACCAGGTCGAGGTTGGCACGGAAGACTTCTTCTTTTAATGCTTCAAGCGTCACTGTTCTGTTTGTTTTTGAGATGAAGCGTGCGCATACGTTCATGATGCTATATAAGTGTACGTCACACGTTCCGTATTGTTTTACGATATGAAGTAAGCGCCTTGTTTACACCTCTCATAAAGCTGTGCAATATTAATACTATGTTATGAAATAATGATATTCTGCGGATATGTTATTAAACACATTTGAGATGCGGCGCGCGCGTTCCGCAGCGTTCGCGACGGGCCGAGACTTCCGGCCCGGCAGCAAAGCCCGTCACACTCCGATGCGCTCCACCCGTCCGTCCCGCAGCCGGTATACGGCATCGCCTTCGGGGCATACGGCCGTCCCGTCGCTGTCGAAGTCGAGCCGGTGGCCGTATTCGCTCACCCAGCCGGTCTGCCTCGCCGGGTTGCCGACGACGAGGGCGTAGGGGAGGACGTCTTTCGTGACCACTGCCCCGGCGCCGATCATGGCGTAGGCGCCGATCGTGTGGCCGCAGACGACGGTTGCATTGGCGCCGACGGTCGCACCTCGTTCGACGCGGGTGGGCAGGAACTGATGCCTGCGCGGGATGGCGCTGCGGGGGTTGACGACGTTGGTGAACACGCAGGCAGGCCCGAGGAAGACGCCGTCGTCGCAGGTCACGCCGGTGTATACCGACACGTTGTTCTGCACCTTCACCAGGTCGCCCAATACGACGCCGGGCGAGATGACGACGTTCTGTCCGATGGTGCATCCCCGGCCGATGCGGCATCCCGCCATGATGTGTGAGAAGTGCCATATCTGCGTGCCTTCTCCTATCGTGCAGCCGTCGTCGATGACGGCCGTTTCGTGTGCCTGATACTGTTTCATGATGCTGCTTATGATGTTTATTTGTAAATCAGAAAAATCGCCGGCCGGCGGTTCAGGCCGGGCATGCGTCCCTTCCAGTCGCCGACGGCGAGGGTGCGTATCGACTCGCCGTCGCACGTGATGTCGACGGCGACGCACAGCTTCGTGGCCGGGCGGCAGAGGCGGACGAGGTCGGCCGCGAGCGCGGCGTTGCGGTAGGGCGTCTCGATGAAAATCTGCGTCTCGTCGTCCGAATAGACGCGTGCCTCCAGCGCCCTGATGCGTGCGGCGCGTGCCGTCGCGTCGACAGGCAGGTAGCCGTGGAAAGCGAAGCGCTGCCCGTTGAAGCCGGAGGCCATGAGCGCCATCAGGATGGACGAGGGGCCGGCGAGCGGCGTCACGCGATAGTTCTTCTGCTGGGCGATGGCCACCACATCGGCGCCGGGGTCGGCAATGGCCGGGCATCCGGCTTCGGAGATGAGGCCGACGGATTCGCCCCGCGCCAGCGGCTCGAGGAAGCCGGCGAGCGCGAGAGGCGACGTATGGCGGTTCAGGCAGCAGAACGTCAGGTCGTCGATGACGATCGACGGGTCGGCTTTCTTCAGGAAGCGTCGTGCCGAGCGTACGTTTTCGACCACGAAATGGCGTATCCCGCGGATTACGTCGAGATTGTATGCCGGCAGCGATCGCCGGTGTTCGGTGTCGCCAAGCGTCACGGGTATCAGGAAAAGAGCCGGGTGCGTCATTTTTTTCCTGCAAAGATATAAAAATTCAGGATTCGGAAATTCAAAGATTCACGTATTCACAGAATGTTGAATATTGAATCCCGAATTATCCCGGAATGTCCGTTCGCATGTTTATTGCTTCTCTGCCGGAAGTTCCGGGA
>JAIRZY010000228.1 GCA_031266995.1 Tannerella sp.
TTGCAGGCTTAAATCCCAGTCTTTCCAGACGACTTCGTATCCCTGCTTTTTTACGGCGGCCAGGACGTCGTCGGGACTGCGGGCGTCGTTTACGGCAAACTGTTCGAGCTCCGTTTCATATACGGCATATCCGCCCGGGTCGGTTTTCGAGCCGGCACTCAGCGATGTTATGCCCAGGGTGGTCATGTGGTCTCTGAAGCGGTGGTCTTCGCGCGTGGAGAGGGCCAGTTCCACGTCGTGGTCGAAGATGCGGAAGGCGAAGATGAGCTGAGCCAGTTCCCGGTCAGGCATCACGACGTTCGGGCGGAATGCTTCGCCTTCGTGCGGACGCATGCGCGGGAAGGAGATGGAGTATCGGGTTTGCCAGTACGTCTTTTGCAGGTAGCGCAGGTGGAGGGCGAGCATTGTGACGTCCGTGCGCCAGTCTTCGAGGCCGATCAGCACGCCGAGGCCGATTTTCCGGACGCCGGCCCGTCCCATCCGGTCGAAACCGTCCAGGCGCCAGTCGAATTTCGATTTCATGCCTTTCGGATGATAGACCTTATATCGTGCCTTGTTGTATGTTTCCTGATAGCAATATACGGCGTTCATTCCGGCGTCCGTCAGCCGGCGGTATTCGTCTTCGCGGAGCGGCTGCACCTCGACGGAGATCGACGGGAAATGGGGCTTGACCAGGCGGATGGCGTTTTCGATGTAGTCGGCGCCGGCGTCGCGCGGGTTTTCGCCCGTGACGAGCAGGATGTGCCGGAAGTCGCCCATCCGCCTGATTGCTTCCGTTTCCTGCAGAATCTGGCGGTCCGTCAGGATGATGCGCCGGATGTCGTTATTGTGGTTGAATCCGCAATAGACGCAGTGGTTGATGCACGAGTTGGTCAGGTAGAGGGGTACGTAAAACTGTATCGTTTTCCCGAAGCGCTGCCGGGTGTACCGGCGGCTCAGGAGGGCCATCTGCTCCAGGTATGGCGCTGCAGCGGGGGATACGAGCGCCATGAAGTCGTCGATGTCCGGGCGGCTGCTTTTGCTCAGGGCATGTTCTACGTCGGCGGATGTTTTGGCCGGGATGGCGCGTTGGATGTCTTCCCAGCGGTATGAATCGATCTGTTCTGTGAAACTCATCATTTTATGCAGTTATTCATTTCTTTTGTCAGTTTCATTGCGCAGAAATGCGGGCCGCACATTGTGCAGTGACCGCTGTCGTCGTCCAGGTGGCCGGCGCGGTAGTATTCGAGGGCTTTTTCGGGGTCGAGCGAGAGGTTGAACTGGTCTTTCCACCGGAAGTCGAAGCGTGCCTTGCTCAGGGCCTTGTCGCGGAGCTGTGCTCCGGCGTGGCCTTTGGCGATGTCGGCGGCATGGGCGGCTATTTTATAGGCGATTACGCCGGCACGGACGTCCTGGCGGTCGGGGAGCGAGAGGTGTTCCTTGGGGGTTACGTAGCAGATCATGGCGGTTCCGAGCCAGGCGATCCGGGCGGCTCCGATGGCGGAGGTGATGTGGTCGTAGCCCGGGGCGATGTCCGTTGTGAGCGGCCCGAGCGTGTAGAAGGGCGCTCCGTGGCAGGTCTTCAGCTGTTCGTCCATGTTGATGTCGATTTTGTGCATCGGGACGTGTCCGGGGCCTTCGATCAGTACCTGTACGTGATGCTTCCATGCGATGCGGGTGAGGTGGCCGAGGACGGAGAGTTCGGCGAACTGTCCGGCGTCGTTGGCGTCGTCGATGCAGCCCGGACGCAGGCCGTCGCCGAGCGATACGGCGGTGTCGTACTGCTTCAGTATCCGGCAGATGTCTTCGAAGTGCGTATAAAACAGATTTTCCGTCCGGCGCTTCGTCATCCAGTTGGCGATGATGGAGCCTCCGCGCGAGACGATTCCGGTCGTGCGGTTTTTCAGCAGCGGGAGGTGCGAGCGGAGCAGTCCGGCATGAATCGTGAAATAGTCAACGCCCTGTTCGCATTGCTCGATCAGTGTGTCGCGGTATATTTCCCAGTCGAGGTCTTCGATGTTTCCGTTCAGTTTCTCGAGCGTCTGGTAGAGGGGTACCGTGCCGACGGGTACCGGCGTGTTCCGGATGATCCATTCGCGCGTCTCGTGGATGTGCGTTCCCGTGGAGAGGTCCATCAGTGTGTCGCCGCCCCACTTGCAGCTCCACAGCGCTTTTTCTACTTCCTCGTCGATGCCCGACATCAGCGCGGAGTTGCCTATGTTGGTGTTTATCTTCACCAGGAAATTTGTGCCGATAATCATTGGTTCTGCTTCGGGATGGTTGATGTTGGCGGGTATGATGGCGCGTCCGGCGGCCAGTTCGCTGCGTACAAATTCCGGCGTAACCGTCTGTTCGCCGCCGTGCAGGTTTTCGCGGATGGCTACGTATTCCATTTCGGGGGTAATCGTTCCCTGCCGGGCGTAATACATCTGGCTTACCGCCTGTCCGTCCTTTGCCCGACGGGGTTTGTGAACGATGGGGAAGGTGCTGCCGGCGATGCCGTATGGCGAGGAGAAGTCGCGGAGCTGCTCCGTATCCCGGCGTTCTTCAATCCATCTTTGCCGTAGCCGGGGGAGTCCTTTTGTGATGTCGATGGCTATGTTTCCGTCCGAGTACGGGCCGCTTGTGTCGTAGATGGTTACGGGCGGATTCGCGGTGAATACTTTTTCGCCGTTTACGATGCTTACGGTATCCGTCAGTGTTACCGAACGCATGCCTACCGCTATGTCGTGTATTTTGCCTTTCACATAGATCTTATGTGAAGACGGATAGTTGATTCGCTGTTCTTTTTTCATTTGTCTGCTGCTTGTGTGAATTAAAAATTAAGAATTTTTCCTGCTGATTGTGGCGAAAAATCCCACGCGTGGGAATTCTTCCTGCAACCTGCGGCGGAAAATCCCACGCGTGGGATTTCCTCCCGGCTCGGCGAAGGCTCCAGCCTTCGTCGCAGTAAAAGCAAGCGTCCACGCTTGCAGATCCAAGATACATGATTGCAAGGCTGGAGCCTTGCTTCTAACCCGGCGAAGGCTGGAGCCTTCGCCGAGCAGCCTTCGCCGAGCAGGGGTCGTTGACCCGGTAGAGACGCGATGCATCGCGTCTCTACATGATACCCTGTATCGGCGGCTGGTACATGTCGTACCACGTAGCTGGTATGCGTCGTACCACGTGGCTGGTACACGTCGTACCACGTGGCTGGTACATGTCGTACTACCCGGCTGGTACATGCTGTACTCCCCGGCTGATACACGTTGTACAGGCCTGCATGCAGGCAGGAGGCTTTTCGCGTGTGTGGTGGTATGTCGGCAATATCTGTGTAACATGAATTCTTAATTGAGGAACGAAGTCAGTGGGCTGCTTGCAACGGCGGCGGCAGTCTGTCCGGCCGGTCCGGCCTCGAACGCCAGCCGTCCGGCTTCGACTGCCAGCCGGAAGGCGTCGGCCATTGCGACGGGGTCGCCTGCCACGGCGATGGCCGTATTGACGAGCACGGCGTCCGCGCCCATTTCCATTGCGCCGGCAACATGCGACGGTACGCCGAGGCCGGCATCAATCACGACCGGGATCCGGCTTTGCTCGATGATGATTTCCAGCAAATCGCGCGTGCACAGTCCTTTGTTTGTCCCGATGGGAGCGGCAAGCGGCATGACGGTCGCTGCGCCGGCGTCTTCAAGTCGCTTGCAGAGGACGGGGTCTGCCTGGATATACGGAAGTACCGTGAATCCGAGTTTGGCCAGTTCCTCCGTGGCTTTCAGCGTTTCAACCGGGTCGGGCAGCAAATATTTGGGGTCGGGGTGAATCTCGAGCTTCAACCAGTCCGTTTCAAAAGCTTCGCGGGCCAGCTTTGCCGCAAAGACGGCCTCTTTCGCCGTGCGCACGCCCGATGTGTTTGGCAGCAGCTGAATCCCCGGTTTGCAGATATGAAGCAGCATGTCATCTTCCTTGCCGCTCTCCATATCCAGCCTTTTCATTGCGACCGTCACCATCTCCGTCTGCGACGATTCAATCGCCCGGCTCATGACGTCGTTCGAACTGAATTTCCCCGTTCCCAGGAACAGTCGCGAACCAAATTCCCTGCCGGCTATTACTAATTTCTTCATACATATATCTGTTTAAAAATAAATTCCTGTTCCACGAGCCGGACGATTCTCCGCGTCGCCTCTACCGGATTCTCTGCGTTTAAAATCGCCGAGGAAAGGGCGATGCCCGACACTCCCGTCCGCATGACGTCCGGTATGTCGGCTGCCGTGATTCCTCCGATCGCCACGACCGGCAGAGGTATTTTGTTTTCCCTGCACTGTCGCAGGATTGTGCGGTATCCTTCCGGGCCTAAAACGGGGCTGAGGTTTTTCTTTGTCGTCGTGAAGCGGAAAGGCCCCAGGCCGACGTAGTTTACCTGCTGCCCGTGCAGCGCGCATATATCTTCGAACGTATTAGCCGTGCCGCCGATGACGTATCCGTCGCCTAACATCGCACGCGCTTCGGAGGGCGGCATGTCCGATTTCCCGAGATGCACTCCCGCGGCGCCAACCGTCCGGCATATTTCCACATAATCGTCGATGTACAGCGCTGCATGATATTCGTCGCAAAGGGCTTTTGCGCGGTGGGCAACGTCCTCGACTTCTCCGGCCGGAGCGTCCTTCATGCGGAGCTGTATTTGCCGGCAACCGCCTTCGAGCGCAATTTCTACCGACTGAAGATCATCGTATCTTTCGGTCCGGTGCGTGATAAACAGCAGTCCGTTCATATGCTGCAGGCTGTTTTCAATTCGTCGAAACGCTGCAGCAGTCCATCCGTATTCCCGTCCGCCCACAGGGCGCCCAGCACGGCGACGCCCCCAAATCCATAGCGACAGACCGCCGGTATCCGTTCTGCCGTAATTCCGCCCAAAGCTATTACCCTGTCATTTATGAGGTGCCTGTCCCGCGCATCAATCAGCTGTTCCGGCGTATAGCCCTGTTTGTAGCCGGCTTTGGATATGCTGTCGAAAATGGGGCTCAGGAACATGTAATCAACGACCGCGGCGGCAATCTCTTCAAACGAATGACAGGAGCAGCTCAGGGACAGGCGCCTTCCGGTACGGCCCGGCTGCCACAGGTCTAAGTCCCGGCGGCTTAAATGTATGCCTTTCACGGCAAACAGACTCGTCAGTTCATAATTCGGAACAACGATCCGCGGGTGAAAAACGGCATCAATCCGTTCCATAAGGTGTATTACCCGGCCGACCGGCGCACGGGGCTTGCGAACGTGGAGCACCTCCATGCCGTTCTCGAAGAGCCGGTTAATCGCTTCCGGTTCTTTGTCGAAAAAATGTTCGGCTGTAATCACAATAAGTTTCATAACATCCGTCCGTCTTTTAGCCTCCCGAGACGGCGTGAATCATCATCAGCTCCATGTTGTCCTCCAGCACGGTTTCGCTCCATTGCGTTTTCGGGATAACTTCATAGTCGATAGCGACGGCGATGCCCTGAAGCGGCATGTCCAGTTCCTGCATAAACCTGTCCAGCGTTGTTCCTTCCGCCGGACTGTACGGTTTGTCATTCAGTTTTATCTTCATAATATTATTTGATTCATTCCCAAAATTTAAAGAAGTGGTGAACGGGGCCGTGGCCGTGGCCGATTTCGTATTCCGCGCCGGCGGCAATCGCCGATTCCATATATTTCTTGGCGTGGCGGACTGCGTCGTCGAGCGACATGCCGTGCGCCAGAAACGCTGCGATGGCGGAGGAAAACGTGCATCCCGTACCATGCGTATTCTTCGTGTCGATGCGCCGGGAGGCAAGTTCCGTCACTTCGTCCGTTTCGGCGTTGTAAAACAGATCCGTCAGCACGTCTCCCTTCAAGTGTCCGGCTTTGAGCAGGACGGACACTTTGCGGCCGGCCGACAGGTAGCGTATCACAAGCGGCATGTCGCGCTGACTGTCGATTCGGCATCCCAGCAGGATTTCCGCTTCGGGGATGTTCGGCGTAATAATGCGCGCGGAGGGGATCAGTTCGCTTTTCAGGGTCGCAATCGCCTCGTTCTGCAACAGCCTGTCGCCCGACGTAGTGACCATGACCGGATCCAGCACGATGTTTTTAATGTCGTATGCGGACAGTGTTTCCTTTACGGCGCGGATGAGTTCCGACGAATGGAGCATGCCGATCTTCACGGCATCTGTTCCGATATCGTCGAGGACAGACGTTATCTGTCCCGTGACAAAATCTGCGGGGACGGGATGGATGCCCGTCACGCCAACCGTATTCTCATCGACAACCGCAACGATTGCCGACGTGCCGAAGCATCCACATGCCGAAAATGTCTTCAAATCCGCCTGAATGCCGGCGCCTCCGCTCGGGTCGCTGCCGGCTATCGTCAGCGCCCGCTTGTAATACTTCATGTTACTTTTCATATCTTTCTTATTTGTTGCTCTGAAAAAAAGCCGCTTCGCATAAAATATACGAAACGGCCGGTAATTTAAAAAAATAAACAGACAAACGTCCAAAATCAACCGTTTCCCTACGATGTCAGTTACAACATATCAGGTTCGAGGGTTTAATCTCAGCCCCTCCCGAAGGAAGAACACCCCTAACGACGGCGCAAATATAGCAGATTATTTTTTATCTGCATCATAAAAGGGCAATAAATTTATATTTTTGCCTTTATCGCCTCGCTCTCCTTTTCATATCCGGGCTTGTTCAGGAGGGCGAACATGTTCTTCTTATACGCCTCAACACCGGGCTGGTTAAAGGGATTCACGCCGAGTACGTAGCCGCTTATGCCGCATGATTTTTCGAAGAAATAGAATAGTTGGCCGATGTAGTAGGCGTTCAGTTCGGGCAGCGTGACTTTGATGTTGGGGACGCCACCGTCCACGTGTGCCAGTTGCGTGCCGAGTTCAGCCATCTTATTTACTTCGTCTATGCGTTTGCCGGCAAGATAATTCAGCCCGTCCGAATCCGTTTCATCGGCGGGTACCGTGAGCGTGCTGTTCGGGGTTGCGACCGACAGTACCGTTTCGAAGATGATCCGTTCGCCTTCCTGTATCCACTGTCCCATCGAATGAAGGTCGGTGGTGAAATCGACGGATGCGGG